>JBBSPW010000387.1:0-1506 GCA_038258365.1 Burkholderiales bacterium | reverse complement strand
CTCGCCACCGGTGCCGGCTGGACGGTGCAGCGGCTGTTCGGGAAGGTCGGCGTGGCTGCGCCGCCGTTCACCTTGAACATCGACTCGGCGCTCGCGGGCACTCCGCTGCAAATGTTGCAGCCACCCCAACAACTGGTGCTGCAGATTCCCGGCTTCGGCGATGTGCTGACGATCGACGGCAGCTTCGAAGCGCTGAGCAACGCTGCCGCCGGCCTAGGCAAGCCGAAGATCGTCTTCGGCTCGGCGTTCACAGAACTGACTTCGGTGCTCGATTCGCTTAGTTTCTTCGACCAGCTGCCGGCGGGGCTGGTGGTCGATATCGATGTCGATGCCGAAGCCGGGCCGAATCCCGGCTTCAGCGTGCACCTGAACCTGAAGTTCAGCATCGGCGGTGGGCCCGAAGGTCGCATCGACATCGGGGTCGGAAAGTTCTTCGGCGAGTTCGAGCTCGATGCGCACTTCTCCACCGCGCTGGGCGGCAAGACGGGTGCGCGGCTGAAGCTGGTGTTCCAGGGTGATGTGCAGCAGGGCATCCTGCCGCCGCTGCTGTATGCCGGCGGCGTGTTCCGCTTCGCGATCGAGATCGACGACAGCGGCAAGCCGGTGATCGAACTCGGCCTGGGCACCGTGACCTCGATCGGCGGCAACCTGATCGGCGGTTTGCTGGCGCTGGAAGCCACCGTCAAGTACGGCTACCTGCTGGTGCCCGAGACCTTGAAGCCGGGTGTGATGCTGGGCATCGATGCGCGCGCGCAACTGCTGGCCGGCTTGTTTTCGATGTCGTTCAGCGCCGACGCACTGGCGCGCATCGAACGCTTCAACCCCGACGACAAGACGGTCACGATCTTCGCCGAGATCCATGTCGCCGGCACCGTCCAGGTGGCGGTCTTCTTCAAGGAAAGCCGCTCGTTCCAGACCCAGTTCGAGCAGCGCGTGCCGCTCGGTCCCCTGCTGCTGGTGGCCGGTGTCAACCCGCTGGCCGCTGCCGTGATCCCGCTCGTTCTTTGAAAGCACCACCGCCATGGCCATCCCGACCTCGGCTCTGAACCTGCTTGCCTTTCCACAGCGCTGGGCCGACGGCCAGTTGACGCTGCGTTATGTCTGCCTGCCGCAAGGCAACCCGCTGGCGCCGCTGGCGCCCGGTCAGCCTGCGTTTGCCGATGCCGAGCTGCGCTTCGACGTGCAGCTGATCGGCAGCCTCGAGCACCTGCCGCGAGCGGCCGATGCGGTGCGGGTGGGACCGTTGGAGCCGCCGGACCCACCCACGCAGAAAGCGGCGCTGTATGCCGAGCTGGCCGGCCTGATCGCGATCTCCGGCGAAGCGCCGCCCCCCGAAGCCCTTGACGCACCGCGTTTTCGCAAGCCGCTGACCGCTTCCTACCGCGACCTGGTCGGCGCGCGTCAGCTCAGTCGCTGGATGGCCAGCGGCGACGACTACGCCTGTGCGCTGCACGAAGGTCATGGCGCCCAGCCTGTGGCGCCGCTGGCGCTGCGCGCCGATCTGCG
>JBBSPW010000386.1:0-1527 GCA_038258365.1 Burkholderiales bacterium | reverse complement strand
GGCACGAACTTGCGCATCCGTTCGAGCAGTTGTTCGTCGGTCATGGCCACGGCGGCGCCCCTACAGGATTTCGGTGCTGTCGAGTCCAAAGCCTTTAAGCGCGGGGGCGAGCGCGTCAACGTGCGGGTCGGCCCGGGTGAACACCGCGCGGCCTGGCAGCGGTAGCCCCTGCCCCGCCCCCGGCCCAAGCAGATGCGCCACCCGCCGCGCAATTCCGGCACCGCCGTCGACAAAGCCCAGCGGCTGCGGTGCCGCCGCGGCAAGTTCCGCCGCCAGCAGCGGGAAATGCGTGCAGGCCAGCGCCACCATGTCGAGCCGGTCACCGCCGGGCTGGTCGGTCAGCCCGCGCAGTTCCGGCGCCACGTCGGCGGCGGTCACCGTCTCGCCCGCCAGCTTGGCCTCCGCCAGCGTCACCAGCCGCGCCGAGCCGTGGCGCAGCACCAGGCAATCGCCGGCAAAATCTGCCGACAGCCGGTCGACATACGCCTGGCGCACCGTCGCCGCCGTCCCCAGCACGCCGATCACCTGCGTCCGCGACCGCTCCGCCGCCGGCTTCACCGCCGGCACCGTGCCGACGATCGGCAGATCGAGCGCCGCGCGCACATGGGCGAGCGCGATCGTCGAGGCAGTATTGCACGCGATCACCACCAGTTGCGGCCGATAGCGCTCGACCAGCCGCCCGAGCAACGCCGGCACCCGCGCCGCAATCTCCGCCTCGGACTTGGTGCCATAGGGAAAGCCGGCATTGTCTCCGGCATAGACGATGCCCAGCCCCGGCAGCAGCGCCCGGATCTGCCCAAGCACCGACAAGCCGCCGACACCGGAATCGAAGACAAGGATGGGCGCAGTCATGGCTGCCCCGTAGCGAACCCGCGACGCCGCGCCTAGCCGCGCGATGGATCGCGTAGCGGCAGATATTGCGCTTTCACGAAAGTTACTGAACATTGCGCAGTCATGGGCTTCGAGGGGATGCCGGTGGAAGCGGACAAATTCATCAACTCGGTCGAGAAATACGTCCGCGAATTCGTGCTTTACCTGCTATCCTTCTTCTGGGCCGGAAAGCACGACAGCGAACACGACCCGCTGCTCGACAGCATCAACAAGACCTTCGTGTTCGCGATAATCAGCGCGACTGTCGGGGCTTATCTCTGGAATCGCTACATCTACGGCAACAGCGGAACTGTCCATGACTTGGCGGCATTGCTGACCGACACCCTGTTGCGCTGGTTTTCATACGGTCTGCTGCTGTTCGCGCTGCTGCGAGCATTTCGGATTCGGCCACACATTCTTTTGCCCATGCTCGCTGTCTTCAAGGTGTTTTCGGTCGCGCATGTCATCGCGATCTTCGGATCATATCTCGTCAAGAACACGCTCTGGATGTTCCTGCACAGCAGCGAATATCTGCAGTCCGGATCGCGCAATGCGGCCATTGCAGCCTATCTGATGCAAACGGCGCTGATCTTCATCTACATGCCAAGGGAAGTCGCAGCGATAACAGGCAGCGACGCGGGCCGTGCCAGCCGTTGG
>JBBSPW010000385.1:0-1533 GCA_038258365.1 Burkholderiales bacterium | reverse complement strand
CGGTCAGCGCCAGCACTTCAGCGTCGCGGTCCAGCGAGCCGGTGACGCTCTGCCACAAGCCGCGCTCGCCGGCACGTTCCAACAGCAGCACCTGCAGGTCGGCGGTGTGGATCACCACCAACACCGAGCGCGGGATCTTGTAGGCGCGCAGCGGCTGCTGAAGGGTGCTTTCAGACACCGGCGATCACGGCATCGAGCGCATCGACGATGCGGTGACTGTCACCACGCAGGCTGGCTACCGGCTTGCCCAACGCGCGCGCCAGGATGGGCGCGGCTTCCTGAGGCGACGGCAGGCAGGCCCCGCCCTTTACATGAAGCACCGGCATCACACGCGCAGCAGTGCGCTGATCCGCACCAAGCGGCAGGCGCGCCAGCGGCGCGATCCGACGCGTCTTCAGGTGCGACAGCAGATCGCTTTGCAGCAGCACCCCATACGGAAGCGCCTCGCGCAATTGGGAGCCGGGGTTGTCGAACACGTCCCACTGGTGCATCGGCAGGCCTACCGGGTGCGGAAATCTTCGTTCCACAGCGCGTCGCAGTGCGCGGTCGACACCCGTACCCCGTGCCGGCGCCCGCTCTTGCCGATGAATACCGGTTCGCGCTGACAGGCGTCCAACACCTGTCCGAAACGGTTCCTGGCTTCCGTGGCGGTGACTTCCATGGGATTGATTCCGAGCATCGACAAAGCGATCATCTTAGCCAATGGGGTCGACCGCTGGCGAACCGCTGGCGAAAGGTGCCGGCGAGCGTCGCGAGCCCTTTCCTGGCGCCGACCAGCGAGTGTCACCAACCCTTTACGCGCCCGACATCCGGCCGCACCAGCATGCCGGCGAAACGGCTGGCGTCCGATGCAGCCCGGTCAAGCAACCACCCCGAGCAGCCCCATGAAACCGACCACCGCCCGAGGCGCGATCGCCGCCGCGTGCACCGCCCTGCTTTGCGCTGCCGCCAGCAGCGCCCACAAGCCACACAAGCCACGTTGTCCGGCTGGGCCATGCTGCCAGCCAATACCTTCGCACCCGGACCGACCTCGGGCCAGTTCGCCGGCGCCGGCGCGGGCGGCAATCCGCTGCCGCTCGCGAACCTGCAGCCGGTGCAGGGTTTCTCGGCGATGCTGCAAGGCCCCACGCCCGACAGCTATCTGGTGATGACGGACAACGGCTTCGGCGCCATCGGCAATTCGGCCGATGCGCTGCTGCGCATCTATGCGGCGGTGCCCGACTGGCACACCGCCACGGGCGGCAGCGGCACCGTCCGTGCCGCGAACATTGGCACCGGCGCCGCACTCTCAGGCTTCGGCCCCGGCAGCACCGTCACCTTGTCCGACCCGAACCGATTGCTCGGCTATGCGATCCAGGCCGACTACACGAACTACTACGACAACGCCGCCAACCCGCTGGTCGACCCGGCGCCGGAGCCTGCGAACTATGCGCTGATGCTGGGCGGGCTTGCGGTCTTGAGTTTGGGTGTGCGGCGGCGTCGCGCGAGCAAAGCCGCGTCCGGGCAGGCCTACGCGCGCTGCCCTGGAGGTCT
>JBBSPW010000384.1:0-1537 GCA_038258365.1 Burkholderiales bacterium | reverse complement strand
GGTCATGGGTGACGCCGTCCAGCAGGTCCACGCGTTGCGCCTCGTTGAACACCACGAACGCGAATTCGCCGCCCAGCCACAGCACGCCGCCGAGCATCAGCGCGCTGCGCCACGGCAGCCGGCCCGGCCACGCCTTGCCGACAGCAAACAGCAGACCGAACTTGACCAGCAGCAGCACGATCACGCCGCCGGCGATCAGCTGCGGCTCTGCCACTATCCGGTCCAGGTCGATGCCCATGCCGACGGCAATGAAGAACAGTCCGAGCAGCAGTCCCTGGAACGGTTCGATCTGCGATTCCAGCTCGTGCCGGAACTCCGAATCGGCCAGCAGCACGCCCGCCAAAAAAGCGCCCAGGCCCGCGCTTAATCCCGCTTCCTGCAGGAACCATGCCGATCCCAGCACCGCCAGCAGCGCGGTCGCGGTGAACACCTCGGGCATGTGCGTGCGCGCCACCACGCGGAACACCCAGCGCAGCAGATAACGCCCCCCGATCACCACCAGCACCACCGCGCCGATCGCTTTCAGCGCCATGATCCAGGTCAACGTCTCGTTCTTGGCACCGCCGAGCAGCGGGATCGCCGCCAGCAGCGGGATCGCGACCAGATCCTGGAACAGCAATATTGCGAAGCCAAGACGACCGTAATCGGAATTGAGCTCCTTGCGTTCGGCCAGCAGTTGCAGCCCGACCGCGGTCGAGGACAGCGCAAGACCCAGGCCGACGACCAGTGCCGTTTTCCAGTGCAGGTGTGCGGCCAGCGCAATACTGCCGAGCACCAGCGCGGTCAGCAGCACCTGCAATCCGCCGGAGATGAAAATGGGCCGGCGCATCAGCCGTAGTCGCGGCAGCGACAGCTCCAGCCCGATCACGAACAGCAGCATGACCACGCCGATCTCGGCGGCGTTGAGGATGCGGTCGGCGTCGCGCACCACGCCGAAGCCGTCCGGCCCCAGCGCAACCCCGGCCGCCAGGTATGCCAGCACCGCGCCCAGCCCGAGCTTCTTGAACACCGGCACCGCGACCACCGCGGCCAGCAGCAACACCAGCGCCAGTTGCAGACCGCTACCGTGCATGATCAATCACCGGTTTCATTGGAAGCGGGAGTCATCGGCTGTAAAGCCCCTCTCCCGCCTGCGGGAGAGGGGTTGGGGTGAGGGAACGTGACGCATGCGGTCACGAAAAGCGCCCTCATCCGGCGCTGCGCGCCACCTTCTCCCGCAGGCGGGAGAAGGGCTGCAAAAGCGCACCGGAAAAGCGGCGTCAATCATGACCGCCGAACAGCCCCGCCTGATCGGGTTTCGCCCCCTGCTCGCGCCGCGCCTTCCTGAAGGTGTGGCCGCCCTGCGCCAGGCGCTCGGCCTGCTCGCCCCAATGCCAAGGAATCCTCGGACGCGGTGATCTGCGCGTCGGACCGGTGGCCCTTGGGCGTCTTGAACAGCAGGTTGTAGTCGCGCTTGGGGTTGAACGGCGGGTCGAGGTAGACCAGGTCGACGGACGCATCGGCGATGTGCTCGCGCAGCACGTGCAGGTTGTCGCCG
>JBBSPW010000383.1:0-1538 GCA_038258365.1 Burkholderiales bacterium | reverse complement strand
CCGCCACGGTGTTGTCGGGGTCGGGCAACGAAGGCATCGCTTCGAGCTTGTTCTCGCGCATGTAGTCGTTCATGTCGCGCCAGCCGGCGAAGACCGCGGCCTTGTCGGCACGCTTGTTGAGGCTGTAGCACTGCTCCACCGAGCGCGCGCCCTGCCGGCAGCCGGCACCGACCGCGCGGCCTTCGGCGTCGCGGCGTGCGGCCACCGCACTGGCGCCTTCGATGCCCAGCAGGTCGCAGCCGCCAAGGCCCGTCAACAGGGCGATCGACAACACGGACATCAGGCAACGCAAAGGGTGGCGCATGAGCCGTTATCGGTCGCCGCCACCCCCCGCTTGAGCCCGCATGCCGCACACGAATTCGGCAGCCTCGATGCGCCTGCCTCCGGGTCGTTGCAGTTGCAGCAGCTCCAGCACCCCTTCGCCGCATGCGATGCGCAGGCGGCCGTCTGCAGACGGCACGCGCTCGCCCGGCAACGGCGAGGTGCCAGACCCGGAGTCGACCCGTCCGCGCCACACCTTGACCGCTTCCCCTTCGATCGTGGCTGTGCAACCCGGAGCCGGGTCGAAAGCCCGCAGCCGGCGCTCGATTTCGGCAGCGGAGCGGCTCCAATCGATCGCGGCTTCGGATTTCAGGATCTTCGGCGCATGGGTCACGCCGGCTTCGGGCTGCGCCACGGGATGCAACCGCTCCAGCTGCACATCGGCCAGGCAGGCCAGCAGCTGCTGCGCACCCAGCTCGGCCAGTCGCTGATACAGGCTGGCGCTGGTGTCGTCGGGGCCGATCGGCGTGTCGCAGGTCGACAGCATCGGCCCGGTGTCCAGCCCCGCGTCCATCTGCATCAGCGTGATGCCGGTGCGCGCGTCGCCGGCTTCGATGGCGCGCTGGATCGGCGCTGCGCCGCGCCAGCGCGGCAGCAGCGAGCCGTGGATGTTGAGACATCCATGCGTCGGCAGCGCCAACACCCAGGGCGGCAGGATCAAGCCGTAAGCCGCCACCACCAGCACATCCGGCCGCGCCGCTTGCAGCGCCGCCCGAGCCACGGCCGCATCGTCGGCGAAGCGCCCATCCAGCCGCAGGCCGCGCGGCTGCGCCACCGGCAGCGCGTGCCGCAACGCCAGCTGCTTGACCGCCGAGGCCTGCAGTTGCTGCCCCCGACCGGCCGGCCGATCGGGTTGTGTCAGCACCAACGGCACGGAAAAGCCACCCTCGATCAGCGCCAGCAAGGCCCGCGCTGCGAACTCGGGCGTGCCTGCAAACCCGACCCGCATCAAGTGATCATCCCGAACGGGCCTTCTTCAGCATCTTGCTACGAATCCGGTCGCGCTTCAGCGGGCTCAGGTAGTCGACGAACACCTTGCCCATCAGGTGGTCCATTTCGTGCTGCACGCACACCGCAACCAAGCCGTCGGCGTCGAACTCGAAGGCCTTGCCGTCACGGTCCAGCGCGCGCACCCGCACCTGGGCCGGGCGCTCGACCTTCTCGTAGATCAGCGGCACCGACAAACAGCCTTCCTCGGCCAGCACATGTTCGTCGCT
>JBBSPW010000382.1:0-1559 GCA_038258365.1 Burkholderiales bacterium | reverse complement strand
CGGCTGGCCGCATCCGACCCCGCTCGAACGCCAGCTGGTGCTGCCGGCCGCGCTGCCGGTGCTGTTGCAGGCGCAACGCGCGGTTCCGCAGCCGACGACCGCCGCGGCCCTGGCGGCCCTGCGCGGTGTGGCGCCCGACGATGTCTCGCGGCTGCTGTGGCCGCTGCCCTGACTCCTGACCCATGACCCCTGGCCGCCGCCACAACCCACTCCTCCGACCCGAAGCACTGCGCAACCATGACCCCGTCTGAGAAACCTTTCACCCGCCTGCTGCTGACCGGAGCCGCCGGCGCTTTGGGCCGCGTGCTGCGGCCACGCCTGCACGCGCTGTGCAGCACGCTGCGCGTCAGCGACATCGCCGAGTTGGATGCGGCAAGGGCCAACGAGGAAACCATGCAGGCCGCGTTGCAGGACAAGGCTGCGGTGCAAGACCTGCTGCGGGGCGTCGACGCGGTCGTGCACCTGGGCGGCATCTCGGTCGAGCATGCGTTCGAGGACATCCTGCCGGCCAACATCGTCGGCACCTACCATGTCTACGAAGCAGCCCGCATCCACGGCGTGCGGCGGGTGGTCTATGCCAGCTCCAACCATGTCACCGGTTTCCATGAACAAGCGCGCACCATCGGCCCGCAAGCCCCGATGCGCCCCGACGGCTACTACGGGCTGTCGAAAGCCTATGGCGAATGCCTGGCGCAGTTCTACTGGGACCGCTATGGCGTCGAGACCGTCAGCCTGCGCATCGGCTCGTGCTTCCCCGAGCCGCTGGACCGCCGCATGCTGGCCAGCTGGCTCAGCTACGACGACCTGGAACGGCTGGTGCGCGCCGCGTTGACCGCGCCGCAGGTGGGCCACAGCGTCGTCTACGGCGTCAGCGACAACCCGCGCAGTTGGTGGGACAACGCGAGTGCGCGCCACATCGGCTTCCGGCCTCTGGACAGCTCAGAGGCGTTTGCCGAAGCGGTGCTGGCGCGCAGCCCGGCGCCAGACCCCACCACGCCGGTGGCCCGCTTCCAGGGCGGAGCCTTCGTCACGAAGGGGCCGTTCGAGAACGAGTGAAGGGCGGGAGGCCGCGCGCCTTGCGCCACAGCAGCAGTGGCAGGCGCAGCACGAAGCCCACCATCAAGCGGGTGTGCATGCCCGTCAGCAGCAGGTTGTCGCGCCCATAGCGGAAGTGGCTGACGCCGCCCTCTTCGGGCGTCGGGTACTTGACCGGGGCATCGAGGTTGAGGGGACGAACGCCGCGCCACGCCAGCCGCACCACCGCTTCGGTGTCGAAGTCGAAACGGCGCATCCAGCGGCTGCTGCGCATCACCGCCAGCAACGGCGCCACCGGGTAGACGCGAAAGCCGTAGAGCGAGTCGCCGATGCCCGCGTTCAAGGTTTCCAGGTGGGTCCAGCCGTTGGAGACCCGCCGACCCCGCACCCGCAGCAGCGGCGCGTCGGCACCGAACACCGGCCGGCCCAGCACCATCGCGCCGGGGTCGGCCAGCGACTCGGCCATGAAGTCGGGGATCAACGCCGGCGGGTGTTGGCCATCGGCGTCCATCGTCAGCACATGG
>JBBSPW010000381.1:0-1610 GCA_038258365.1 Burkholderiales bacterium | reverse complement strand
TGCGACCGCGAGCCGATCCACATCCCCGGCGCCATCCTGCCGCACGGCGCGCTGCTGGTGCTGGACACCGACACGCTCGAAGTGCTGCAAGCCGCCGGCGACGTACTCGGCTTGCTGGGCACGCCGCTGCATGCCTTGCTGGGCCAAGCCGCCGACACGGTACTGAACCCTTCGCAGACCGCCTACTTGCGCCGATTGAGCGCCGAGCAGGCCCTGACCACACCGCGCCATCTGCTGGACCCTGCGCTGCGTGTGCTGGCCGACACGCCGCTGGACGCCAGCCTGCACCGCTGCGGAAACGCCCTGGTGCTGGAGTTCGAGGCCGCCGACCTCGGCGATCGCTTTGCCGCCGACCCGCTGGCCGCTGTGCAGGACATGGTCGTGGGCTTCGACGACGCACCGTCCTTGCCGGCGCTGTGCCAGATGGCTGCCGAGCGCGTGCGAGAGGTGGCTGTCTATGACCGCGTGCTGGTGTATCAATTCATGCAGGACGGCTCGGGGTGGGTGATTGCCGAAAGCCGCCAGCCCGATCTCGAGCCCTTTCTCGATCTGCACTATCCGGCGGCCGACATCCCCCAGCAAGCGCGCGCGCTGTACCTGAAGAACTGGCTGCGGCTGATCACCGAAGTCAACTACGACCCCGCGCTGCTGACGCCGGCGCTCAACCCCCGCACCGGCCTGCCGCTGGACATGACCCATGCCATCCTGCGCGATGTCTCACCGATCCACCGCGAGTACCTGCGCAACATGGGCATCGACGCGTCGATGTCCATCTCCATCATCCACCGCGACAAGTTGTGGGGCCTGATCGCCTGCCACCATTACAGCCCGCGGCGGCTGCCGCGACACCTGCGTGCGGTGTGCGAATTGTTCGGCTCGATGTTTTCCATGCAGCTGGAAGTGCGCGAGAAGGCGCAGCAGTTCGAGCTGCGACTGGCCAGCCGCACGGTGCTGCAAAACCTGATGCTCAACCTGGCCGGCGCCGACGACTACGCCGCGGGCCTGACGCAGCAGTCGCCCAACCTGCTGGACTACATCAGCGGCGGCGGCAGTGGCATCGCCGGCGAGAGCAAGGGCGGTGTGGCCGTGTGCGTCAAAGGCCAGCTCACTTTTCTAGGGTCCACGCCCGCCAAGGCGCAGATCGAGCAGCTGGTGGGGTGGCTGGACTCGCACATGCCCCCGTCTGAAGGCATCTACGCCACCGACAGACTGGGCGATGTCTGGCCGGAAGCGCGGGCTTTTGCCGCCTCGGCCTCGGGCCTGCTCGTGATCTCGGTGTCGACCGACCTGTCGGACTACATCATGTGGTTCCGACCCGAGATCGTGGCCCGCTTCAACTGGGCAGGGCATGCGGGCAAGGAGGTGGTGTCGGGCCCGTTCGGCGACCGGCTGAGCCCGCGCAAGTCCTTCGAGGTCTGGCGCGAAACCATCGTCGGCCGCAGCATGCCGTGGACGTTGGCCGACAACCAGGCGGCCTTCGACCTGCGGCTGTCGTTGCTGCATGTGGTGTTGCGCCGCATCAACGCCGCCGCACTGGAGCGCAAGAAGGCGGCCGAGCGTGACCGGCTGCTGATGGCCGAGCTGGACCACCGCGTCAAGAACACGCTGGC
>JBBSPW010000380.1:0-1616 GCA_038258365.1 Burkholderiales bacterium | reverse complement strand
GCAACCGCGGTCTGGCACACGCCAGCCGCCAACAAGGTGCACGAGGCAGCCAAACGGAACATCGTCGTGGTCATGAAAGAACCTTTGTCATTGGTTTGAACAACCACACTGTAGGCAGCGGACGTGACAAACGCGTGACTGGATCGGATGGCTCGCCGCGCGGGAGGGGCGGCATGCGCCGTGCCACGACCCCTGTTACCTGCCCCTCAATTCGTCCTGTCACAGCCCCTTCACGCGAATGTCACAAGCGTCGCATACCGTCGACCCCGATTCCCCAACCCGCAGACTCGCCCGCCATGACACCACCCATCAAGAGGCTTGCAGCCTCGCTCGCAGCCCTTGTGCTTTTGGCCGGCTGCGCGACACAGCCTGCGCCGAGCACCATCGCCGACACCGCGGCACGCACGCCGCAGCTGTCGACTTTGAGCAGCCTGATCGCCCAGGCCGGCTTGTCCGAGACGCTGCGCGGCCCCGGGCCCTACACCGTGTTCGCGCCGAACAACGACGCGTTCAAGGCTCTTCCGGCGGCGACGATGTCCAAGTTGGCCGTCGACAAGGAGTTGCTGCGCAGCGTGCTGACCTACCACGTCATGCCGGGAAAGACGATGGCTGCGCAGGTCGGCAGCACGAAGGTCAAGACCGTCAACGGGGCTGAAATCAACCTGTCGCGCACCGGCACTTTTGTGGCGGTGGAAGACGCCGTGGTCGTGGCTGCTGATGTGCCTGCCACCAACGGCGTTGTCCACATCGTCGACCGCGTGCTGATTCCGCCAGCCCAGAAATAGGCTCTGTCGAATACCGCCCGGTAGACCTGCGTTCAGCCCGCGGCGGCGGCGGCAGCCATTTGCTCGGCGCAGCGGCGGCCGAGCGTCGCGTCGCGCGCTTCGACCATCACGCGCAGCAGCGGCTCGGTGCCGGATGCGCGGATCAACACCCGTCCGCTGTCACCCAGTTCGGCTTCTGCCCACAGTTTGGCCGCGGTCAACGCCTTGTTCTGCGACCAAGCGCTGGCCGACGCGACCCGCACATTGATGAGGGTCTGCGGGCACAGCTCCACGCCTTCGAGCAGGCTCGCCAGCGTCCCGCCGCTGCGACGCACCGCCTGCAGGATCTGCAAAGCGCTGACAATGCCGTCACCCGTGGTGTGCCGGTCCAGTGCCAGCAGGTGGCCCGACCCCTCACCCCCCAAGTGCCAACCCCGCGCGGTCAATTCCTCCAGCACATAGCGGTCACCGACCTTGGCACGAACCAGCACCACACCCAGCCGGCCCAGCGCCTGCTCGACCGCGATGTTGGTCATCAACGTGCCGACCACGCCCGGCACCGGACGCTTTTGCGCCAGACGGTCGGCGGCCATCACATAGAGCAGCTCATCGCCGTTGTACATGCGACCCTGCGCGTCGACGATCTGCAGCCGATCGGCATCGCCGTCCAGCGCGATACCGTAGTCGGCACGGTGCTCGGCTACCGCGGCGATCAGTGCCCGAGGATCGGTGGCGCCGAAGCCGGCGTTGATGTTGAGCCCGTCGGGGCTGCAGCCGATCTTGACAACCGATGCACCCAGTTCGTGGAACACATCGGGCGCCACGTGATAAGCGGCACCATGCGCCGCGTCG
>JBBSPW010000379.1:0-1618 GCA_038258365.1 Burkholderiales bacterium | reverse complement strand
GGCGCTGGCCGATGAAGCGATCCGTCTGGCGCGGCTGCTGCGCACCTTGCTGCCCGAGCCGGAGGTCCTGGGCCTGCTCGCCCTGATGCGTTTGCACGATGCCCGGCGGGCGGCGCGCAGCACCGCAGCGGGGGAGTTGGTGCCGCTGGAAGCACAGGATCGGTCGCTGTGGGACCGCTCCGCGATCGAAGAAGGCTGCGCGCTGACCTTGCAAGCCTTGTCGCAGCGCGGCTTTGGTGCCTATGCGCTGCAGGCGGCCATCGCGGCGGTGCATGCCGAGGCGCCCAGCGCAGCCGCCACCGACTGGCCGCAGATCGTCGGCTTGTACGACGCGCTGCTGCGGATCGAACCCAGCGCCGTGATCGCGCTGAACCGCGCCGTGGCCGTGGCGATGCGAGACGGCCCCGAAGCGGGCCTGCTGCTGATCGAGCCGCTGCGGCCCGCGCTGGCCGGCTATCCGCCGGCTGCAGCAGCGTCTGCCGACCTGTGCCGGCGGGCCGGGCGGCTTGCCGAGGCCGGTCGGCACTATCGGGAAGCAGCGGCATTGGCACGCCAGGAGCCAGAGCGCCGCTACCTGCTGCGCCGCTTGGCCGAAGTGGAGCGGTGAATTATTTTTCCAGGTGGAGGGGCGATGGCTGTCGATCCGGGCCGAGGCGGTTCGACTGCTCTTTGCTGATCAGCAACTTTCAATCCCCACCTTCCACCCAAGGAGCCCCCGATGAGCACCACCCTGACCCCCTACCTCAGCTTCGACGGCAACACCCGCGAAGCCTTCGCCTTCTATGAGAAGGCGCTCGGTGCCACCATCGAAACGATGATGAGCTACGACGAGATGCCGGCATCACCGAACGACGACGCAGCCGCTGCTGGCGACGGCTGCGGCGGCCCGATGCCCAGCGGCTCCGGCATCATGCATGCCGCATTGGCCCTGCCGGGCGGCGCCAAGCTGTTTGCCGGCGACACGCCGCCGGGCCAGCTGCACGAAGGCATGAAGGGTGTGATGATGGCGCTGGAATACGACACGGTCGACCCGGCGCAATCGGCCTTTCATGCGTTGTCAGAGGGCGGTCAGGTGACGATGCCGCTGGCGGCCTCCTTCTGGTCGAAAACCTTCGGCATGCTGACCGACCGCTTCGGCGTCAGCTGGGCCATCAACGGCGAGCCGATCGCCTTCAACTAGCGCGCAGCGCGCAGGACGCCACCATGAAGTACCTTTGCCTCGTCTACCTCGATGCCGAACACTGGAACGCCTGCAGCGACGCCGACTGCGCGGCCTATGCGCAGCAACTGGCCAGCAGCCAGCACATGTTGGCGGCCGAGCCGCTGCACGGCATCCACACCGCCACCACGGTGCGGGTGCGCAACGGCGAGGTTAGCCTGCTCGATGGGCCTTTTGCCGAGACGCGCGAGATGCTGGCTGGCTTCTACCTGCTGGACGCCAAGGACCTGAACGAGGCGATCCGGCTGGCAGCCGGGATTCCACCGGCACGCTGGGGCAGCATCGAGGTGCGGCCGGTGCGTGAACTGGACGTGTCGTCAGCTGGGCTTGATGCTTCGACTACGGCCAGTCTGGCGAACGCTTCTCGATGAAAGCCTGCACGCCTTCCAGCGCGCTGCC
>JBBSPW010000378.1:0-1663 GCA_038258365.1 Burkholderiales bacterium | reverse complement strand
CTACCAGGCACCGTTGATAACCGGTCCGGGCCTGTCGATGGCCCAGCTTCCCGCCCTGTCGGCATTGGCCGACGGGCTGCGCTTCGAGCGTATCGAGTCACAGCCGCTCGGCGAAGACCTACGGCTGCGGCTGCGGCCTTGCCAGCACAGCAAGGCACATCGGATCGCTTGATACCCGCACGACAGCAACTGACGGCGATTGCGCAGGAGCGTGCTCCAGTCGTATCGCGCGTAGTTCTGCAGCGCAATCGGGGCCGCAGGAGTGGCCGGCCCCGAACTCGACGGCTGCAGCCCCGACCCGGGTTCACTGCTACCAAAGCCCCACACCTACAATCTGCCGCATGCCCATCGCTCCCGTCCCCGAACTGGTAGCCGAACTCGCCGCCGGCCGCATGGTGATCCTCGTCGACGAGGAAGACCGCGAGAACGAAGGCGACCTGGTGATCGCGGCCGAGCATGTCACCCCTGCAGCGATCAACTTCATGGCGCGCCATGCCCGCGGTCTGATCTGCCTGACTTTGACGCGCGAGCGCTGCGAACAACTGCAGTTGTTGCCGATGGCCGCACGCAACGGCACCCGCCACGGCACCGCCTTCACGATCTCGATCGAAGCCGCCACCGGAGTCACGACCGGCATCTCGGCTGCCGACCGGGCGCGCACCGTGCAGGCTGCGGTGGCGCGGGGCGCCCGCGCTGCCGACCTGGTGCAGCCCGGTCACATCTTCCCGCTGCAAGCGCAGGACGGCGGGGTGCTGATGCGGGCTGGGCACACCGAAGCCGGTTGCGATCTGGCTGGCATGGCCGGCTTGATCCCCGCCGCGGTGATCTGCGAGGTCATGAACGACGACGGCACCATGGCGCGGCTGCCCGACCTGGAACGCTTCGCAGCGTTGCACGGCTTGAAGATCGGCACCATCGCCGATCTGATCGGCCACCGCAGCCGGCACGAAAGCTTGATCGAACGCCTGGGCTCGCGCCCGCTGCGCACCCCGCAAGGCACCTTCGAGTGCATCGGCTTTTCGGACAAGGGCGGGGGCGTGCACCTGGCGCTGACGCATGGCCGCTGGAAGGAGTCGGACGAGGTGACCGTGCGGGTGCACGAGCCCTTCACCGCCTTCGATCTGCTGGACCTGGACGGTGGTGGCCATTCCTGGCCGCTGGCCTCGGCGCTGCAGCAACTGCAAAGCGGCGCTTGTGGGGTCGCGGTGCTGCTGAACTGCAGCGGCGATGCCGCGGCACTGCTGCCGCGCCTGCTGCCAACGGCGAGGCCTGAAGAACGGCCGGCAAGACCGCGCACCGACCCGACCCCCGCGCCGATGGACCTTCGCACCTATGGCATCGGCGCGCAGATCCTGCGCGACTTGGGGGTGCGTCGCATGCGGCTCTTGGGCAGCCCGCGGCGCATGCCCAGCATGGCCGGCTATGGACTGGAGATCACCGGCTTCATTGGCGCTTGCGACCCGGCTGCCGATGTTGAAACCGATGCGGCCGACGACACTCGGCAAGCCCTTGCGGCCGCCAGCGCAGCGCATGCGGCACTGCAGCCGCTGAAGCACTGACACCGCCCAGGACCCGCAGATGCAGGAAGCCGACCAGGGCGCAGCAACCGAGTTGCAAGGCGAAGGCTTGCGCATCGGCATCGTGCGGGCGCGCTACAACAGCG
>JBBSPW010000377.1:0-1703 GCA_038258365.1 Burkholderiales bacterium | reverse complement strand
GATTTCGTATATCGAAGTTTCTATGGTTGCCCATCAGGGAGATGTCAATATGGCCAAGCCGCTTGCCAATATCACCGTGCTGGAAATGGGCACGTTTATCACAGGTCCTGCTTCGGGCATGATGCTCGCAGATATGGGCGCAGATGTGATCAAGGTCGAGCGTCCCGATGGCGGCGATCCGTTCCGCGCGTTTCGCGGCGGACTCTACAGCCCGCATTTCCAGACCTATAACCGCAACAAGCGCTCGATAACGCTCGATACCCGCGGCGGCGCGGACCTCGAAGCGTTCGATCGCCTGATTGCTACTGCCGATGTGTTCATCCAGAATTTCCGCCCGGGCGTTGCCGACAAGATCAATGTCGATCCAGAGCGGCTGCGCGCGATCAACCCGCGTCTGATCTATCTGTCGATCTCGGGCTTTGGCGCGACCGGCCCAGATCGCGACCGCCCGGCCTTTGACACGGTGGCACAGGCCGCGAGCGGCTTTTTGCGGCTGCTGGTCAACCCTGAAAACCCCCGCGTCGTCGGGCCGGCGCTGGCGGATGCGATTACCGGTTTTTACGGCGCTTATGGTGTGCTCGCCGCGCTGCATGAGCGCGAAAGCACGGGCAAGGGCCGTCTGGTCGAGGTCTCGATGTTCGAGGCCATGGCGCATTTCAATCTCGACGACTTCACCCATTATCTCTCCGAGGGCGAAGTGATGGGTCCCTACAGCCGCCCCAATGTCTCGCAATCCTATGTCTTCCAGTGCCTTGATGGCAGCTGGCTGGCGCTGCACATGTCGTCGCCGCCCAAGTTCTGGGAAAATCTGGCGGTGGCGGTCGGCAAGCCCGATATGCTGGAGCGGCCCGAGTTTGCCAGCCGCGATGCCCGCATCGCCAATTACGAGAAGGTCGCCGCCTTTCTGGCGCCTCTGTTTGCCGCGCGGAACCGCGCCGAATGGTGTGCCACGCTGGAGCAGTTGGAAGTGCCGCATTCGCCGGTCTACAGCGCACCAGAGGTCATCCAAACCCCGCAGGCACAGCATTTGGGGCTTTGCGTGGAAGATCCGGACGGCCCGCACGGCCGGTTCCGCACCATACGCTCTCCGGTCAGCTTCGACGGCGAGCGCGCGACCAGCGTCACCGCGCCGCCGGTGCTGGGTCAGCACAATGCCGAGATACTGGGACATGCTGACGCTACCGCCGCAGCAGAGTAACCGCTCTGTTTGCGCCTGACAGCATCACCTTGCCTGTGCCCGCCCCACAGGCTAGCGGTGCAGCCATGGAAGAACCAGCCAAGCCGGGCAAGGACAGCGAGTATCTGTCGACCCTCGAACGAGGGCTCAAGGTGCTGCGCGCGTTCGATGCGACCCATCCCGAAATGCAGCTGAGCGAGGTGGCGCAGGTCACTTCGCTGAGCCCCGCCGTGGCCCGGCGCTGCCTCAACACCCTCGTGCAACTGGGCTATGTCGCGCAGTTCGGGCGCAAGTTCCTGCTGCGGCCCGAGGTTCTGTCGTTCGGCACCGCCTATCTATCTTCAATGAATGTCGAGCAGGTCATTTTGCCGCCGCTGCAGAAACTGCGCGACGACACCGGCGACAGCGCGTCGATGGCGGTGCTGTCGGGTAGCGACATCCTGTACGTTGCGCATGTCTCGACCAATCGGCGGATCCGGCTGGGTGCCAATGTCGGCACGCGGTTTCCGGTGCATGCAACATCGCT
>JBBSPW010000376.1:0-1736 GCA_038258365.1 Burkholderiales bacterium | reverse complement strand
CATTGGCCGCCAGGTGGCGAAGGTGGTCAGCGCCAGCGCGATCCAGCCCTTGCCGGCCACCATGCCCTCGACCCACAGCGGTGTGTAGACCAGCGACAGGTAGGCGCCCGACAACCCGCACAAGGCACCGCCAGCGACGACGGCGGCCAGCCGGATGCGGCGCACCGGATAGCCGAGCGCATGCGCCGAATCAGGCGATTCGCCGACCGCCCGCAGCACCAGGCCGGCGCGCGACCGGTAGAAGAACCAGGCCAGCGCCAACGTGACGGCGATCGTCAGCAGCACCCTCGGATGCTGGCGAAACAGCGCGGGTCCGATGAAGGGCAGGTCGGCCAGCCACGGAATCTCGAAGCTGGGCCGCGCCCCCAGCGTGGCTTGCACGAACGACACCCCCACGAAGGCCGAGAAGCCGCCACCGAACAGCGCCAGCGCCAGACCGGTGGCGACCTGGTTGGTGTTGAGCCAGATCACGAGCCAGCCGAACACCACCGACAGCAACGCGCCGGCTGCCGCACCGGCCACGAAGCCCAGCGTGTCACTGCCGGTTTGCACCGCAGTCGCGAAGCCGGCCACTGCGGCCACCAGCATCAAGCCCTCGGCACCCAGGTTGACGATGCCGGCGCGCTCGTTGATCAAGAGGCCGAGGCCGGCCAATGCCAGCACTGTGCCGGCGTTGAGCGTGGCGGCCAAAAGCAGGGCGAGTTCGGTGCTGCTCATGCCGCAGCCCGGTCCGCTTGCGGCACCCGGCCCTGCCAGCGCAAGCGATACAGGATCAAGGTGTCGCAGGTCAGCAAGCTGAAGAGCAACAGCCCCTGGAACACGCCGGTGATCGACTTCGGCATGCCGAGCCGCGACTGCGCCAGCTCACCGCCGATGTAGAACAGGCTCATCAGCAGCCCCGACGCCACGATGCCGACCGGGTGCAGGCGACCGACATAGGCCACGATGATCGCGGCGAAGCCATAGCCGGCGGGCACATACGGCGTCAGCTGGCCGATCGGCCCGGCCACCTCCAGCGCACCCGCAAGACCCGCCATGCCACCGCTGATGAGCAGCGCAGTCCACAGCGCACTGCGCGACGAGAAGCCGGCATAGCGCGCCGCAGCCGGCGCCAGCCCGCCGACCTGCAGCGCGAAGCCGCGGTAGCTGCGAAACAGGAACAGCCACAACAACACCACCGCCGCCAGCGCGATGAAGATGCCGATGTGGGCGCGCAGGGTCGGCATCAGCTTCGGGATGCGGGTCTGCGGCAGGAAGCTGATGCTTTGCGGAAAGTTGTAGCCGGCCGGGTCCTTCAGCGGCCCGTAGACCAGGTACGACAGCAGCAGCACCGCCACATAGACCAGCATCAGGCTGACGAGGATTTCGTTGGCGTTGAAGCGGTCGCGCAGCAGCGCCACGATGGCGGCCCAACACATCCCGCCCAGTGTGCCCGCCAGCAGGATCGGCACCACGATCCACGCGCCCATCCAGGCGGTGCCCGGGCCGGCCTGCATCGCGACGAAGCCGCCGGCGATGGCACCGATCACGAACTGCCCTTCGGCACCGATGTTCCAGATGTTCGACCGAAAGCACACCGACAGTCCGAGCGCGATCAGGATCAGCGGCGTGGCCTTGATCGACAGTTCCGACAGCGCATAAACGCTCTTCAGCGGCTCGATGAAGAACACCTGCAAACCCGCCACCGGGTTCTTGCCGAGCGCCAGGAACAGTGCCACCCCCAGCACTACGGTGAT
>JBBSPW010000375.1:0-1738 GCA_038258365.1 Burkholderiales bacterium | reverse complement strand
GGATGCAAGGTGACCAGCACGCGCCGGCCGTCCTCGCGGGTCAGCCATTGACCACGCTCCCGCGTCACTGCCACGGCGCGGCCCATCAGCTGGCGCGCTGCAGTGGCACCGAGGGCCACGATCGCTTGCGGCTTGACGAGCTCGATCTCGGCTTCGAGCCAGTGCAGGCAGGCGTCGGCCTCTTTCTGCGCGGCGGTCTTGTGCATGCGGCGCTTGCCGCGCGGCAGCAGCTTCACTTCGTACTTGAAATGCTTGACCGCGTTGGTGATGTAGACGCGCTCGCGCCCCCATCCCAGTTGCGCCATGGCGCGTTGCAGCAACTGGCCCGCGGGGCCAACAAAAGGGTGGCCGCGCAGATCCTCCTGGTCGCCGGGTTGCTCGCCCACCAGCATCAACGGCGCATCGATCGGACCTTCGCCCCAGACCGTTTGCGTGGCCATCTCGCCGATCGGGCATTCGCGACAAACCGCGGCGGCAGCGCGCTGCAACTCCCATGCTGCGCAGCGCGTTGCTGCATCGGCGTCGGCTGCCACCACCGGCGGAATCACGGCCGGCGCCCTTGGCAATGAAGCCAACGGTGAAATGGCGCGCGGCGCCGTAGGCTCGTCTTCGATCATGGTGCCGGTGCGGGTGGCCGATTGCGCGGCCAGCTCCGAAATCAGCGTGGCCTCCGGCAGGTTGTGCCAGTACTTGCGCGGCATCTCCTTTTCCATCGCCCGCAGCTTCAGACGCGCCGGGTTGAAGATGCTGCGGTAGTAGGTCAGCCACAGGGCCTCGCCGGCATCGGCCGGTGGTGCGTCCTGCTTGCGGGCGCCAGTGCTGAAGGTGAGTGCGTCTCCATCCCAGTGCACGCAGCGTTCCGGGGTCAGGATGGCGAATCGCATGCCGGCAAAGCGCCGCATGAAAAACGGCGCCACCGCCTCGATCGTGTGGTGCAGGGGCTCGAACCACGCCACATGCAGCACCAGTTCACCGTCGCCTTGTGGCAGTTCGCGAAAGCGCACGAAGGCCTTGGTCTTGTGCATGTCGCGCCGCACCTGCTGCGCCATCTCGCGAGCCAACAGCATCTGCGGGTCGACCGCATCGTGGCGCAGGCCGGGCTCATGCTGCAGGCGCCACAGCAAGCGGTACAGCAGGTCGAAGCGGGTGGGGTCGGAGTGCAGCGCAACTTCGCGGCACAGCGCCATGAAGTCGCGCGGCACCCGAACCGGCGAGGCTGCCACGGCCGGTCCTGCTGATTCATGCGAGGCAATCGGTCCGGATTCGGGCTCGAACGCAAGCTCGGGTTCACCGCCGCCGGCCACCACCCACTGCACCGCCTCTGGCGCGGTGCTGCTCGTCAGCAGGTCGCGCGCGGCGTCGCGAAAGCCATCGAAATCGGTTTCAGCCCGCAGTTCAATCCGCATCGCCGAACAGGCTCTGCTGCTGTGGCTGCAGCACGCGCGGTGCCGAGAGCGCAGCCTCCATCTGCCGCCCGGGGCGGTGGTCGGCCAACTCGACGAACGGAAGCACTTTGGCCATCGACACCCGCAACCGCTGCAGGTCGGCAGCCCGCAAGCGGCGCACGCGGCGCGACATCAGCAAGCGGTCGACCGTTTTCACCCCCAGCCCCGGCACCCGCAGCAGCATCTCGCGCGGCGCGCGGTTCAGGTCGACCGGAAAGCGTTCGCGGTGCGCCAGCGCCCAGGCGTGCTTCGGGTCCATATCCAGCGACAGCATGCCGCCGCCTTCAACAGTG
>JBBSPW010000374.1:0-1802 GCA_038258365.1 Burkholderiales bacterium | reverse complement strand
GCCCTGGCTCACCGCCATGCTCTGGCGTATGGCGATCACCGAGGTGGGAATGATCGTGACGCCGGCCGTGTTCAGCACCAGGAACATGATCATCGGGTTGCTGGCCACCGCCTTGTCGGGGTTGATCTCCTGCAACTCGCGCATTGCCTTCAGGCCGAGCGGCGTGGCCGCATTGTCCAGCCCCAGCATGTTGGCGCTGAAATTCATCACCATGCTGCCGCTGGCCGGGTGGGCGCGCGGAATCTCCGGGAAAATTCGGCGGAACAGCGGGTCGAGCGCACGAGCGAACAGCGCGATCATGCCGGCGCGTTCACCGATCTTCATGACGCCAAGCCACAGGCTCATCACACCCACCAGCCCGAGTGAGATGTCGAAGCCGGTCTTGGCGGTGTCGAACAGCCCAGTGAGGATCCGGGTGAAGATGGTGATGTCGCCCTGCACCAGCTTGAATAGCGCAACGACAAAACCGACGAGGATGAATGCGACCCAGATCGCGTTGAGCACCATGGGGGCCGAATGTAGCTGCACGGCATGCAGCCCACGGGCGACTTCGGGCTCGAGCAGGTTGACATTCAGCTTGGCGCGTCGTCGAAGTTCGGCAGGTCAACGGACATCGGCCAATCAGAGCGCTGGCATCCTTGCACCACCGCCGCAGCGCGCGGCGGCGGGGGGCCGGGAAACACAAGGCGCCCTCGCGCTCCGAAAGCTCAATGTGCCGATTGGTCACGGCCACAAGAGGACTCGACACCTTCGGTGCATTCCGAGGCACCCAACAAGTCAAGCACGAGAAACGATGACGCCCCGTGGGCTAGCTCCGACCCCGCCGCACCATCTGCGGCGGCATGGTCGACCCCCGGACGATCAGCTCGACCTCGATCTCCTGTTGCTGCGGCGCGTTGATGCTGCCGTCCAGCCGACCCAGCAAGTAGTCGGCCGCACGCACCCACATCGCCTCGGTCGGTACGCGCACGGTGGTCAGTGCCGGCCGCCAGTGGCGCGACATCTCCAGGTCGTCGAAGCCCATTACCGACAGGTCGCGTGGCACGTCCAGACCCTGCGCCTGGCTTTCTAGCAGCGCACCCCAGGCCAGCACATCGTTGCCGCACAGCAGCGCGGTCGGCGCGGGTGACGCGGACAGCAGCGCGCGTGTGCCTTCGCGTGCGGCCGGCAGCGTGTAAGGCGCTTGCACCAGCGACCGTTCGGGCAGCTTCAGGCGCGCCGCGGCGAGCGCTTCGCGCACCCCTTCGATGCGCTCGGCGGCGCGGTCGTTGTGGGTGCCGATCCCGGCCAGCATCGCGATCCGCCGGTGCCCCAGGTCCAGCAGGTAGCGCACTGCGCGCACGATCGCCTCGCGGTTGCGAAAGCCCACACAAGCAGCGCCACCGGGTGCCGGAAAACTACCGGTGTGCACCCACGGCAAGCCACGCTGCAGCAAGCGGCCGATAAGCGCGGGTCGTTGGCTGATGCCCGTCAACGCCAGCGCATCGACTCCGCGCGACAGCAGCGCCTGCACCTGGGCTTCTTCCTGCGCCGGGTCGTAGTCGCTGAAGGCCAGCAGCACCACATACCCGGCTTGCACCAGTCGCTGCTGAAAAGCCTGCAGGCCGAGCGCGAAGACTGCGTTGTCGACCGTGGGCACGATCACGCCCACCGTGCCGAAGCGCAGTCCACGGGCCAGATCTACACCAAGCTGCACCCAGCCGGGCAACTCGGCATCGGCGCCGCGCTGGCGCAGAAGATCCAGGCCGGCACGGTGCAGGGCGGTGCGGTGTCGCTGTCCAACTTCTCGCCTTACACGCCGG
>JBBSPW010000373.1:0-1817 GCA_038258365.1 Burkholderiales bacterium | reverse complement strand
CGCAGCCATCCTTTCGAGGGCATCGTCCACAACTTCGAGCGCCGCTACAAGGAAACCGACTCGCCCGCGGTGCGCGACGAACTGGCGCGCTACCAGGCCGCCCGGCCCTGCCCGGCCTGCCACGGCACGCGCCTGAAGCGCGAAGCGCGGCATGTGTTCATGCACCATGCCGATGGCAGCCGCGGCAAGCCGATCTACGAAGTCGAGCACGCCACGTTGGCGCTGGCGCTGGACTACTTCGACAGCTTGAAGCTGGTGGGTGCCAAAGCCGAAATCGCCGACAAGATCGTGCGCGAGATCAGAAGCCGCTTGCGCTTCCTGAACGATGTGGGCTTGAACTACCTGAGTCTGGACCGCGGGGCCGACACACTCAGCGGCGGCGAAGCCCAACGCATCCGCCTGGCGAGCCAGATCGGCAGCGGTCTCTCCGGCGTCATGTACGTGCTGGACGAACCCTCGATCGGCCTGCACCAGCGCGACAACGAACGCTTGATCGGCACCCTGAAGCACCTGCGCGACCTGGGCAACAGCGTGCTGGTGGTGGAGCACGACGAAGACATGATCTGGGCTGCCGACCATGTGGTCGACATGGGTCCGGGTGCCGGCGTGCATGGCGGCCGCGTGATGGCGCAGGGCACGCCGCAAGAGGTGGCGGACAACCCCGAATCGCTGACCGGCAAGTACCTGGGGCATGTGCTGCGGATCGAGGTGCCGGCCACGCGCCGGCCCGCCACCGGCTTCGGCGCGGCGCCGTTCAGGCTGTCGATCGTCAACGCCACCGGCAACAACCTGCAGGGTGTCAACGTCGACATCCCCGTTGGTTTGTTGACCTGCGTCACCGGCGTCAGCGGCTCCGGAAAAAGCACCTTGATCAACGACACGCTGTACACGGCGGTGGCCAAGAAGCTCTACCAGAGCCATGCCGAGCCCGCGCCACACGACCGCATCGACGGGCTGGAGCAGTTCGACAAGGTCATCAATGTCGACCAGAGCCCGATCGGCCGCACCCCGCGCAGCAACCCGGCCACCTACACGGGTTTGTTCACGCCGATCCGCGAGTTGTTTGCCGAGGTGCCGATGGCGCGCGAGCGCGGCTATGGCGCCGGCCGTTTCAGCTTCAACGTGGCCGCAGCTTCCGGCGGCGGGCGGTGCGAAGCCTGCCAGGGCGACGGCGTCATCAAGGTCGAAATGCATTTCCTGCCCGATGTGTATGTGCCCTGCGATGTCTGCCACGGCGCGCGCTACAACCGCGAAACGCTGGAAGTGAACTACCGCGGGTTGAACATCCGCCAGGTGCTGGAGATGACCGTCGAAGCCGCGCACGACTTCTTCGCCGCGGTGCCGAACCTGGCGCGCAAGCTGCGCACCCTGCTGGATGTGGGGCTGGGCTATGTGCGGCTGGGGCAGAGTGCGACCACGCTCTCAGGCGGCGAAGCGCAACGTGTGAAGCTGGCGCTGGAGCTGTCCAAGCGCGACACCGGCAGGACTCTCTACATATTGGATGAACCCACCACCGGCCTGCACTTTCACGATGTGGGCATGCTGCTGCAGGTGCTGCACCAGTTGCGCGACGCCGGCAACACGATTGTCGTGATCGAGCACAACCTGGATGTCATCAAGACCGCCGACTGGGTGATCGACATGGGCCCCGAGGGTGGAGCCGGTGGCGGCAAGGTCTTGGTGGCCGGAACGCCGGAGCAGGTGGCGGCTTGTGAAGGCAGCCACACCGGGCGGTTCTTGAAGGGCATGCTGGACAGCGCGGCGGTACTGGCGGGCATCGTCTAGAAGTCACCCTCTCGATGAGCGCAAGGCACGCT
>JBBSPW010000372.1:0-1826 GCA_038258365.1 Burkholderiales bacterium | reverse complement strand
GACCGAGACGAAGAAGAGCCCCAGCGCGATGCCGCGCCGGACCACCGTTTCAGCGCTGCGTGGCCGACTTCGGACGGTAACCGCGAGCAGCATCACCAGTGCCGCCGCCAGTCCCCAGAACAGCCACGCAAACTGCAGCGCCGCCCAGTTGATCGGCGCGTACAGCGTCTGAAGATGGAACCTCGCCACAGCCGCCAGTGCCAACGCCAGCGCAGCGGTGGCCACCGGCAGCGCTGCGCCTGCGGGCCGCCGCCACCACCACGCGATCCACGCCACGCCCAGCATCGGCAGCACGATGGGCAGCGGCCATGCCGCTTGGTTGGCCAGCTCGAACAATCGCCAGTAGGTGTCCGGCGCGAACATCAGGAAGTTCTGCGGTCGGTAGGTCCACCATTCGCTCATCGGCTGCGCGGCCCGCTGTTTCCAACCGGCCGGGCCGCGCGTGCGGTCACACCAGCCGCGCCACGTCTGCGGCCATGCGCTTGCGCAGTGCCGCATCCGGCATCGGGCCGCGCGCGGCGCCCAGGTTCTGCCGCAGGTGCGCCACCTGTCGCGTGGCCGGAACGGCGCAGGTCACGGCCGGATGCGAGACCACGAATTTCAACGCGGCCTGCGCCCAGCTGTCGCAGCCGATCTCGGCCGCCCAGCCCGGCAGCGGCTGGCCTTGCAGCGCGCGCAGCAGGGCCCCCTGCTCGAAGGGTCGGTTGACGATCACCGCAATGCCGCGCTCCTGCGCCAGCGGCAGCAGGCGCGCTTCGGCTTCGGGAGTGACCAGGCTGTGGCTCAGCTGCACGAAGTCGATGCGCTCCTTCTGCATGATCTGCAGCAGGTCGTCGTGGCGCCGGCCATGTGAGGTGGTGATGCCCACATAACGAAGTTGCCCCGCGGCTTTCATCTGCCGCAGGCGCGGCAGGTGTGCTTGCCAGGCGAGCAGGTTGTGCACCTGCATCAGGTCGAAGCGCGGCACACCCCAGAAGCGGCGCGAGGCTTCGATTTGCGCCGGGCCACTGGGCGGGTCGCCGGTCCAGACTTTCTCGGCCGAGAAAATGCGGGCGGGAAGATCGGCGCGGTCGGCCCGATTCAGCGCTGCCAGCGCCTTGCCGATCACCGGCTGCGACGAGCCATACATCGGTGAACTGTCGATCAAGCGACCGCCTTCGTCGAAGAAGGCGCCGATCACTTCGGTGCAGCGGGCTTGCGCCACCGGATCGGTGCCGACATTGAAGGTGATCCAGCTGCCCAGGCCGATCAGCGGCAGGGCTTCGCCGGTGGACGGTATGGGGCGGGTCTGCAGTGCGAGGCTGGCGTTTGCAGACCCTGCTGTCGTCGTGGCATGCGCTGCACGGGTCGGCGCCAGGCCGGCTGCCCCAGCCGCCGCCGCGGCCGCCGCCGCCGCTGTGGCAGCCGATGCAGCCAGCCACTGCCGGCGGTTGACCGCCGCCATCAGCTGAAGCCCACGCGAAGTCCCGGCAACCGTCCGCCGTAGTCCGAGGACCAGTTCTCACCGGCCCGCACCGCCCAGGCATCGGTCCAGGTGCCGGTGGTGATGATGTCGCCGGCTCGCAACTCCGGCGCACCAGGACAGGCGCGCAACACATCGACGAAATGGCGCAACGCATGCAGGGGGCTGTCGAGCACGTTGGCCCCGGTGCCGGATTCGACATCGGCGCCGTCGCGTTGCAAAGCGACGGTGGCGGTGGCCAGCATCCGCACCAACCCGTCGGCATCGTCGACGAGGCTCTGCACCGGCACGCGGCGGCCGACCAGCAAGCGGCCATGCAAGCCGCTGTCGGCCATCGTGTCGGCCGCATCGAATCGCCAGTCAG
>JBBSPW010000371.1:0-1877 GCA_038258365.1 Burkholderiales bacterium | reverse complement strand
CATCTTCGGGCGCCAGCACCACCGTGGTCGGGTCTTCGTTGATCGCTTTCTGGAACGCCAGGCCAACGATCTCGGTGCGCTCGGCAATCTCCTTGGCACGCGCGCGTTTCGCTGGCGGCAGCGAAGCGCCGGCTTCGTCGAAACGGTCGAGCAGGTCCTGGCGGTAGACGCGGTCGATGTCGTCGGCCGGCTTGAACGCCTTGACGCGCTGGTACAGCGCGCTGTTCTGGAACACCTCGGACGACAGCGGCGTGAACTTCTCGACGCAACGCTGCGCTGCGTCGCGGGTCGCTTTGTCGACTGCCACCGCGCTGAACAGGTAGACCGGGTTCACGAACTCGCCGTTGAAACGTTCGAGGCGGTTGAAGTCGACCAGCACGCCCTTGCCGCCCGCCACTTTCGCCATTCGCGCCACGTGGGCTCGCACCTTGGCAATCTCACCGTCGCAGCGTTGGTCGATCGTGGCCGCGTCGAGCAGTTGGATCGGCGGGCTGGCCGCCTTGGCAGGCGCATCGGTGGCAGCCAGCGCCGGCAGTGGGATCTGCATCAAAGGAGGCAACAACAGAGGCAACCACAGTGCCGACAGCCGCGGCGTCCGCAGCGAATGCAACCCTGCCAGGCGGCGCAGCGGGCTGGCCGGGTGTGGCGGGCGCAGCGCGCGATACGGGTGAAGCGAAGACATGAACGGCACTCCTTGAGGACAGCGCGCAGTCTAGCCAGAGCGCCCCAGCTGCGCTTCGAGCCCCCAGGCACGGCGCGCTGCGTACTCGCGGTCCAGCAAGCTCATCACCACCAGCGAGTCATAGCTGTCGGCGCTATCGGCGCTAACGGCGCCATCGACCCGATGGGCCCGATCAGCAATTCGACCGGTCAAGCGCACGCTCTCCCGCAAACGTCCTTCCTCGACAAAGCCTTCGCTGGCGTAGAGCTGCAGCGCGCGCGGGTTCAACACCTTGACATCGAGCCAGAAGCGATGCGCATGCAAGTCCTCGAAAGCCATTCGCTTGAGCGCCCGAACGCACGCCCGCCCGAGCCCGCGGCGGTGGTTGGCCGATGCCAGCACCAGACGCTTCAACTCGATGCTGCGATGCGGGTTGCGGCAACCCTGCAGGATCACGAAACCATCGCGCGGCGCACCGTCGCCATGGCGGCCGGCTTCGACGATGAAGTGGCGAAAGTCGGGGATCCGCACCGCGCCTTCGTGCTGCGTGCGGTCCCAGGGCGTGATGAAGGGCAGGTTGTTCGGATCGCTTTCGACCTCGATCACGAAATTCAGGTCGGACAGCAGCGTCGGGCGCAGGCGCATCGGGGGTGTGGGGTGCATGGGCGCAGCTTAGACCGGGCCTGTCGCTGAACGTCGCCGACGATCACTCACGGTTGCTCGCGGTCCGTGTCCGGTTTGGCGACGGCAGGTCGTTCACTTCAACCAGGGCCGTCGTGCAAACAGCCTGCCCTGCCCTTGAACCCAGACCAGGAGAGTCCACCATGACTGCCCGACTCCGCATCCCCGGCGCCATTGCGGCCGCTGTCCTGCTGATGGCACCCGCAGCGCAGGCCGACCCGATCGGCGACCCTTTCGCTTCCATTGGCTTGGTCTCGCTGGACGAGGGGCTTAACGATGCACCGCCCGGCCTCTTCAAAATCTCGACCGAGGAAGGCCTGCCCTTCTCAGCTTTGATCCGACAGGACTCCGGCCTGTTCACGCGCAATGGCGGGGCAAATGGTGATGTCAGCAACAACGGCAGCACGTTCTGGCTCGGCGGCTTCGCGCCGAACTACATCGGCGTGGTGCCGCGCGCGGCCGACACACCGGTGGGCAGCCGTGGCGAGCTCGACATCTACCAGTCTTACCGTCGAGACAGCGCCGCAGCGACCAT
>JBBSPW010000370.1:0-1885 GCA_038258365.1 Burkholderiales bacterium | reverse complement strand
TGAAGCCCGCGCTGCCGCTACTGAGATCGATTGCACCACCACCAGCGAATGCGCTGGCGGAACCCAGCGCAATGCTGACGGCGACTGCCATGTTTGAAAGTTTCATGAGCGTTCCTAAAAGTTGAAATGATGGGACGGAACCGCCGCTGCGGATCCGCCTTGTCTGTTCGATGTGACCCGAAGCGCACGGCTCGACACCGGGGCTTTCTTCTGTGGGGCAGTCTCTCAGACTGCTCGTCGAGCACCACCCCCAGTTCATGGGGGTAATAACCCCAATAAGTCGCCGAAAGTGAAACAAAACCTCGCCCTCACACAGATCAAGCAAGAAAAGCTGCTCTCAACCCGTACGAAAGGATGGGATCAGACCAGCACGCGCTCGATGCCACCTCGGTTGGCTTGCTCCACATAGTCGGCCATCCAGTTCTCGCCCAGCTTCAGCCGCGCCATCTCGACCACGATGTAGTCGGCTTCCAGCAAGCCGCTGCGCAAATCGTCTTCGTAGCGCTTCAGACCCTGCAGGCAGCTGGGGCAGCTGGTGAGCACCTTGAGAGGGGTGCCCGGAGCCGGTGGCACGGCGTCAGGTGCCGCGGCCATCTGCGCGCGCAAGCTTTCTTCATCGGCGCGCAATTGTTCTTCCTTGCGAAAGCGAACTTGCGTGGCGATGTCGGGCCGGGTCACACCCAGGGTGCCGCTCTCACCGCAGCAGCGTTCGGTCTTGACCACGTTGGGGCCCATCAGCGCCTGAACCGTCTTCATCGGCTCTTGCAGCTTCATCGGGCTGTGGCAAGGGTCGTGGTACAGGTATCCAGCGCTGTGCCCGGCCAGCGTGATGCCCTTCTCCAACAGGTATTCGTGGATGTCGACGATGCGGCAACCCGGAAAGATGTCCTCGAACCGGTAGCCCTGCAGCTGGTCATAGCAGGTGCCGCAACTGACCACCACGGTTTTGATGTCGAGGTAGTTCAGCGTGTTGGCCACGCGGTGGAACAGCACCCGGTTGTCGGTGATGATCTGGTCGGCCTTGTCTTGCTGCCCGCTGCCGCGCTGCGGATAGCCGCAGCACAGATACCCCGGCGGCAACACGGTTTGCACGCCGGCATGCCACAGCATCGCCTGCGTCGCCAGACCCACCTGGCTGAACAAGCGCTCCGAGCCGCAGCCGGGGAAATAGAACACCGCTTCGGTCTCCGAGGTCGTCGCCTCGGGGTTGCGGATGATCGGAACGTAATCCTTGTCTTCGATGTCCAGCAGGGCGCGAGCGGTCTTTTTCGGCAAGCCGCCCGGCATCTTCTTGTTGATGAAGTGGATCACCTGCTCCTTGATCGGCGCAGTTCCAAGCGTGGGCCGCGGTGCCGCGGTCTGGGCGCGGGCCGCCGGCTTCAGCAGCCGGTTCATGAAACGCTGGAAGGTGAAGCCGACATCGACCATCGCCATGCGCATCAGCTTGATGGTCTGCGGGTTCGTGGCGTTGAGGAACAGCATCGCCGCGGCATTGCCCGGTCTGAAGCTCTTCTTGCCCATGCGCCGCAGCAGGTTGCGCATGTTCATCGTCACATCGCCGAAGTCGATCTTGACCGGACACGGGCTTTCGCACTTGTGGCACACGGTGCAGTGGTCGGCCACGTCCTCGAAGTCTTCCCAGTGCTGCACGCTGATGCCGCGCCGGGTCTGCTCCTCGTACAGGAAAGCCTCGATCAGCAGGCTGGTCGCCAGGATCTTGTTGCGCGGGCTGTACAGCAGGTTGGCGCGCGGCACATGGGTGGCGCACACCGGTTTGCACTTGCCGCAGCGCAGGCAGTCCTTGATGCTGTGGCTGATGGCGCCAATCTCGCTCTGCTGCATGATCAAAGACTCGTGCCCCATCAAGCCGAAGCTCGGGGTGTAG
>JBBSPW010000369.1:0-1901 GCA_038258365.1 Burkholderiales bacterium | reverse complement strand
GGGTTCAGGATCTCGTCGGTTTTCATGCCCGCAGCGATGCAGGAGTTGAAGTCGTCCACACCGTAGGCCGGCGACGAGTGGACGATTCCGGTGCCGTCGTCTGCGGTGGCGTAATCGGCCAGCAGCACCTCGGCGACCCGGTCGTAGCCTCCATCGACTGCGGCCAGCGGGTGCTTGAACGACAAGCCTTCCAGCTTGGCTCCGACCGCGGTGGCGACCACATGTCCTTCCAGTTGATAGCGCGCAAGGCAGGTCTCGACCAGTGCTTCGGCCAACAGCAGCAGACGGTCCCCGGTGTCGACCAGCGCATACACCAGCGCCGGGTTCAGGTTCAGCGCCTGGTTAGCGGGCAGGGTCCAGGGCGTGGTGGTCCAGATGACGGCAAAGGCCGGCTTGCTGATCTCTTGCAGACCGAACGCCGCCGCCAGCGCCGCCGGGTCGGCAGCCGGGAAGGCCACATCCACCGTGATGCTCTGCTTGTCCGCGTACTCGATCTCGAACTCGGCCAGCGACGAGCCGCAGTCGAAGCACCAGTACACCGGTTTTTGCCCGCGGTAGACAAAGCCGCGTTCCATCACGCGTTTCAGCACCCGGATCTCGCCCGCTTCGTTGGACTTGTCCATCGTGCGATAGGGGTGCTGCCAGTCGGCGAGCACCCCCAGGCGCTGGAAGTCGGCCATCTGCTGCGCAACCTGCTCGGTGGCATAGGCGCGCGACAAGGCCTGCACCTTTTCGCGAGGCAATCCGCGGCCGTGGTCCTTTTCGATCTGGTTCTCGATCGGCAGTCCATGGCAGTCCCAACCCGGTACATAACGCGCGTCGAAGCCCGCCAGCTGCCGGCTTTTGACCACCATGTCCTTCAGGATCTTGTTGAGCGCGTGGCCGATGTGCAGCTTGCCGTTGGCATACGGCGGTCCGTCGTGCAGCACGAACAGCGGGGCCCCCCGCCGGGCCACGCGCAGGCGCTGGTACAGGCCGCCGCGGTCTTCGGTGTCGTTCCACTGGGCGATCCAGTCGGGCTCGCGTTTGGGCAGGTCGCCGCGCATCGGAAACGGCGTGTCGGGCAGGTTCAGGGTCTGGCGGTAGTCGGTGGGGGTGTTCATGCTCGGGCGGTCGCTGCAACCGGGTGGCGCTGCGGCGATCGTGTGAGGGTTTGGGGGTGCCGCCATCGTGTATCGCGGCAGCAGGGCTCGAGATTTCGTGCTGGCCGAGCAGCGGGCAGGGGCGCCGAGCCGGGTTCCGATTCGGGCTTCAGGGACAGCCCGTCGGCTCGCTTCAGCCCCGCTTCAGGCGGGCCACCAAATAATTCGATCGCGGGTCGATTGCCGTCGCGTGCTGGCTTGCCAGCGCGCGGTGGCATGGGCCGCGGCAGGTCGGGGTAGCGGTGGCATCGGCAGGCGCATGGTCGCGAGTTTAGCGACCCTGCGGACCGGCTCGATGCGGTTCAGAGGTCGTTAACACCGGCTGGCGGCCCGAGTACCTCGGGTCCGGTACCTGGTTCTCAAAGCCTCACCCGGCATTTTCCTGCGCGACGGCCGCTTCACGGTGACCAATGCCAGCGGCTTCGTCACCCGGCGCGCCGACGACGTGCAGCGCGGGCTGGGCGCTTCGTGGAGCGTCCATGCCTTCGGCCACGGGGGCGGCAATTTCGGCGACATCACCGCGGCCTGGGAGTCGCGCATCGAGCCGACCACCGTACTGACGCTCGGCAGCAGCCTTTCCGCTGCCGGTGACCGCTGCATGCAGACCTACTGCGGCATCAGCCGAAACGCAGGCTTATCGCTCGGTTCGAACCGCGGCCTGCAGCCAGCGTGCTGCCTCAGCGGTGTCCCGGCCGATGCCTTCCCGCAGCGCCACCAGCGATTCGTATCGCAACTCGTCGTGCAGCTTGTGCAACAGGT
>JBBSPW010000368.1:0-1915 GCA_038258365.1 Burkholderiales bacterium | reverse complement strand
CATTGTGACCGCCGGCCGAATGGCAAGATCGCCCACCATGAGCCTCCCTTCCGCAAGCAACAAACTCGACGCCACCGCGCCCCTGCCTCCGTTTCGTGACCTGCCGTCGCTGATTGCCGACCACGCCCGCAACCGGCCGGGAGCCGTTGCCTTGATCGAGGGCGACACCGCGCTCGACTACCAGATGCTCGATCGACAGATCGACCGCGTGGCCGCAACGTTGCAGCACGAAGGCCTGGGCCCCGGCGACTGCATCGTGCTGTGCGCAGCCCCCTCGGTCGCCTATGTGACGGTATTCCTCGGTGGGCTGCGCGCGGGGCTGGCGATCGCACCGCTGGCGCCCAGCGCCACCCCGCTGCAACGGGCGACGATGGCGATCGACGCCGGCGCGCGCCGCATCTTCGTCGACGCGGCGGGCGATGCCGAAGCGGTGTTCTGGCCGGCAGCGGCCCCGGTGCTGAAGCTGGACGACGAAGCCGCCTTCAAGGCCTGGCTCGACGCCACCGTGCGGCCGCCGACCCCCGTCGAAATCGACCCCGACTGGCCCTTCAATCTGATCTATTCATCCGGCACCACCGGCACCCCGAAGGGCATCGTGCAGCAGCACCGCATGCGCTGGGCGCACATTCAGCGCAGCACGGTGGTCGGCTACTCGGCCCACACGGTCACGCTGCTGGCCACGCCGCTCTACAGCAACACGACCCTGGTGGCGTTGATCCCGACCCTGGCGCATGGCGGGTGCGTGGTGCTGATGCCCAAGTTCAATGCCGGTGCCTACCTGCAACTGGCGCAAAAGCATGCGGTGACGCACACCATGCTCGTGCCGGTGCAATACCAGCGCTTGATGGCGCACCCCGATTTCGGCCGCTTCGATCTGTCGGCCTTCCGCTGCAAGCTCAGCACCAGCGCGCCTTTCGACGCGGCCTTGAAAGCCGATGTGCTGGCGCGCTGGCCGGGCCAGCTGATCGAGTTCTACGGGCTGACCGAAGGCGGTGGCACCTGCATCCTGCTGGCGCATCAGCACCCCGACAAGCTGCACACCGTCGGCCAGCCGGCAGATGGACACGACATCCGTTTGATCGACGAGCAAGGCATCGAGATACCGCGCGTGGATGGCCATGCCAGCACCAGCAGCGGCGAGGTCGTCGGCCGCTCCGGCGGCATGATGAGCGGCTACCACAACCAACCCCAGCTCAGCGCCGAGGTCGAATGGTTCGACAGCCAGGGCCAGCGCTTCCTGCGCACCGGTGACATCGGCCGCTTCGATGAAGACGGCTTCCTGGTGCTGCTGGACCGTCGCAAGGACATGATCATCAGCGGCGGCTTCAACATCTACCCGAGCGACCTCGAAGCCGTGCTGCGGCGTCATCCCGAGGTCGCAGAAGCCGCGGTGATCGGGGTGCCATCCGCCGAATGGGGCGAGACCCCGGTGGCCTATGTGGTGCTGAAGGCCATCGGAGCCGCCCCCGCTGCGGACGCCGATCGGGCCGAGGCGGTGCGCCAGTGGGTCAACGCCGATGCCGATGTCGGCAAGACGCAGCGGCTGGCGGGCGTGCGGGCCATCGACCGCCTGCCGCGCAGCGCGATCGGCAAGGTGCTCAAACGCGAATTGCGCAGCGCCTGGGTCGGTCCGCAGGAAGTTGCCGGCGCTTCGGGCGAGGGGCCTCGATCAGCTTGACAAGGCAGGGCTGGCAACGCCCGCCGCGTTCGCTGCCAGCAGCTCACCAACCTGCTCGGCGTGCAGCGGCCGGCTCAGCAAGTAGCCCTGCCCCACGTCCACGCCCAGCTGCTGCAGCATCTGCAGTTGCGCGGGGGTTTCGATGCCTTCGGCGATCACCCGGCGGCCCAGCGACTTGCCGAGCATGGTCACGGCCCGCACGATCTCCACGTTCTGCGGCGATTCGTGCATGCCCAT
>JBBSPW010000367.1:0-1963 GCA_038258365.1 Burkholderiales bacterium | reverse complement strand
CTGGGCAAGATCAGCTGTCGTGGCGATGCCTATCTTCGCACCTTGCTGATTCAGGGTGCACGCAGCAGCCTGCAGCGTGCCAAGGCCACCGCCACGGAAAAGCGCATACCCGAGCAGATCTGGATTCGGCAACTGACGAGCCGAATGCCCTTCGGCAAGGTGTTGTTGGCCATCGCCAACAAACACGCGCGGCAGCGATGGGCCGTGCTGGCACAGGAAGATACCTACGATCCCGACGCGTGGCTGAAGCACCCGATGGTGCAGCGCCCGGCCGGCAGGCACGGCATGTCACTCGCTACCACGACTTGAACGTTCACCAGCACATCAACACGTTCCACGTCAGCGCGAAGCGGTAGGCAACAGGTCAGACCACCCCGACGAGAACCTGGCTAACAATCCGGACGTCACAAACGTGCTTCGGCTGATCCCCGAGCACTGACGACACCGCTGTACGAATGAGGTCGTCGGGTGCGGTTGATACCCTGGTCCGCACCGGCTTCACGGGTGCAACAAGACCGTTTACGGAAATGCAGTCTGGCATCTGTTGAACCTGCTCAAACCGACGCGCAACACGCAAGAAGGGGTTTTACCCCGTTAACGCGGACACTTCAAGGTAGGCTCAGCATGGGCCCGGAGGAGTGTCATGAGCAAGCGAAGAAAGTTCAGCGAAGAGTTCAAGCAGGAGGCGGTCGCTTTGACGCGGCTGCCAGGCACCACGGTCAGTCAGGTCGCCCGCGACATTGGAGTGGGTGCAGGGCTTCTGGGGCGGTGGCGACGCGAGCTTGACCAGAGCAAGGGCAAGGCGTTTCCCGGCTCGGGCGTGCCCCGAGACCAGGAAATGCTCACGCTCAAGCGCGAGCTGGCGCGGGTCAAGAAGGAGAGGGATTTTTTGCGCGATGCGGCAGCGTTCTTCGCCAGGGAATCGTCGTGAAGTATCAGACGATTCAACGCTGTCGCGGCATCTATCCTGTTCAACTGATGTGTCGGTGCCTGAAGGTATCGACGAGCGGCTTCCATGCGTGGAGCAAGCGCCCGATCAGTCCGCGCGACCTCGACAACCAGCGCCTGCTGGCGAGGATCAGGGAACTTCATGCAGGCAGCGACTGCGTAATGGGGATGCCCCGGATGCATGAGGCGCTCGGGTACGAGGGCGAGACCGCAAGTCCCAACCGGGTCGCGCGGCTGATGGCCAGTGACGGCCTTTACGGCGTGCCGCAACGGCGCCAGTGGCGCAGCAAACGAAGTGGCGCACGGCCCTCGACGGTCCGCAACCACCTGGACCGGGACTTCGAGGCTACCGAACCGAACACCAAATGGGTCACTGACATCACGTACATCCGCACGGCGGAGGGATGGCTGTATCTATGCGTGGTGCTCGATCTCTTCAGCAAGCGGGTGGTGGGCTGGTCGATGTCCGACATCCAGGACCGGCAAATGGTACTCAAGGCGGTGTTGATGGCGTTGTGGCAGCGGACCAGCAAGGATCCGGTGGTGCTGCACTCCGATCGCGGAACCCAGTTCACCAGCAGCGAGTACCAGCAGTTCCTAACCGGTCATAGCCTGGTGTGCAGCATGAGTGCGGTCGGTCACTGCGGGGACAATGCAGCAGCCGAAGGCTTCTTCGGACTGCTCAAGCGCGAACGGGTGAACCGGCGCTACTACCAGACCAGAGACCAGGCTCGATCCGACGTGTTCGACTACATCGAGCGCTTCCACAACCCACGGATGCAGCGTCGACTGGACAGCCGGGATCAGAAGTTCATAGTCTTAACTCAACTGTCCGCGGAAACGGGGTAAAACCCGGTACGTGTATGAACCCAGATCAATTTAAGCGCGACGACAGAATGTTTGTACTGACTATGGTGGCTGCCCCTGCTGGATTGGGAATGGGTGTGGCCTCCGCTCCTGTGGCATACAGTGCCACTGTCACCGCAATTAGGAGCCCAACAGGAAAGCGCGTACT
>JBBSPW010000366.1:0-1965 GCA_038258365.1 Burkholderiales bacterium | reverse complement strand
CGGCTGCAGATCGCGCGCGGCAGCCACCGCGCGCGAAGAAGCGTTGTTGATGGGCTTTCACGGTGGGCTCATCTACCACCTGGGCATCTGGCCACTGGTCTACCAGCAAAACTTTGCCGGCGAAGGCGACCCCGCCACCATCGACACCTTCATCGGCGACCGCATCCGCGGTCTGCTGTTGCAGGCGCCGCTGTTCGTGCCCACCGCTGTTGCACCCAGGAAACCCAAGCCATGTCGATCTCGCTGAACCATGTCTCGGTGCGCACGCTCGACCTCGAAGCCTGCAAGCGCTTCTATGTCGAGCTGCTGGGTCTGGCCGAAGGCCCGCGGCCCGAGTTTCCGTTTCCCGGTGTGTGGCTGTATGCCGGCGACACCGCGGTCTACGCCAACGCCGTGTTGCACATCATCGGTATCGACCGCTCGGACCCCGGCGGGTTGAAGGGCTACCTGGGTGACCGCGACGAAGGCAGCCTGCATGGCAGCGGCGCCATCGACCATGTGGCCTTCTTCGTCACCGGCCTGGCCGAGATGCTCGCCCGGCTGAAGCAGCAGAACGTGCCTTGCCGAGAGCGCAAGGTGCCTTCGCTGGCGCTGTACCAGGTGTTCGTCGATGACCCGAACGGCATCGTCGTCGAGCTGAATTTTCCGGCTGCCGAAGGCGCGGCGCTGGTGGCCGCCTGACCGACGCGCGATGGCACGCATCCTCATCGTCGGTGGATCGCTGGGTGGCCTGATGGCGGCCAACCTGCTGCACCGCGCCGGCCACGATGTGCTGGTGCTGGAGCGTGCGGCGCGGTCACTGGACGGGCGCGGCGCCGGCATCGTCACGCACGCCGTGCTGCTGGACGCGCTGCGAGCCGCAGGCGCGGCTGTCGACGACACCCTGGGTGTGGCGGTCGCCGAGCGCGTGGTGCTGGCGTCCGATGGCAGCACCGAATGTCGCTGGCCCTATCCGCAGACATTGACCTCGTGGGGCCGGCTCTATGCGCTGCTGCGGCAGGCCCTGCCCGACCGCAGTCACCGGCACGGTGCGACTGTGACCGCGGTCGATTCAGGGTCGGATGCGGTCGAAGCCCATCTGGCCGATGGGGAGCGGCTGCGCGGCGACCTGCTGATCGCCTGCGACGGCATTCGCTCGACCGTGCGCGCGCAACTGGCCCCCGATGTGCATCCGCAGTACGCCCACTACACCGCATGGCGCGGGGTCTGCGACGAAGCACTGCTGTCTGCGTACACGCGCCGCACCCTGTTTCCCCACTTCGGCTTCGGTGTTCCTGCGCGCGAACAGATGATCGGCTACCCGGTTGCCGGGCCCGGTAACCGCACGGATGTGGGCCACCGGCGCTGGAACTTCGTCTGGTACCGCCCGGCAGCAGCCGGCGCCGAACTGGCTGCGCTGATGACAGATGCCGACGGCCACCACCATGAAGCCGGCATTCCGCCGAGTCAGGTGTCCTGGCGTGCCACCGCGGCCATGCGCGAAGCCGCGCAGCATTTGTTGGCACCGCAGTTCGCAGAGATCGTGCAGAAAACCGCCTTGCCGTTTCTGCAGCCGATCTACGACCTGGCATCGACCCGACTGGCCTTCGACCGCATTGCGCTTATGGGCGATGCCGCGCTGGTGGCGCGACCGCATGTGGGCATGGGCGTGAGCAAGGCAGCCGAGGATGCGCTGGCGCTGGCCGGGTGCATCGCCGCCGAGGGCGCCACGCCGCGCGCATTGCAGCACTTCGAGTCGCTGCGCCTGCGGCCGGGGCTGGCGGTGGTCGAACGCGGCCGCCAGCTGGGGCGCTACCTGCAAGCGCAGCACCGCGGAGAACCCGAAGCCACACGGTCGACAGACAGCGTGATGCGGCAAACCGCCATCGACGCATCGGCATTCGAAACGATGGGCGAAGCCGGTGCAGTGGCCTGAACGGTGCACCCGCAGACGGTTCCACCCCCTTCTCGATCCTTGCTTACCTT
>JBBSPW010000365.1:0-1965 GCA_038258365.1 Burkholderiales bacterium | reverse complement strand
GACATGACGCAACTGGGCACCGACATCGCCACACCCACGATGCAGCAGGTTTCGGCCCAGTTTCAGGCGTTTGCGCAGGATCCTCTGTTCATCCTCACCGACTCGCTTTGAGGGGCAGCCACCCGATGTACCCCGACCTGCACGGCAAGGTGGCGATCGTCACCGGCGCCGGCCGCCGCGGCGGGCTCGGCGCGGCCATCGCTGCGCGCCTGGCAGCCGAAGGCGCGGTGGTGGTGGTGGCCGACATCGGCGCGGCTTCTGGGCCCAACCTGCCGGCCTCGGCAGTGGGCGCCAGCGACGAGATGCAGCAGGTGGTGGCCGAGATCGAAGCCGGGGTTGGCCCAGGCCATGGCCGCGCCCATGCCATCGCCTGCGACATGCTCGACGCGGCTGCGGTCGAGGATCTGGTGGCGCAAACCGTGCAGCGTTGCGGCGGGGTCGACATCCTCGTCAACAACGCCGGCATCGGCTACCTGATGAAGCCGCTGATCGAGCTTTCGATGGACGAGTGGGACACCGTGATGGGGGTCAACCTGCGCGGTGCGTTCGCGGCCACGCAAGCGGTTGCAAAGCGCCTGATTGCGCAGGGCCGCGGCGGGCGCATCGTCAATATTGCGAGCCAGGCCGCCAAGTCGGGTTTCCCGCACGCCGCCGCCTATTGCGCATCGAAGCACGGCATGGTCGGGCTGACACGGGTGGCCGCAATCGAATTGGCCGCGCACGGCATCACCGTCAACGCGGTCTGCCCCAACCATGTCACCACGCGGCTCGGGGCGTGGCAGAACAGCTACTTCGCCAAGCTGCTGGGCAAGAGTGTGGAGCAGTATCTGGCCGACATGAAAGCGCGCATCCCGATGGGCCGCGCCGGCTTGCCCGAAGACACCGCACAGGTCTGCGCCTTCCTGTGCTCGGCGCAGGCTGCGTACATCACCGGCGAAGCGCTCAATGTCTCTGGCGGCGAGGAGATGCACTGATGGCCGCGCCTTCTGACCCCGATGGCCGGCCCTGGTCGTGGCCCGACAACGCCAAGCTGGCGTTGACCCTGGTCGTCAATGTCGAGGAAGGTTCCGAATACAGCATCGCCGATGGCGACCCGTTCCCCGAACCGGTGGACGAATTGGGCGTGGTGATGAAGAAGCCGGTGCGCATGCATGGCAACGAATCGAACTACCGCTACGGCCTGAAAGAAGGCGCGCGGCGCATCACGGCCCTGCTGGACCGACATGGCATGGCCGCCACCTGGACCGCAGCAGCGTTGTCGTTGGAGCGCGCGCCCGAGCTGGCTGCGGTGATCCGCCAGCGCGGCGACGAGACCTGCTCACACGGCTGGCGCTGGGTGCACCAGTTCCGCCTGGACGAAGCCGCCGAACGCGCCTTCATCCAGCGCGCGGCCGACAGCATCGAAGCCAGCACCGGCACGCGCCCCGTGGGTTGGCTGTCGCGCTACCTGCACACCGAGCACACGCGGCGTCTGCTGCAGGAAGCCGGCTTCGGCTACCACATGGACGACTACAGCGCCGACAGCCCGTTCTGGGATGCGGTGCCGGGCTCGGAACGACCGATGGTGATCCTGCCCTATGCGCTGGACAGCAACGACATGAAGATGTGGGTGTCGCCCGCCTACACGCCCGACATGTGGCTGAAGTACGCCTGCGACAGCTTCGATGTGCTGCTCGCCGAAGGCCATGCCGGTGGCACCGCGCCGCGGATGATGTCGCTCGGCCTGCACCTGCGCATCATCGGCCGGCCGGGCCGCATCGGCGCCTTGCAGGCGTTCCTGCAGCATGTGTCGCAAGCCCGTGGGGTGTGGGTCACCACGCGCCGCGCGGTGGCCGAGCACTTCACCGCGCAGGTGCCGGCACCTGCTGTCGCTGCCACAGACCCCGCACCGGCGGCACGACGATGAGAACGCTGGCGACCGCGCGCTCGCTGTTGTTCGTACCGGCCGACCGGCCCGACCGCTTC
>JBBSPW010000364.1:0-1971 GCA_038258365.1 Burkholderiales bacterium | reverse complement strand
TTGAATCCCACCGACCCCTGGAACGAGGTCGAAGGCGAGCGCGCCAGCATCAAGAGCAAGCACTGGGCGTTCGGCGACCCGCAGGTGCGTGAGGCGATGGCGCTGTTGGCCGACCGCAAGGGCATCCAGGAGAACATCTATGGCCGCACGGGCGTGGCCACCAGCAACTTCGTCAACAACCCGACGCGCTTTCGCAGCCCGAACACCAAGTTCGAGTTCAACATCGACAAGGCCAACCAGTTGCTGGATGCGGCGGGCTGGAAGCGGGGCAGCGACGGCATCCGCGAGAAAGACGGCAAGAAGATGAAGTTCGTCTACCAGACGAGCGTCAATTCGCTGCGACAGAAAGAACAGGCGGTGGTCAAGCAGGCTTGCGGCAAGGCCGGCATCGACCTGGAGCTGAAGTCGGTCACGGCCAGCGTGTACTTCAGCAGCGATGTCGCCAACCCCGACACCTACGGCAAGTTCTTCTGCGACATGCAGATGTACACCACCACGATGACGCAACCCGATGCGCAGCGCTTCATGGACCAGTACCTGTCGGACGAGGTCTCGGCCAAGGCCAACAAATGGGCCAGCCGCAACATCTCGCGCTACACCAACCCCGAGTACGACAAGCTGTTTGCGCAGGCTGCGGCCGAACTCGACCCGGTCAAGCGCGTGGCCATGTATGTGCAGATGAACGACCTGGTGGTCAAGAGCAACACCATCATCCCGTTGATCAGCCGGCCGCGCATTCGCGGGTCGTCGACCAAGCTCTTCAAGCCGCTGTCGGGCTGGGATCTGGACTTCTCCGGGCTGCAGAACTGGTACCGGGAAGCCTGACCGCAGAGACGCCGGCTTCGTCGCTCGACTTCCAGACTGATTCGCAGCCGCTGCGCGCTTGGGCTCCTACCTCGTTCGCCGGTTGTTGATCGCGGTGCCCAGCCTGCTGGGCATCAGCGCGATCCTGTTCACGGTGCTGGCCTTGGCACCGGGCGACCCGTTCGGCGACCTGGTGCAGAACCCGAATGTGCCGCCCGAAGTGGTGGCGGCCATTCGCAAGAGCTTCGGCCTCGACGATCCGATCTGGCAGCGCTACTTTCGCTGGCTGGTCGCGATGTTCCGCGGCGAATGGGGCTTCTCGTTCGTCAGCCGCATCGATGTCGACACCCTGATCCTGCAGCGCGTGCCGGTGACGCTGGCGATCATCGGGGCCTCGCAGCTGCTGGCGCTGTGCATCGCGCTGCCGATCGGCATCCTGGCGGCGGTCAAACCCTATTCCTGGTTCGACCGCATCACCAGCACCCTGTCGTTCGTCGGCTTCTCGCTGCCCACCTTCTTCACCGGGCTGATGCTGATCCTGCTCTTTTCCATCAAGCTGGATTGGCTGCCCTTCGTCTACCGCGTCGACATCTCGGAAACCGGCTTTGCCTGGTGGTGGGCGCACATCAAGCAGTCGATCATGCCGGTGATGGTGCTGGGGCTGTTTCAGGCGGCCAGCTGGACCCGCTATGTGCGCTCATCGATGCTCGACGTGGTGAAGCTGGACTATGTGACCACCGCGCGCAGCAAGGGGCTGTCCGAACGCGTGGTGATCTCGAAGCATGTGGTGCGCAACGCGCTGATCCCGGTGGTGACCCTGGTGGCGCTGACCATGCCGCAGGTGTTCGGCGGTGCCATCGTCACCGAGCAGATCTTCCGCATCCCCGGCATCGGCAGCCTCTTGATCGACGCCATCCTGCGCAACGACACGCCGGTGATCATGGCGGTGACCTTCGTGTTTTCTTGCCTGGTGATTCTCTTCAACCTGATCGCTGACCTGCTGTATGGCTGGCTCGATCCAAGAATTTCCTATCGCTGAATGGCTGCTCTGAGCACTCCAGCTGCGCCTCGCGCTTCGCGTTCCGTCAGTCCAGCGGCCGAAGCCTGGCGCCGCTTTCGCCGCCACAAGATGGCGGTGCTGAGCCTGGTCGTCCTGCTCTTGATGGT
>JBBSPW010000363.1:0-2022 GCA_038258365.1 Burkholderiales bacterium | reverse complement strand
GCGACGTACCCCGCGACTGCCGTCGCTCCCACAACAGCTAGGACGAAAAGCTCGCGACTCACGTCGCTCCTACGAAAGATGTTTTCCCGCAAGCAGCCCTAGCTGCCCCGACGCCCCAGCGTCCCGATCGTGTCGTAGTCGCGCAGCAGGTACAGCGCGATGCACGCCGCCAGCGCCGGCCATGCGGCGAAGAACAGCAGGTTGGCGCCAGTGTACGGATGCAGGTATTGCTGCCACGACGACAGCGTCGATCCGGCGTGCATCAGCAGCACCAGGCCATAGCTCCAACGACGCGCGATGCCCAGCGCGAAGCAGGCGACGACCAGCACCTGCACGATACCGATGCCGTACACCAGCGGTTCGGCGATGCCGCCCAGGCCGTAGAAATGCTCGAACACGCCGATGGCGTGCGTTGGATTGCGGAACTTGTCCACGATCCATGGCACGAGGAACACCACCATGCCCCAGCGCAACAGCAGCAGGGACAGTGCGAACGTGCGGGGAACATCCGCCCTGGAGCGGGCGTCGGTCAACGAGGCAGGATCCTTCATGGCGTGCTCCCGTGCATATGGGCATCTTGCCAGCATTGGAGGCCACGAGCCGGTAAAAGCAGCGGAGTGCCTCGCTCTGCCCCGGTCGCGGGCTTCAATGCATCGAATGCACGACCCCGGCTGCAACATGAACACATGCCGGCCACCGCGCACCGATCAGCCTCGTATGTGCTTCTTTTGCCATACAGGCACCGTATCTGCCTTGCACAACGCAAAACCCGTGGAGTTTCCATGCATCGCCGTACCCTGCTCCAGCAATTGGCCATCCTCGTCCTGGCACCCCTGCTCCCGGCCTGCGCTGCCGCGCCCGATCCCGCGTCGACCGCCGGGAGCAGCGTGAAGCCCCTGGACACCCCGAAACAGCACTGGCGCAAGCTGCTGTCGCCGGCGGCCTATGGCGTGCTGTTCAATGAAGACACCGAGCGTTCCGGCAGCAGCCCGCTCAACGACGAGAAGCGCACCGGCACCTTCCTCTGCGCCGCATGCCTGCTGCCGCTGTTCGATGCCGCGCACAAGTTCGAAAGCGGCACCGGCTGGCCGAGCTTCACCCAGCCGATCGCCGGCCACGTCGCCACCAGCCGCGACTACAAGATGATCCTGCCGCGTACCGAATACCACTGCGCGCGCTGCGGCGGCCACCAGGGCCATGTCTTCAACGACGGCCCGCCGCCGCGAGGCGAACGCTGGTGCAACAACGGCCTGGCGCTCAACTTCGTGCCGGAAGGCAAGTCATTGCCGCCATTGAGGAGCTGACCATGAACCATCATCGCAAATCCATTCGTACGATCCGCCGATCGCTTTATTTCATCGGCACAACGCTGATGCTCGTCGTCCTGGCCGCCTGTTCGCAGGCAGAGGGCGCCTCGCAGCAGCAGAAGCCGTTGCCGGCGCCTTCCGACGCAAGTGCAACTGCCATCTTTGCCGGCGGCTGCTTCTGGTGCATGGAGCACGACTTCGACCAGGTGCCGGGCGTGATCTCCACGACATCCGGCTATACCGGCGGAACCGTCGCCAACCCGACCTACGAACAGGTTTCGGCGGGCGGCATCGGACACGCCGAATCGGTGAAGGTCCAATACGACCCGCGCAAGGTCGGCTACGAGCAGCTGCTCGACGTGTTCTGGCACAACATCGACCCGGTCGCGGTCGATCGCCAATTCTGCGACCGCGGCAGCCAGTACCGGAGCGCGATCTTCTACGGCAACGCCCGGGAAAAGCGCCTTGCCGAAGCCAGCAAGCAGAAGCTGGAAGCATCGGGCCGCTTCAAGCAGCCGATCGCCACCCAGATCGTGGCCGCCTCGACTTTCTATCCTGCCGAGCAATACCACCAGGACTATTACAAGAAGAATCCGGTCCGCTACAAGTTCTATCGCTTCAACTGCGGCCGCGACCAGCGACTGGAGGAAATCTGGGGCAAGCGCTGACCGAAGCCCGCTTGTAGGAGCGCACCTGGGCGCGACAGGCTTTACCG
>JBBSPW010000362.1:0-2024 GCA_038258365.1 Burkholderiales bacterium | reverse complement strand
GGTTGCACACCGAATTGCAGCAGAGCCGCAACTTCAAGCAATGGTTCAAGAAGGGCAACACGGTGGGCACCGTGATGACCGGCATCGAGCAATGGCTGCTGCCCAAGGTGGGGATCAAGAGCCCGCCGTGGACCCTTCATCGCCACAGCGCCGACCACACGCGTTTGCATGCGGCTTCGCAGGTCGATCGCATCCACTACCCGAAGCCCGATGGCAGGCTGACTTTCGACCGGCTCAGCTCGGTCTTCATCAGCAACACCAACCACGAAGAGAACCAGCCTGCCCACCTGACGCTGAAGGATCCGAGCGTGCCGGTTGCGATCAACTTGCGGCTCTACGCAGGTCCTGAAAGCCGCTACTGCCCGGCCGCGGTGTATGAGTACGTACCGGTCGACGGCGCGGCCGGAATGAATGGCTCGGGGGATGGCACCGGGAAAGGCGATCTGCCGATCGGCGACCAGCGCCTGCAGATCAACGCCCAGAACTGCGTGCACTGCAAGACCTGCGACATCAAGGACCCGACCCAAAACATCGTCTGGGTGCCACCCGAAGGCGGCGGCGGGCCGAACTACGCCGGCATGTGAGTCCTGGCAAGTCGCGGCCGGCTGCGGCCGATGGGGGTGGCTCCGCGCCGGTGCGCCACGGCTTCAAGCCGTCGTTCAGGCAGCTGCTGCTGGCCGCTTTTCTGCTGATGGCCACCTTGCTGGGTGCGGTCGCGTTGCGCGGGCAGTTCACGCTGGAGCAATTGCTGCAGAAGAGCCGCACCAGCGCCGAACGCAACCTGCGCTTGACCGGCAATGTTGAACGGCTGGGCGAGCAAGGTCGCATCATGGAACGCGCCGCAAGGCAGTTCGTGGTGCTGCGCGACCCGACACTGCGCCAGACCTATGCGGTCGCCGCCGCACAAGCCGATGGCCACCTGAAGTCACTGGCCACCGATCTGGACCCGGCCACGATCGGGGCCTGGCGCCAGGCCCGCAGCGCGGTCGAAGCCGAGGTCGATCAGGCATCGGAGACACCGCCGCTCGCGTCGCTGGCGCCGTTGCGCGACCAGCGCATCGCCGTTCGCTTTCGGCAACTGGATGAGCTGCACGAAGCGCTGGCCGGCCAGGTTCGGGAGTTCAGCGTGCAGCGAAACGAAGCGTTGCAGGCCGAACTCGATGCCGGCCGCAATGCCGTCGGCCAGCTGCTGCTGTTGGCGCTGGCATTGGCAGGGTTGCTGGCACTGGCATTGGCAACCGGGCTTGCACGGCCGCTGCGGCGCGTGGAGGTGGCGATCGACGCGCTGGGCCAGAACCAGCTCGACAACCGCATCGACATCCCCGGCCCCAGCGACGTGCGACAGATCGGCCGCCGGCTCGACAACCTGCGCCAGCGTCTGGCTGCCAGCGAGGATGACAAGGCCCGCGTGCTGCGCCATGTCTCGCACGAGTTGAAAACCCCGCTGGCGGCGCTTCGCGAGGGCGTGGCCCTGCTGCAAGACGGCGTGGCCGGACCGCTCAGCGACAACCAGCGCGAAGTGGTGCGGATCCTGAACGACAACAGCGCCACCCTGCAGCGCCGCATCGAGGACCTGCTGCGTTTCAACGCTGCAGTGTTTGCGGCGCAAGCCCCGGTGCGGCGCTCGACCGAATTGAAATCCCTGATCGCGGGCCTGGTGACCGAGCAGGAATTGCAAGCGCGTGCAAAGGCGGTTGCCGTGCAGACCGATGGCGACGAGTTGCGAGCCGAGCTCGACCCGGAACTGATCGCAAGTGCCATCGGCAACCTGCTGTCCAATGCGATCCGCTACAGCCCTCGCGATGGGGTGGTGCAGGTGGGCTGGGTTCAACAGGGTGACGGGGTGCGGATCCGGGTGTCCGACGAGGGCCCAGGCGTCGACGCAGCGGACCGCGCCCGCATCTTCGAGCCTTTCTACCGCGGACACACCCAACCCGAAGGTGGCGGCCTGCCAGGCACGGGCATCGGCCTTTCGATCGTTGCAGAGACCGTTGCGGCCCATGGCGGCACGGTTACGCTGCTGG
>JBBSPW010000361.1:0-2042 GCA_038258365.1 Burkholderiales bacterium | reverse complement strand
TGGTTGCTGGTTGCTGGTTGTGGGTTGCAGGAGTCAGGTGCGCGTTGCTCGCGCCCGGAGCCCACAACCAGCAACCAACAACCTCCAACCCCACTCCCGCCAGCCGCGCGTTCTCTCCCACGTCTACCACGGAGAACGCACATGATCCGCAAACTGATCCTGACCTGCGCGGCGCTGCTGGCCGCAACCGCATGCACGCCGCTGTCGGCGCGGCCGCTGGTGGATGTCGCCGTCGTCGACCGCGACAGCGGCCAGTGGCTGCCGCAATACCGCGGCCGCGGCGATACCTGGGTGCCGGGCGTGCCCGGACACCGCTACGCGGTGCGCCTGACCAACACCACCGGCGAGCGCGTGCTGGTGGTGCTGAGTGTCGATGGCGTCAACGCCGTCAGCGGCGAGGACGCTGCACCGGGACAGACCGGCTACGTGCTGGCGCCCTACCAGAGCACCGAGATCGCCGGCTGGCGCAAGTCGATGCAGGACATCGCCCAGTTCTACTTCACCGATCTGCCCGACAGCTACGCCGCGCGCACCGGGCGGCCGGACAACGTCGGTGTGATCGGCATCGCCACGTTCCGCGAGCGGCAGGTGCCACGCGATTACCCGTATCAGGCGGCACCGATCGAGCGGCGCGACGCGGAAGCAGACTCACGCTCACGCGCGGAGAAGGCGGCCGCACCCGCCGCGCAAGGGTCTGCCGAGTCGGCTGCGGATTCGCTCTACGGCGCCGACACCCGGCGCATCGGCACAGGCCACGGCGCGCGAGAATGGTCGCCGGTCGGCAGCACCGACTTCGTGCGCGCGACGCGCAGCCCAGAGCAGGTGACCGAACTGCGCTACGAGGCGCCGCAACGCTTGGCTGCGCTGGGCATCCTGCCGCGCCCTTACCGCAGCTGGTGGCAGCAGGACGACGCGCCGCAGGCGTTTCCTTCCGGCTTCGTCGCTGACCCACCGGGCCGCTGATGCGGCATGCGCTGTTGTCATCGCTATGCCTGCCCGCGGCGCAACGAAAACGGGCCGGCATGGCCGGCCCGCTGCTGTCGCTTCCGGTACGCGGAACGCCTCAGCTCCAGTCGCGCTCGAAGTCCTTCACCTCACGCTCGGCCCGCTCCTGCTGCCAGCCGTATTGCTCCTGCAGCTTGCCGACCAGGTAGGTGCGGTTGCCTTCGGCGACGTCGAACACATCGTCGGTCAGGTCGCCCCACTTGGCCTGGGCCTTGCCCTTGATCTGTTTCCAGTTGCCCTGGATGGTGTCCTCGTTCATTGCTTGCTCCTGTGGTCACGGCGAAAATCATCCGTGCGGACAGGATCGCGGTTCGCACCGTGAGGCCGTGTCAAAAGCGCGCTGTACGCGACTGCATTTTCTTGAACGCGTTCAGAAAAAGATCGCTGGCCGCGCGATTTTCCGAGAGCCCCCTCAAAAAACAACGGGCCGGGGTTTCCCGGCCCGTTGCACGCCATGTCTGGCGTGTTTCATCAACAATAGACGCCTGCGATCAGCAATCGCCGTCCTTGCAGTCATCGGCCTTCTTCTCGACCGACTGACCGGCCTTCTGCACGTCCTTGCCGGCGCCGGCCATGGTGTTGCACGCGCCGAGGAAGCTCACGGAAAACATGGCCAGCAAGGCCAGGGCAACGAAACGCTTCATGGAACTCTCCTGTGTGGATTGGGGTAGACCGCGGGGCAAGTCTGCGGCCCGCAGGGTGAATGTAAGCATATTGCGGTGTGAACACCATATATAGGCGCCCGCTTGGGTGGCCATCGGCGCCCAGCGTTGTTCAGCCGCAACGCCACAGGAAGCAGGCCACGGGGCGTTGGCCCTGTCAGTCGCGCATCCCTGCTTTAAACGGGCCCGGTTCAAGTCCGGGCGACGCTCAATCGCTATTCGCGAGGTTTTTTCCCAAGGTCCCCGCCTGCGCGCGGACGACCTGGATGCTAGTCACGCATCAAGGTCGACTTGCCGAACAGGCTCTCGACCAGGTCGACGGTCAACTCGGCGGTGACGTTGCGATCGTCCAGTACCGGGCTCACTTCGACAATA
>JBBSPW010000360.1:0-2047 GCA_038258365.1 Burkholderiales bacterium | reverse complement strand
GTGACGCACTGCTGATTCGCGGCTGCGGCAGAACCGATTTCCAGCAAGGCAGCCCGGCGCGGCTTTTCGATTCGGTTCGGGGCCGTCTGTTCGGCCTGCCCGACGGTTGCAGGGTCTGTCCGGCGCACGACTACCGCGGTTTCTCGGCCAGCAGCATCGGCGAAGAGCGGCGCTTCAACCCGCGCCTGGGCGGCGACGCCGATCTGCACGACTTCAGCGGCTACATGAACCATCTGAACCTGCCGCATCCCAAGCGCATCGATGAAGCCGTGCCGGCCAACCTGCAATGCGGGCGTCCGCCATCGGGATCATCGCCGCCTGAGGCACCGGATTGGGCGCCGTTGGTGCTCAGCACCGCGGGCATCTGGCAGATCGAACCGCAGGCACTGGCCGAGCACCGCCACCAAGCCCAGATCGTCGATGTGCGCGAGCCAGCCGAATGGGCCGATGGGTTGGGGCGTATCGCGGGTGCCAGACTGCTGCCGATGGACGAGTTGTCCGGTTTGGAAACAACCACCGACATCGGGCTCGACCGCGACCGGCCGGTGGTGGCGGTGTGTCGCTCGGGCACCCGATCGGCGCAGGCGGTGGTGCTGCTGACCCGGGCCGGGTTCAAGCAGGCGGTGAATCTGGCTGGCGGCATGCTGCGCTGGCAACGCTGCCAGTTGCCGGTCGAGACCCGGCCGGTCTGATCCGATCGCCCGGGTCGCTCGCGCGAAGGGATGACTGGCGCGCTAGAAGCCGATCGGCTCTTGCGTTGTCATCGTCGACCCCTATAATTCGCCACTGGCACTCATCTGCGTCGAGTGCTAACAATTCGCTTCGGAGCGATGGCTGAGCGGCTTTGAGGGCTTGAAGTTCGGCACCTGAGCCGCAGATCGAGCCTTGCAAGCTTGGTGCAGGACCCCATCGACCACCCCACGCATCAAGGCAACTGAGCAAGCACTGACTTCGACGCTAAGCCGCAGCAGACTTTGACAACCCCACACTGGAGCCCCACATGAAACTTCGCCCCCTGCACGACCGCGTGATCGTCAAGCGCCTGGAACAGGAAACCAAAACCGCCTCCGGCATCGTGATCCCCGACAACGCCGCCGAAAAGCCTGACCAGGGCGAAATCCTGTCGGTCGGCCCGGGCAAGCGCAACGACAAGGGCGACCTCGTGGCGATGAACGTCAAGACCGGCGACCGCGTGCTGTTCGGCAAGTACAGCGGCCAGACCGTCAAGGTCGATGGCGACGAATTGCTGGTGATGCGCGAAGAAGACCTCTTCGCTGTCGTCGAGCAGAAGTAAATCGTCATCTAGACCCTTCAAGCATTCGAATCGGAGAAATCAACATGGCAGCAAAAGACGTAGTTTTCGGCGCAGATGCGCGCCACCGCATGGTCGAAGGCGTGAACATCCTGGCCAATGCGGTCAAGGTCACGCTCGGCCCCAAAGGCCGCAACGTGGTCCTCGAGCGCAGCTTCGGCGCCCCCACGGTCACCAAGGACGGTGTCTCGGTGGCCAAGGAAATCGAGCTGAAGGACAAGCTCCAGAACATGGGCGCGCAAATGGTCAAGGAAGTTGCTTCCAAGACCAGCGACGCGGCCGGTGACGGCACCACCACCGCCACCGTGCTGGCACAAAGCATCGTGCGCGAAGGCATGAAGTTCGTGGCCGCCGGCATGAACCCGATGGACCTGAAGCGCGGCATCGACAAGGCGGTCACCGCTCTGGTCGAGGAGCTGAAGAAGGCTTCGAAGGCCACCACCACGTCCAAGGAAATCAGCCAGGTCGGCAGCATCTCTGCCAACTCGGATGAATCCATCGGCGAGATCATCGCCAAGGCGATGGACAAGGTCGGCAAGGAAGGTGTGATCACCGTCGAAGACGGCAAGAGCCTGGACAACGAGCTCGAGATCGTCGAGGGCATGCAGTTCGACCGCGGCTACCTGTCGCCGTACTTCGTCACGGACCCCGAGCGCATGGAAGCGTCACTCGAGGACGCCTACGTTCTTCTCAGCGAGAAGAAGATCGCCAACATGAAGGACCTGTTGCCGGTCC
>JBBSPW010000359.1:0-2055 GCA_038258365.1 Burkholderiales bacterium | reverse complement strand
GTTGAGATCGGCAGGGTGGGTCAACTTGAGATCGGCGCCCACAAGCTTCGAACGATTCCGGTAACGGAAGGCCGGCGCTCAACATCTTCTCGACCGTGCGCTGCTTTTCGAGCGTCCGCCGCTGCTGCTTGCGCACATCGCTGGGATCGGTTCCTTCGGCAATTGACCGACGAGCCTCCGCTGCCTTCAGACGCGCCAGGCCAAGCGGGGTGTCCGGGTAGGTGCCCAGGCTAAGGGTCTTGCGTCGGCCCAAGTGGCTGTAGTCGAAGCGCCACCCATGGGCGCCCCCCTTGACGAACAGCAGCAGATACAGCCCGGCGCCGTCGCTGAGGCGCTTGCGTGGATCGTCGGGCCGGATCGCTTTCAGGGTGACGGCTGAAGGGATGAGGTGGAGGGCCATGCAGTAACTCCGAAGCAGGAACTGTCGCAATTTTCCGGTTACTGCGGTAGTTACTGCAATGGGAACTCCGATGTCCTGGGATCGTCCGGGACGCTCCGGGCAACAAAAAAGCCCCAAGGCGTTGATTCCTAAGGGCTTTCTGCTTCAGACGGGACGTCCATGGACTGTCTGGAATGACCGGATGGTGGAGACGAGGAGGATCGAACTCCTGACCTTCGCATTGCGAACGCGACGCTCTCCCAGCTGAGCTACGCCCCCACGGCAACGCCGAACTTTATCACCGCAGGCTCGGCATCCAACCCGCGGTGACACCGTTATCGACATCCGAAACCCGCGCCGCCGTACCATCGCGGCCACTCACGTCCCAGGGACCGCCCGATGCCCGTTTCCATGGACCCCCCATGGCTCGACAGCCAATACAACAACCGTCTGCGCGTGCCGACCTGCGGCGACATCCTGGCTCGCTGGACGGAAGCCTCGGCGTTGGCGCGGTCGGTCAGCCCGGCCATGCTGGACGTGCCCTATGGCAGCGGTGCCGGCGAAACCCTGGATGTGTTTCCAGCCGCTCCGTCGGCCGGCGGCGCACCGGTGCTGATCTTCTTGCATGGCGGCTATTGGCGCTCGCTCGACAAGTCCGACCACTCCTTCGTGGCGCCGTCGTTCACCGCCGATGGGGCGATGGTGGTGGTGCCGAACTACGCGCTGTGCCCCAGCGTGGACATCGGGCACATCACGCTGCAGCTGGCCGCTGCAGTGGCCTGGACCTTTCGTCATGCTGCAGCGTATGGCGGTGACCCTTCGCGCATCGCGCTGGCGGGCCACTCGGCAGGGGGCCACCTGGCGGCGATGCTGCTCAGTTGCCGCTGGAAAGACTTCGCCGACGACCTGCCGGTGCAGCCGCTGGCCGGTGCGCTGTCGATCTCGGGGCTCTACGACCTGGAACCCTTGCGACACACCCCCTACCTGCAGCCCGACTTGCGATTGAATCCGGCATCGGTGGCACGGCTGAGCCCGGCCTTCTTTCCCCGGCCCAAGGGCACGCGCCTCTATGCCGCAGTGGGACTGGACGAGAGCGACGAGTTCCTGCGCCAAAACCGGCTGATCCGCGATGTCTGGGGTCCGACTGCGGTGCCGGTGTGCGAGACGGTGCCGGGCGCGAACCACTTCACGGTGCTCAACAGTCTGGTCGACCCGGCCGGGCGGCTGCACCAACTGGCGCTGCGGCTGCTGGGCCTGCGCTGAGCGGCAAGCCGAGGCTGATGGCACCCGGCGGCAGCGCCCACAATGCCAGCCACCCTAGCGCGGAGCCCGAGATGAGCAACAAGCCCGATACCCTGAACCCCTTCGGCCTGATCGGCTTGGCCGTGATGGGCCAGAACCTGGTGCTGAATGTCGAAAGCCGCGGCTATGCGGTGAGTGTCTACAACCGCACGACCGAGGTCACCGACGACTTTCTGGCCGCACATCCCGACAAGAAATTGCACGGCGCCAAGACCCTGGAAGCCTTTGTGCAGAGTCTGGCCAAGCCGCGCAAGATCATGCTGATGGTGAAGGCCGGCGCGCCGGTGGATGCGGTGCTGGGGCAGCTGACACCGCTGCTGGACAAGGGCGACATCGTCATCGCCGGCGGCAACAGCTTGTTCACCGACACCGAG
>JBBSPW010000358.1:0-2114 GCA_038258365.1 Burkholderiales bacterium | reverse complement strand
CGCAGGGCCGGGGTCGGCGCGCGCAGCGCGCATCGTCCACTGACTCGTCGCCGCTGTTTGAGCGCAGAGAGCGAAGCGAACGCAGCGAGTTCCGCAACGGGGCCACGGAGCCGCAGAGCGCAGGGCATTCGAGCCGTCCAGGCAAGAACGCCAGGGCAGCGCGCGGAGGCCCGCCCGGACCCGGCTTCGCTCGCACAAACCCGGGCACGCTGCCTTGCCTTCGCCCAGCACCGACACCGACACCGACACCGACACCGACATCATCCAGCCTCCCGTTCAGGCCGTGTCGCGAATTTCAACTGGGTCAGCGCCATCACCGCCACCATGACGAAGATCAATGTCGAGATCGCTGCGGCCAAGCCGAAGTTCTGGCCGCTGTCGGTAAACGCTATGCGGTAGGTGTAGCTGACGAGGATGTCGGTGGTACCGGCCGGCAGCTTGGTGTCCAGAAAGTCGGGCCTGCCGTCGGTCAACAGACTGATCAACACGAAATTGTTGAAGTTGAAAGCGAAGGCCGCGATCAACAGCGGCATCAACGGTCTGGCGATCAATGGCGCGGTGATCTTCCAAAAATTCAGGAGCGGCCCGGCGCCGGCAATCGCGCTGGCTTCGTACAGGTCGGCCGGGATCGACTTCAACAAGCCGCTGCACAGGATCATCACATAGGGGTAGCCGAGCCAGGTGTTGACGATCAGCAGCATCGTCTTCGCAAGCAGCGGGTCGGCGAACCATGCCGGACGGATGCCGAACACCGCATCGAGGATCGCATTGATCTCGCCGAAGTTCTGGTTGAACAGGCCCTTGAAGACCAGGATGCTGATGAAGCCCGGCACTGCATAGGGCAGGAACAAGAGCGTGCGGTACAGCGCGCGGTGCTTCAGCTGCGGCCATTCCAGCAACACCGCCAGCGTCATGCCGAGCACGGTCGAGAACAGCACCGTGAGCCCGGCGAACAGCACCGTCCAGATGAAGATCCGGATGAAGGGGCCGCGGAAGTCGGCGTCCAGCAGCATGCGGCGGTAGTTGTCGAAACCGATGCCGACCTTGAAACCGGGTTGCAGGCGCTCACCCGTGTCGGTTTCGAAATAGCCGCTGTCGAGATTCGGCCGGTAGACCGCTGCGGTGGCGTTGCGCACCAGGGCGCCGCCCTCGGCTTGCTTCCACAGGTGATCGATGGGGCCGTATTCGCGCACGCCGGCATAGCCGATCACGCTGCCGCCGGGCAGTTGCAGGCGCAGGCTCTGCAGACGCTCGCGTTCGGCGATGCGATCGCGCAGGTTCAGGGGCGACGAAGGCGCGGGCGCATCGGCAGCCATCGGCTGCATGGGCAGTGCTGCAGCGTCGCCGGCCATTGCTGGCGGCAGCGGTGGCGACAGCAGTTGCGGCGATGGGGTGCCCTCGGGCGGGCTCAACAGCAACCGCAGGCCGCTGCCATCCCGAATCAGGTCGAAGCCCCATGCGCGCGCCTCGTCCACCACCACCTGATCGAGCAGGTAAGCGGCGGCGCGGTTCTGGTCCAGCAGATGGCGCGACGAGTAGTTGGTGAAACCGATCTGCACCGTGTAGAGCAGCGGAAAGGCCACGAACAGCAGCATGCCCGCAACCCCCGGGAAAAGGTACTTCCAAGCCATCGACCGCGCCGTGCCGTAGACCACCAGCGCCGCCGTGCCCAGCGCCAGCACACCGAGGGCAGTCATCGGCTGGCCGGCCCGGTACAGACCGAAGACGAACCACAACAGCGCAGCACCGATGACCATTGCCAGCCCGCGTTGCAGCAACGATGCCGACGCCGCTGGCCGCGGCTGGGCGCGAGCCAGCGGGCCTTCGCGCGGCAGCGCATCAGTCACTGCGCCACCATCCGCGCTGCTGCCCCGTCCAGCGCGGCCTTCGGCGCCTGGCGGCCATTGGTGATGGCTTCCAGCGCCGCGTCCATCGCCGAGAAGAAGCGCTGCACCTCGGGGATGTTGGGGATCGGCTCGCCAGCGCGCGCGTTGGCCATCGTCGCGACGATGTGCGGGTCGGTGGCCAGCTCGGCGAAAAAGGCTTTGTTGGCCGGCGTTCCCAGCGGCACATCGGCCGAGATCGTCTTCAGGCTGTCGACGCGCAGCAGGTGG
>JBBSPW010000357.1:0-2127 GCA_038258365.1 Burkholderiales bacterium | reverse complement strand
TTCAGGCGAGAACGTCAGGGCAGCGCGCGCAGGCCTTCCCGGACGCGGCTTTGCTCGCCACACCACCCACCCCGACAACCCAGCAAACAAACACCATGCAGGACCTCATCCTCTGCACCACCCAAGACGCAATCGCCACCGTCACCCTCAACCGCCCCCACAAACTCAACGCATTGACCAAGCCAATGTGGCAGCTTTTGGGCGAGACGATGAACCAACTGTCGGCAGACGACGCGATTCGATGCGTGGTGCTTCGCGGTGCCGGCGGGCAGTCGTTTTCACCCGGCAACGACATCGGCGAATTCGACACCGAGCGCAGCAACTTCGAGCAGGCCAAGGCCTACGGCGTGGTGCTGCGTGAGGCGCTGGGCGCCCTCAGCAATTGCCGTCACCCCACGGTGGCCTTGATCGAGGGCATCTGCGTCGGCGGCGGGCTGGAAATTGCAGCCTGCTGCGACCTGCGCATCTGCAGCGAAAGCAGCCGCTTCGGCGTGCCCATCAAGCGCCTGGGTCTGGTGCTGGCGCATGCCGAGATGGCGGCGCTGCTGCGTTTGGCCGGCCCCGCGGTAACGATGGAGTTGCTGCTGGAAGGGCGCATCTACGGCGCTGCAGAAGCGATGACGAAGGGACTGGTGACACGGGTGGTGGCCGACGCCGCTGTCGAATCCGAAGCCATGGCCACCGCCGAACGCATCGCTGCAGGGGCACCGCTGGTAGCACGCTGGCACAAGCGCTTCTTGCGAGAGCTTGAATCAGGCCAGCCGTTGTCAGAAGCCGACCGCGACGAAGGCTACCGCTGCTACGACACCGAGGATTTCTCGATCGGCTACCGCGCGTTTCTGGCCAAGGCCGAACCGATCTTCAAAGGCCGGTGAACACCCCGCAAGCCACCGGCCCGCTGGCCGGCGTGACCGTGCTGGAACTGGCGCAGATCATGGCCGGGCCCACCTGCGGATCGTTGCTGGCCGACCTGGGCGCCGATGTCGTCAAGGTCGAGAAGATGCCCGGTGGCGACGACACGCGGCGCTATGCCGAACCGCAGATCAACGGCGAATCGGCGGCTTTCATGATGATGAACCGCAACAAGCGCGGGATCGCGGTCGACCTGAAGACAGCCAGCGGGCAGCGCGTGTTGAAGCGACTGGTCGAACGCGCCGATGTGCTGACCGAGAACTACCGCAAGGGCGCGCTCGACAAGCTCGGCTTGGGCTTCGATGCATTGCAGGCGCTGAACCCGGCGTTGATCTATTGCTCGATCTCGGGCTATGGCCGCACCGGGCCGGCGGCCGACAAGGGCGGATTCGATTTGATCGCGCAGGGCTTCTCGGGTTTGATGAGCATCACCGGCGAGCCCGGTGGCGCGCCGGTCAAGGTCGGCAGCCCCGTCACCGATCTGAATGCCGGCATGCTGGCGGCGCTCGGCATCGTCTCGGCTTATGTGCACCGGCTCAAAACCGGCCAGGGCCAGTTCGTCGACACCTCGCTGATGGAAGCCGGCATCCACCAAACCGCTTGGCAAGCCGCCATCACCTTCGCAACCGGCCTCTCACCCGGTCCGGCAGGCTCGGCCCATGTGCTGGCCACGCCCTACCAGGCGTTTGCAACCTCAGACGGCCACATCAACATCGGCGGTGCCAATCAATCCAACTGGGAGCGCATCGCCAGACTGGTGGGCGCTCCCGAATGGATCGGTGACCCGCGCTTTGCCGACAACAGCGCTCGCATGCGGAACCGCGACGCACTGGTGGCGCTGTTGACCGATCGCCTGCGCCAGCGCAGCACCGCCGAGTGGCTGGCGACGCTGGACGCTGCCGGCGTGCCGGCCGGCCCCATCAACGACATCGCCACCATGGCATCCGACCCGCAAACCCTGGCGCGGCAGATGGTGGTGAGCCTGGGGCACCCGGTGGCTGGGCCGACGAAGGCGCTGGGGGTGCCGATCAAGCTGTCGGCCACGCCGGGGAACGTGCGCCGCCCTGCGCCCACCTACGGACAGCACACGCTGGAGGTGCTGCTGCAGCATGGCTATGGTCGCTCGGAAATCGATGCGCTGGCAGCCGAAGGCGCTATCGGCTTGGGTTGATGCGCTGCGCTTTCCCGCCGTGGGATCGGCGATTGGCGATTGGC
>JBBSPW010000356.1:0-2143 GCA_038258365.1 Burkholderiales bacterium | reverse complement strand
TCGCACATTACCGCTGTTGATCGCGCGGCGCGGCGCCTCAGAGTGACCGGTCTGGGCTGGAAGCGTGAGCTCGGTTGTCGACGGCGACCGACCGCTCACGCTGCCCTGCCGCCGTCGATGGCGCACAGCTGAAGGGCGGCAAAGGGTCGAGCCTGTGTGAAAACCCTATTCCAACCGCAGCAGCTATTGCCTAGAGTGATGGGCCATATCGAGCACAGGAGCCGGTATGGCGCGATACGTCGAAGGCCAAGATCGAACGCAGTGCGTTCTCTTCCCCGAGCGACTAGATGACTGGATCCACGAGGACAGCACGGTCCGTGTCATCGATGTTTTTGTCGAGGAGCTCGACCTCAAGAAGCTGGGCTTCGACCGCGCCGAGCCAGCCCTGACGGGTCGCCCGGCGTACAGCCCAGCCACGCTGCTCAAGATCTACATCTACGGCTACCTCAACAGGGTGCAGTCGAGCCGGCGCCTCGAGGCCGAAGCGCAGCGCAACCTCGAGCTGATCTGGCTGACTGGTCGTCTGGCTCCGGACTTCAAAACCATCGCCGACTTCCGCCGTGACAACGGCGAGGCCATCCGCAAGGTCTGCAAGGAGTTCGTGCTGTTGTGCCGCCGGATGAAGCTCTTCACCGACGGCATCGTCGCCATCGACGGCAGTAAGTTCAAGGCGGTCAACAACCGCGACAAGAACTTCACCGACCGCAAGCTGGCAGCACGTATCGAGCAGTTAGAAGACAGCATCAAGCGCTACCTGGTCGAACTTGATCGCGCTGACCGCGACGCCGCGGCGGTGCTGCCTGGCAGGGTCGCCCACCTCAAGGACAAGATCACCAAGGTCAAGCAGCAGATCCAGGCGCTCAACGAGATCGGCGAACAGATGAAGTCATCCAAGGACGGCCAGATCTCCCTGACCGATCCTGATGCGCGATCGATGGCCACCAGCGGCCGGGGAACGGGTGTCGTCGGCTACAACGTGCAGGCCGTCGTCGATGCCAAGCACCACTTGATCGCGGCCCACGAGGTCACCAATGTGGGCCACGACCGCAACCAACTGGCGCACATGGCCAAGCTCGCAAGGGACGCCACCGCGGAAGACGAGCTCATAGCGCTGGCTGATCGCGGGTACTACGAAGGCTACGAAATCCTGGAGTGCGAACGTGCGGGTGTTGCCGCGGTGGTCCCCAAGCCGATGACATCGAACAACGCAGCAGCCGGCTTATTCGACAAGCGCGACTTCGTGTACGACGACAAGGCGGACCAGTACCGGTGCCCGGCAGGCAGCATTGCCATACACCGCATGACTTCCGAAGAGGCCGGCAAGATCCAGCACAAGTACTGGTCATCAGACTGCCCTCGGTGCCCCATGAAGCCGCGATGCACCACGGGCAAGGAACGACGCATCTCGCGGTGGGAACACGAAGACATACTGGATGTCGTTCAAGAGCGGCTGGAAGGTGCACCTGAAGCCATGAGGCTGCGCCGTCAAACCGTCGAGCACGTCTTCGGCACGCTCAAGGGCTGGATGGGATCGAATCACTTCCTGACCAAGACGCTGCCTCGAGTGGCCACCGAGATGAGCTTGCAGGTCCTGGCGTACAACTTGAAGCGGGTGATCAAGATCCTCGGAGCTGGAACGCTGATCAAGGTGATGAGGGCGTAGGGCGAGAGCCCTTTTTGCTTCGTACGCTCGCGGTGCATCTTCAGCCTCTGACGCTGCCCGCGTCAGCCACGCCAGGGAAACCCGCCGCAGCATCAAGTGCGCGCGTTTCCACACGGCCTCGGTCGTGAAGTGACCCTCGGCTTGCTGTTCGACAGCAGACAACCGGGCTCGCCGAGGGCCTCTCAACACGTCGGTCGACAAGTACAGAACAGAGCGGCGCGCCACACTAGAAGCCGAGACTCCAGCGCGCGCTGACGAGCCCGCTGCGACCGGCGGCCGGCTCGAAGAAGCGGCCGTTGCCGTCGCCGACGATCACACTGCCGACGACCCGCCGGTCGGCCAGGTTGTCGACACGGGCCAGCAAGTCCAGCCGGCCCAGCGGCAGCGCCACCTGCCAGCGCGCCCGCAGCGCCATCAGGCCGTAGCCGGCGGCGAAGTCGCTGTTGACGTCGTCGACCGGCTGGCGTCCGCGGGCGGTGG
>JBBSPW010000355.1:0-2147 GCA_038258365.1 Burkholderiales bacterium | reverse complement strand
TGCCACAGCCGCCGATGCCGGTCAGCGTCAGCAGCCGCGTGTGCTGCAGCAATTGTTCGCATTGCGCGAGCGCGGCGGCGCGCCCGATGAAACGGTTGCGCGGCGTCGGCAGGTTGTGGCGGGCGGACGACTGCGCTGCGGCCGCGGCCCCGGTGTGTGCTTCTGGGTCTGCCGCGGGCTCGGCCTCGACTGCGCTGGCGAAGCGGTAGCCACGTCCAGAAATGGTGCAGATGTGGGCTGCGCCGAGGGCTTTGCGCAGGCTCGAGATGTGCACTTGCAGCGTGTTTTCTCCGACCACCGAACGGGGCCAGACCAGGTCGAGCAACTCGTCCTTGCCGACCGCGCGATCGCGCCGTTCGACCAGCGCCGCCAGCACATCGAAGGCGCGGCTGCCCAGCGCCAACGGAACGCCGTCCGCCAGCAGCAGGCGCGCCGCCGGTTGCAACTCGAAACGACCGAACCGCAGGCGACAGGGGGTGACGGTGGCAGACACGGTGGCTCCAGGCGGCCGCCGCAGCTTAAGTCATGCGACTGGCGCTGCCTTCAGGAATCTTCAGGAATATCCAATGACAGCCACCTGAACACCGAGCACAGTCGAGCCGTCGCGGCACCGTGCCGGCTCACAGGGGCATTCACATCGACGCACAACTTGCAGCTACGGGTCGGCCGCTCGATGCCGATGCTTTCACCCCGCAACGGCAACAGCGCAGGAGCGGCACATGAACGGCCTGCTCGCGCAGTTGCTGGCGCTCAGCGGGGTGCTGCAGTGCCCCGAAGGCGTGCCGCAAGAACGCCTGGACGATGCACGACGGCTGCTAACAGCCAGTCTCGTGCAGCAAAACCCGACACTGCTGCCGCTGCAGCCGGACGCGTCGGTGCCGGACTCGATCCGGCAAGCCGCACAGGCCGGGGTGGCGCAGGCCGCGGCGCTCACCGCCGCGGGGGTGCGGTTGCGATTCGTGCGCCAGCCGTACCTCGCCGCGGCCACCGACCCCGGCCTGGCCACGCAGGTGCTGGGCCCCTTCATCGACGGTGACGGCTCGTTCATCGAACTGCACTTCTTCGAGTCGCTGGCGATGCGCTCGCTGCTGCTGACATTTCCTTTCGTCAACGGCCGCGAAGTGTTGTTGCGGCTGCCGCTGGAAACCGCGGGCGATGCGGTGCTGCGCAGTTTCACGATCCCGGCAGGCACGGTGCTGATCGGCGCCCGGCTGCTGGTGCACGGTGTCGCCGGCCATGTGGCCTTGCAGGTCGACGGCGGCACGATCGACTTCGGCTTCCCGGCCCATCCGGTCGGTGGCAGCGGCGATCTGGAGATCGTCGAGGGCAATCCGTGGACCTTGAATCTGCAGCCGCGGGCCGCCCCCGTGGCAAGCGATGCCGGTGGCGATGGCAACGCGCTGGCCTTGCGCCTGCCGACCCGGCTCGTGGTGCGCTCGAACGGACCGGCCAGCGTCGAAGGGCCGATCGCCATCGAAGGCTTCGGCAGTGCACTGCGTTTCGAGACGCCGCTGGGGGCGCCGGTCGCTGCCGACAGCGACATCGTGTTCGCCTATGGCGACGGGGCCACCACCTGGGCCATCGATGGCCATCGGTCGGCGCTGCTCGCCTTGCGCGGCGAATGCAGTGTCATGAATGCGCTGTGGGCGCTGCCCCTGACCCGGCTGCCGCCGCAGGAGGTCGGGGCAGCCGCTCACGGGGGCAGCGTCGGGGTGGCTCTGAAGGGCAGCGTGAGCAGCCCGATCGAAGCCGGGCCTGGGCGGCTTTCGGGGCGCGATCCGGTGCTGTTCGCCAATGCCGACGGGCTGGAGCTGCGCTGCCGACAAGGCGATGCATCGGCCCGTCTGGCGCTGTCGCAGTGGGAGCCTGCCCGCACCGACATCGACCTGGGGCCGGTGCTCAAGAGCCTGCGCTATGCCAGCCGCCGCGACGCCGCCGAGATCGTGTCTGCAACCGGCGGACGCCTGCGCACCCGCTGGGACCTGCCGCGCGACGCGGCAGGCGCACCCTTCGGCTGCGATGCCGAGCTCGACCATTGGAGTCTGATGGTCGAGGCGCAAGGGCTGCGGCGCATGGCACTGGTCGGCAGTGTCTCGTCCCTGCCGACCCGTCGACACGGTTTGGTGCTGCAGAACGCCTACCTGTCG
>JBBSPW010000354.1:0-2219 GCA_038258365.1 Burkholderiales bacterium | reverse complement strand
CGCATCGAGCCCGATCGGCTGGCGCGGTTTGGCGGCGCCTTTGAAGTGCGAAGCCGCCACCGCGCCGATCGACCACACATAGTTGGCAGGCGTGATCAGGTAGCGCAGCTCGCGCTGGTTGCGCATCAGCGACGCGAAGGGCTGAAACACCAGCAGCAGCGTGCCGATCCCCAGCGCCAGCGCGAGGGCCATCGTGCCGATGCGGATCAGCGTGCCGCGCAGCCAGCGCCGGGGCACGAGCCGCACCCGCCACAACAGCAACAGCGGCAACACCGCATACAGCAGCAGGTGCGGCAGCAGCGACCATGAGAACAGCTCACGCGCTTCGGCCACATCGGTGCGCATCACGTTGCGCAGCATCGACGGGTCCAGATAGATGCCGAAGGCCTGCATGTAGTGCGTGGCGAAGGCGGTGGCAACGATCAGCACCGCCAGCAAGGGCTTCAAGGTCCAGCGCGTGGCCAGCAGCGCGAACATCGCGTAGTGCAGCGTCGCCAGGATCGCAATCAGGGCTGCAGCAAAGCCGATGGTCGAGATGTCCGATGCGACCCGCCCGTGCAGCGCGGCGGTCAGAAACAGCCGGTTCGCCGTCAGCGCCCAGAACAGGCTGGCAACCAGCAGCAGTTGCTCAGTCGTGGCGACGACGGTCCACGCGCGCTGGGTGTCGTTCAGGGAGTCGGAGGGCACATTCACGGCATCGATTGGACTGCTTCGGTCTGAAGGTGAGCTGAAGGCGAGTGCCTCGGCAGACGGCGAGAATGCGGCGGCCTGCCATTGAACGAGCCCTTGCCTGCCAGCCGATGCGACTGCTGCTGATCGAAGACGACCGCTTACTGGGTGAGGGCCTGCGCGATTTTCTGCGCGGTGATGGCCATGTCGTCGAGTGGGCGCGCGGTTTGGCCGAGGCCGATGCCTTGCGCGGTGAGCCTTTCGATGCCTGGCTGGTCGACTGGCAGTTGCCCGACGGCTCGGGCCTGGACTGGCTGCGCGCGATGCGTCGCCGCCCCGGCACCGAAGGCGCCACACCGGCATTGATGCTGACCGCGCGCGACCAGTTGCCCGACCGCTTGAAGGGCCTGGACAGCGGTGCCGACGACTACCTCGTCAAGCCGTTCGCACCCGAAGAGCTGGCGGCCCGGGTGCGCGCCGTGACCCGCCGCAGTGCGGGTGGCGCGCAGTCGCGCATCGCATTGGGCGTGGCGACGCTGCAGGTCGAGATCGACCTCTCGGCCCGCAGCGCCTGGCGTGCTGCGCAACGCGTGGAGCTGACCGCGCGCGAATGGACCGTGCTGGAAGCGTTGGCGTTGCGGGCCGGGCGCATCGTGCCCAAGCCCGAGCTGGAAAAGCTGATGCTCGGCTTCGAGCACGAAGTCGCCAGCAATGCGCTGGAGGTGCATGTCTCCAGCCTGCGCCGCAAACTCGGCCGCGACCTGGTGGAGACGGTGCGCGGGTTGGGCTACCGCATCGGAATCGGCGCGTGAGGAAGGAGCCCAGGGCCGCGAAGCCGCGGTCGATCTTCAAGCGGGTGGTGCGCGCCCAGCTGTGGTGGTCGCTGCTTTGGGGCGGCGCGCTGGCGCTGGCGGTGGGTCTTGCCATGCAGCAGGAGGTCAACGAACTGCTGGACGACTCGTTGCAAAGCGCTTCCGAAGGGTTGATCGGACCGCTGGTGCGCGATCTGGCGGCGTTGCCGACGCTGTCGATGCAGCCGATACCGGCTGCTGGCGTGCCGACCGGCCGTTCTGCTCAAGAGCCCCGCAACGGCGCCCGCTTCATTTGGCAGCTGGTCGAGCATGCAGGCGCTGTTGCACGCGTGGTGGCGGCCGATGCGCATGCGCCGCCGCTGTCGTTGCGAAACACCCCCACGCCCGGATTCAGCCGTGTGCGCGGCTGGCGCGTGTACGGCGCGCCCAGCGGCCGCGACGGCCGCATGCTGTATGTGGCCCAAAGCACCGAAGAGCGCGACGATGTGCAGGTGGAGGTGGCACTGGCGGTGGTGCTGGCCAGCCTGCCGATGGCGCTGCTGGGCCTGCCATGGTTGAGGTCCCGGGTGCGCCATGAACTGCAGCCGCTGCAGCACCTGTCGAAGCGACTCCAAAGCTACGACCCCTTGCAGCCCGGTGCCACCCTGGGGGTGTCTCAGCACACCGAATTGCGCCCGGTGCAGGACGCGATCGATGCGCTGGTGGCGCGGCTGGCACAACGCGTGGCCGACGAGCATG
>JBBSPW010000353.1:0-2232 GCA_038258365.1 Burkholderiales bacterium | reverse complement strand
GCCGGCTCTGGTCATTGATGAGTTGCGCGTATTCCTTGTAGGTGTCGAAGCGGTTGGCGCGCGTGGCGTGCTGCAGCTTGGCGATCGCATCGGGTGACCACATATGCTCTTCACCGCGCACCCGCCAGGCGTATTCACCGCCAGCGTCGAGCATGCGCGCCAGCACCGGGTCGTTGCCGAAGGCGGCATGGTGCAAGCGCAAGGCCTCTTCGGCCACCGCGAAGATGCCGATCCCGCCGATCTGCGAGGCGGTGCCGCGAAAGTACTGGTCGACGAAGTCTTTCTGCAGGCCCACCGCTTCGAAGAGTTGCGCGCCGCAATACGACATGTAGGTGCTGACACCCATCTTCGACATGATCTTCGACAGGCCCTTGCCGATCGCCTTCACATAGTTCGAGACCGCCTTCTTCGGTTCGAGCTTCACCGCCTGGCTGCCCTGCAACTCGACCAGGGTCTCGATCGCCAGATACGGATGCACGGCTTCAGCGCCATAGCCGGCCAGCACCGCGAAGTGGTGCACCTCGCGTGCCGATCCGGTTTCCACCACCAGGCCGGCCGTGGTGCGCTTGCCTTCACGCACCAGGTGGTGGTGGATGGCCGACAGTGCCAGCAGCGCCGGCACCGCGACCTGATCGCGGCCCATGTGGCGGTCGGTGATGATCAGGATGTTGTGGCCACCGGTGATCGCGTCCACCGCCTCGGCGCACAGCGTGGCCAACTTGGCTTCGATGCCTTCCTTGCCCCAGGCGACGGGGTAGCAGATATCGAGTTCGACGGTCTTGAACTTGCCGGCGGTGCGCGACTCGATGGCCCGCAGCCGGGCCATGTCGTCGAAGTCCAGGATCGGTTGCGTCACTTCCAGCCGCATCGGCGGGTTGACCGCGTTGATGTCCAGCAGGTTGGGCTTCGGGCCGATGAAGCTGTTCAGGCTCATCACGATGGCTTCGCGGATCGGATCGATCGGCGGATTCGTGACCTGTGCGAACAGCTGCTTGAAATAGTTGTAGAGCGGCTTGTTGCGGTCCGAAAGCACTGCCAGCGGGCTGTCGTTGCCCATGCTGCCGATGCCTTCTTCGCCATTGGCAGCCATCGGCAGCATCAGGAACTTCAGGTCTTCCTGGGTGTAGCCGAAAGCCTGTTGGCGGTCGAGCAGCGACTCTGCAAACGGCTGCGGCTCGCCCCCGCCGTCGACCGTGTCGAGCTTGATGCGCACGTTCTCGATCCAGCGCCGATACGGCCGTGCGTTGGCGAACTGGTTCTTCAGTTCCTCGTCTTCGACGATGCGGCCCTGTTCCAGATCGATCAGGAACATCTTGCCCGGCTGCAGGCGCCACTTCTTGACGACCCTGCCTTCAGGCACCGGCAGCACACCGGATTCGGATGCCATCACCACCAGGTCGTCGTCGGTGACGATGTACCTGGCGGGCCGCAGACCGTTGCGGTCGAGCGTGGCGCCGATCTGTTTGCCATCGGTGAAGACCATTGCCGCCGGGCCGTCCCAGGGTTCCATCATCGCCGCGTGGTACTCGTAGAAGGCGCGGCGGCGCTGGTCCATGCCTCCGTGGTTTTCCCAGGCCTCGGGAATCATCATCATCGCGGCATGCGCCAGCGGGTAGCCGGCCATCGTCATCAGCTCCAGCGTGTTGTCGAAGCTGGCGGTGTCGCTCTGGTGCTCGAAACTGATCGGGTACAGCTTGTAGAGGTCGTCCCCCAGCACCGGTGACTTCATCACCCCTTCGCGCGCCCGCATCCAGTTGAAGTTGCCCTTGACGGTGTTGATCTCGCCGTTGTGGGCGACCATCCGGTATGGGTGCGCCAGCGGCCATTCCGGGAAGGTGTTGGTGCTGAAACGCTGGTGCACCAGCGCCAGTGCCGACACCACCCGTGGATCCTGCAGGTCCAGGTAGTACTGGCCCACCTGGTTGGCCAGCAACAGGCCTTTGTAGATCACGGTGCGGCAGCTCATGCTGGGCACGTAGTACTCGCGGCTGTGGGTCAGCTTCAACTTCTGGATCGCGGCGCTGGCGGTTTTGCGGATCACATACAGCTTGCGCTCCAGCGAGTCGGGCACGATCACATCGTCGCCGCGGCCGATGAAGATCTGGCGGATCACCGGTTCCTTGGCGCGCACCGTGGGGCTCATCGGCATGTCGCGGTCGACGGGCACATCGCGCCAGCCCAGCAACACCTGGCGCTCGGCGTTGACGACCCGCTGCAGCACCTGCTCGCAAG
>JBBSPW010000352.1:0-2246 GCA_038258365.1 Burkholderiales bacterium | reverse complement strand
GGCTGCATTGCCGGTGCCGTTGGACCAGGCTGCCACGTTGCCTTGATTCTTGTAGTAGCGCAGCGCGGCGTAGTACAGCTCGCCGACCGGGTCATAGGTCTTGAAGGTGCCGGGCGTGATCTGGCCGAACTTGTTCAGGTAGTTGATGACGCCGCTGTTGCTGACAGCCACCCCGAATGCGGAGGCGTCGGCGCTGTTCGGGTTTTGAATGAAGGTGCCATCCAGGCTGCTCCATTCCGCTCCGTCGGCATTGGCCTGTGGGGGCAATCCGGGCACGGTCATGGTCGGGCCGACGAACTTCTGTTTGGCGCGCAGCACGCCCCCGTCGCGGTTGATGTTGTTGTCGTTCAAGTAGCCGAAGGCGCTGTAGCGGATCTTCTCGGCGTACTTCTGCATCAGCCCCGTGGGCTTGTAGTTGTTGCTCGGGTAAGCCGTGCAGTTGGCTTCCATCGGACCCGCACCGGCGGTGCTGTCGCACACCTTGACGCGCACGCTGACCTCGTAGGCTTGGTTGATCGCCAGTGCGCCGCCCTGGTAGGAGATGACGCCGGTGTCGACGTTGCTGCCGCTCGAGAAGCGCATCTTGTTGCCGAGCCCCTGGATTCGCATCGCGAACGAGGGCCAAAGGGCAGCCGGCGTGACCGTGTTGATCAGCGCGGCGCCGTTGACTGTGCGGTTCGGAAAGTTGCCGGTGCCGCCCTGGCCGGATGCGTGACCTTTCTCCAAGATGGTCGTGGTGGCGGTGTCGACCACCCGGTAGCCGCCGGTCAGCACCCAACGAAAGGGGTCGATGGTCTGCATCGTCGCCCAGTTCAGAAAGTTGCCGCTCCATTTGCTGCCATCGCAGGTGCGGTTGGTGGCACTGCCCGCGGGAAAGAAGTGGCGTTCGGTTTCGACCGTGCTGTAGAAGTAGCCGTAACACTTTTCCGGGTCGAAGTAGCCGAGATAGGCCTGGGCTATGTTGGTGTAGGTGCCGGCGGTGTGGGCCACGCTGACGACGGTCGGGAACTCCACCGACAACGCAAGCGCCAGGTTGCCCGGTACCGTGATGTTGCTGAAGACCGGCTGATCGGCCAGCGCTGTAACGGCCAGCGCCGGGGTGTGCGTGGCAACGGCGGCGACCAGCACCGCGAGCGTCGTTGCCGTTGCGCATACCCTGCGCTTCGAGCGCGCCGTGTGCCTGCAAGATTCCATTGAGGTGGCGATCGTCTGCATGTTCATGGTGCTGTCAGGGTGGTCTGGAAAAAGGCCTGGGTGCTGCGCGGACCGCTGACGCGAACGCTGACGCGGTAGACCACGCTGCGGTTGACTGCTGCCGCTGCGCCGGTGGCCGCTGCAGAAGCTGCACCGGGCGGGTCTTCCGCGCGTTCGCCTTCGGAAGAGCTGCTGCCGGCCGGCACCAGGTCTTCCGACAACGAGCAGGTGGCTGCGTTGGCCGCACCGGCGCTCAGGCACAAGCGGTCGATCAGGTAGCGCACCTTGACGCTTTGCGCCGGAATGTCGATGTCGGCTGCAGTCCATGCGGCTGCGAATCCGGCATCGTCGATCAGCAGCGCATCGGGCACGCCTTGCGCATTCGAAGGCAGCATTGCAGCGCTGTAGTTGCGCGCGCTGTTGTTGCTCAGGCGCAAGGCTTCCGTGCCCAGGGCGCCCCCGGTGTCGAGCAAGGCGACTGCATCAATCATTGCGCGCTCGGTCTGGTTGGTCAGGTCGCGCTTGAAGCCCAGGTTGCCGGCGTTCGCCAGGCTGGTGTTCATCGAACGCACCATGGCTGCAGCACCGATCAACATGATCGCGAGCGCAATCAAACCGAACAGCATCGTCACGCCACGCTGGTGCGGGCGCCGGCCATGGGGCCCGCGAGGGCTGCGTAGCAGCTTGAGCCTTGAGGTGTTCATCAGGGAATCGGAGGGCAATAACTGGAGCACTGCGCCAGGATGGCGTTGCGCAGCGGCACCGTGAAATCAAGCACACGCCAGTGCAGCTTTTGTTCGTCACTGCTGAGCAACCGATCGATCTGCAGCGCCGGAAGGTCGGTAAAGAGGCTCAGGGTCGACGGGGCGGCAGGATCCTTCTCCACGGTGTTGGTGCGGGCCAACACGCCCACCCGAAGCGCCACGATGCGGCCGATGTTGGCGTTGGCCGGCCCGGTGCCGGTCAGCAGCGCTGCAGCATCCCAAGTCGCCCCGGTCGGTCGCACCCAGGTGTTCACGCGGCCATCTCCTGTCGAATCGATGCCGTACAGC
>JBBSPW010000351.1:0-2327 GCA_038258365.1 Burkholderiales bacterium | reverse complement strand
GGTTTCCAGGTCGCGGATCTCGCCCACCATGATGATGTCCGGGTCCTGGCGCAGGAAGCTGCGCAGGGCCGCGGCAAAGGTCATGCCGCGCTTGACGTTCTGCTGCACCTGGTTCACGCCGGGCAGGCGGATTTCCACCGGGTCCTCGACGGTGCTGATGTTGCGCTGTGCGTCGTTGAGGATGCCCAGCGCGGTGTACAGCGACACCGTCTTGCCCGAGCCGGTGGGGCCGGTCACCAGCACCATGCCGTAGGGCTTCTGGATCGCCTCCTCGAACAGCTGCTGCTGCGCCGGCTCGTAGCCGAGCTTGTCGATGCCCAGCTTGGCCGCGCTGGCGTCGAGGATGCGCAGCACCACCTTCTCGCCGAACAGGGTCGGCAGGGTGCTGACGCGGAAGTCGATCTGCTTGGTCTTGGACAGGTTCAACTTGATGCGGCCGTCCTGCGGCACCCGCTTTTCGGCGATGTCCAGCTGGGCCATCACCTTGAGCCGCGCGGTGATGCGCTGGTTGAGCTTGACCGGCATCTTGGCGGTCTGCTTGAGCAGGCCGTCGATGCGCAGGCGCACCCGGTAGTCGTCCTCGTACGGCTCGAAGTGGATGTCCGAGGCGCCCTTGCGGATCGCGTCGATCAGCACCTTGTTGACGAACTTCACCACCGGGGTGTCGTCGGTCTTGGCGTCGACGCCCGAATCGCCGCCCAGGTCGTCGTCGCCGCCGCTGATGTCGAGGTTTTCCAGGCCCTCGCTGTCACCCAGCGCATCGCCGAGGCTGCCGCTGTTCTCCAGCCACTTCTCGGTGGTGCGCTTGATCGTGTCCTCGTCGACCAGGATCGGCTCGACCGTGAGGTTGGTGTGGAACTTCAGCTCGTCCAGCGCGTGCGCGTTGGTCGGGTCGGCCATGCCCACGAACAGCTTGCCGCCGCGTTTGAACAGCGGCAGCACCGCGTGCTTGCCCAGCAGCTCTTCCTTGACCAGCTTGATTGCGCTCTGGCGCGGGTCCATCACCGACGGGTCGAACACCGGCATGCCGAACTCGACCGAGTTGGCCGCGGCCATCTGCGCCGCGCTCACCAGCCGGTGCTCGCGCAGGTAGCTGGAGATCTGCACGCGCGCGGCGGTGGCTTTGTCCAGCGCTTCGCGCGCGGCGGTCTCGTCGAGCGCACCGTCCAGCACCAGGCGCCGGGCAATGCCGGTGATGCCGACCAGGCTGGCGGTGGGAACCGCCGCAATAACCGCATTCATATCAGCCACCTCTCTACATAAGTTCGGACTTTACTGCATAAGCGGTGCCATGAAACGGGACGTCCGGCACGCAGGCGCTCATAGGTTGACGCAAGATCCGCGCCAAGATCCGGTCCGCGGCTGGCCAGCCGCTGCGCGGTGCGGTGGCGGGATTCAGTCAAAAAAAGACCCCGGCTTGCGCCGGGGTCTCGGGTGTTGCCTGCGAGCCGTGATCGATTACGGACGGCAGTTGGACGGCAGGAACTTCGGCGCGATCGCCGAGGAGCAGACCCAGGTCAGCTGGCCAGTGCCGGCGGCGACTTCGGTCGGGGTCAGCAGGATGGTGCCGGGGGCATTGGGCACAGTCGAAGTGACCGTGACGATACCGGTACCGGCGCCGATTGTGATGTTCGACACATAGTCGGTGGCGCCCGGGAAGATGTAGCCGCTGTTGGCAGCGGTCAACAGGTTGATGTCGCCCAGCGACGAAACAGTCTCGGCGACGGCCAGCTTGGCCGGCGCAGCCATCACGATGGCTTCGGACATCTTGGCGCGGGTGGTGTAGTCCTGGTAGGCCGGCAGCGCGATGGCGGCCAGGATGGCGATGATCGCGATCACGATCATCAGTTCGATCAGGGTGAAACCCTGCTGGTGCTTGACGTTGTTCATGATGTATCCCCTATAGGAGTATTGGAAACTTCACGTGCCACATGTGCCGGCGTTCCGGTCCGTGGGCAGCCGTGCAACATTGCACGTGCAGGGGAATATACGCACATCCCGTGCCAATGCATGCCAGCGGCGGCCCCGTGCGCCGATCTGCCATCGCGGTCACGCATTGGCGGCGTTTCGCGCCCCGCGGAGGTGACGCAGCCGGTCATGCAGCGTCCACAAGTGACGTTTTCCGTCCCGCACAGCGCGCCACGCCCGCAAAAACGTGACCAAGCCCACAAACCACCCGCCCCCGCGCGTTTTTGTTTGTAGGAGCGCCCCTTGGGCGCGATGGCTTTACCGGTAAGGCCTGTCGCGCCCGGGTGCGCTCCTACAGGGTGCGGGGCGGGTTGATATCCGCATCGATCGGAGTGATCCATGGGGGAAGCGTTGGCACG
>JBBSPW010000350.1:0-2364 GCA_038258365.1 Burkholderiales bacterium | reverse complement strand
CGACCGGCCGCTGGTCTATCAGGCGTTCCTCGGCAACCAGTTCGATGACGACGGCCTGCAACTGCGCTGGGTTGCACCGACCAGCCTGTTCGTTGAGCTGGGCGGCGAAGTCTTCCGTGGTGAGGCCTTCCCGGCCGCGGGCGGGCAGCGCAGTGGACTTGGCGCGAACACACTATTCGCTCACGTCGGTGGCGATGCAGGCGTGGAGAACGAGTGGCTGGTCGGCGCTTCGGTTCTGGCTACCAAAGCCGATGGTGCCGAGGACGGCTTCAGCGGCGATGGCACGCTTTATATCGCCGACGGTACCTGGAAATGGGCGCCGCAAGGCAATTTCAAGGATGGGGGCATCACCGTGCGCGGCGAATATTTCAACGATCGGCGCGATGGCCTTTACGTCGATCCAGTCGATCCGGCCAACACATCGCAGTGGATTGGCAAGCGCAGTGGTTTCTATCTGGAAGGCATGTACCGGTTCAACCGCAAGTGGGACGCGGGTTACCGGTACGGGAAACTGTGGGCCGACGAGACCGGTCCGTTCGCCTCTGCGTTCGACCCGTATCGCAACAGTGTTGAATTGACCTGGCGCAACAGCGAGTTCTCGCTGTTTCGGATCCAGTTTACCCGCGACGATGCCAATCCGGACGACACCGACAATGCGGTGTTCCTGCAGTACCAGACCAGTCTGGGTGCACATGGCGCGCACAAGTTTTGATCCGCGAACAGGTGCCGGCCCCGTGCCATATTTTCCCTGTCATCCTGAGCATAGTGAAGGATCTGCTTTGAAGGTGTGCGGCGAAACAGCAGATCCTTCGCTGCGCTCAGGATGACAATGAAGATTCGATTTCAGTAGTACGTGTAATCCCCACAAGCTTCAGGTAACCAAAATCATGAAACCACCTCTCGTAGTGACCGCATTGTTGCTCGGTGCGATGGCGTCGACGCCGGCGCAGGCCAAGCTCAAGGTATTCGCCTGCGAACCCGAATGGGGGTCCCTGTTGCAGGAGCTGGCCGGCAACAAGGTCGATGTCGACGTCGCCACCTCGGCGCTGCAGGATGTCCACCAGATCGAGGCCAAGCCCAGCCTGATCGCAAAGATGCGCGCTGCCGGCCTGCTGGTGTGCACCGGCGCGCAGCTGGAGATCGGCTGGCTGCCGCAGCTGCTGCGGCAGTCGGGCAATAGCAAGGTCGCTTCCGGGCCCGGATCATTCATGGCTGCGGCCCAAGTCAAGACGCTGGAAAAACCGACTGCGCTCGACCGCGCCAATGGCGATGTGCACCCGGACGGCAACCCGCACGTACAGATGGATCCGCGCCGGGTGCTGATCATCGCGCGCCAGCTCGATGCGCGGCTGGTGCAGCTGGATCCCGCCAACGCGGCCACTTACCGCCAGCGCCTGGCCAATTTCGAGACACGCTGGCTCGCTGCGATGGGTCGCTGGAAGACCCAGGCCGCGCCGCTGCGCGGGCGCAAGATCATCGTCAACCACATCAGCTGGGTGTACTTGTGGGATTGGCTCGGCATCGAGCAGATCGGTGCGCTCGAGCCCAAACCCGGCGTTCCGCCCACCAGCGGCCACCTAGCCAGCCTGATCGATGTGGCCAAGGCCAACGACACGCTAGCGATCATCTATGCCGCCTACCAGAGCCCGAAGCCAGCCGAATGGCTGTCTGAACGTACAGGTGTGCCGGCGGTCGAACTCCCTTACACGGTGGGTGGCGATGCACAGGCCGATGATCTGTTCGGACTGTTCGATTCGACAGTCTCCAAGCTGCTGGCCGCGCAGCAGGAAAAACGATGACATTCAACTGGCAAGGCCTGGATATCAGCATCCTCGGCCCCGCCTTTGTGGCCGGCTTGGTGGTGCTCTCCACGCATGTGCCGCTGGGGAAGCAGGTGTTGTCGCGCGGGATCATCTTCATCGACCTGGCGATCGCGCAGATTGCCGGGCTCGGCGTGATCCTGGCGGGCGCCTTGGGCCTGGGAGAGCACGGTTTTGCGGTGCAGCTGGCCGCGGCAAGCGCCGCGCTGGGCGGAGCGGGGTTGCTGGCATGGACCGATCGCCGCTGGCCCAACTACCAGGAGCCGCTGATCGGAACGTTGTTCGTGCTTGCCGCCACCGGCGGCCTGCTGTTGCTGGCGAATAACCCCCATGGCGGCGAACATCTCAAGGACCTGCTGGTCGGGCAGATCCTGTGGGTGAGCTACAAGCAGTTGATCCCGGCAACGGTGCTGTCGGTGCTGCTGCTGGGCTTTCTGTGGCTGCGACGCGGGCAAATCGCCGGCGCGCTGTTCTATGGCCTCTTCGCGCTGGCGATCACCGCCTCGGTGCAGCTGGTCGGCGTCTACCTGGTGTTCGCCAGCCT
>JBBSPW010000349.1:0-2371 GCA_038258365.1 Burkholderiales bacterium | reverse complement strand
GGCACCCACAGCAGGCGCAGGCCCTGACCGGTGTGGTGCGCTTGCCCGGGGCCATGCAAGAGTAGGAACGTGCCTGCCCGCTGCATCCGAGCCTGTTTTCAGCGGATGCTGCCGCCGACTTTAGAATGCGCGGTTGGCCTGCACTTGCAGGCTCTGCTACTTCGGGAACGATGCCGTGTTCATTTCTTCTGCCTTTGCCCAGACCGCCCCCGCAGCCACAAGCGGCGAAACCTCTTCGTCGCTGCTCAGCCTGCTGCCCCTGGTGCTGATGTTCGTGGTGCTGTACTTCATCATGATCCGGCCGCAGATGAAGAAGCAGAAAGAGCACAAGGCGATGATCGAAGCGTTGGCCAAGGGTGACGAAGTGGTGATCTCCGGCGGGGTGCTCGGCCGGGTGGCGAAGCTGGGTGATGCGATGTTGGGTGTCGAAGTCGCGAACGGCGTCGAGCTGCAGGTGCAGCGCGGCGCTGTGGTGCAGGTGCTGCCCAAAGGCACCTACAAGTAACCGGCGCGGGCCGGTTGCGTGGCGCCATCCGGGCGCCGCCACGGTCCCTGGCGTCGCCGCAGGATTGCGGTTTGCAGAAATGCGGCGAAGGAAGAGCGGATGAATCGCTACCCCGTGTGGAAGTACGTGCTGCTGGGCATCGCCCTGGTGGTGGGCTTGCTGTACACCGTGCCGAACCTCTATGGCGAGGCGCCGGCGGTGCAGATCTCCAGCGGCAAGGCGACCATCAAGCTCGATGCAGCGATGGTCGGGCGCGTCACCGGCGTGCTGCAAGGCGCGGGGTTGAAGCCCGACTTCGTGCAGTTCGACGGCAATTCGGTCAAGGCCCGCTTCGGCACCACCGACAACCAGATCAAGGCCAAGGATGCGCTGAGCCACTCGCTCAACCCCGATCCGGCCAACCCCGGCTACATCGTCGCGCTGAATCTGCTGTCGCGCTCGCCGGCCTGGATGGGCAAGCTGCGCGCGTTGCCGATGTACCTGGGCCTGGACCTGCGCGGCGGTGTGCACTTCCTGATGCAGGTCGACATGAAGTCGGCACTGACCAAGCGCGCCGAAGCCCTGACCGGCGATGTGCGCACCCTGCTGCGCGAAAAGAACATCCGCCACGGCGGCATCAACCGCGATGGCGAAGCGGTGGAGCTCCGTTTTCGCGACGCGGCGGTTCTGGCGCAGGCCGAAACCCTGCTGTCGGATCAGTTCCAGGACATGGACTGGGTGGTGGCCGCGCCCGGTGCGGCAGGTGAAGACCAGCGCCTTCGCGGCACGTTGAAACCCGCGGCAGCCACCCGCGTGCAGGACGACGCCGTCAAACAGAACATCACGACGCTGCAGAACCGCGTCAATGAACTGGGCGTGGCGGAACCGGTGATCCAGCGCCAGGGCAGCGACCGCGTGGTGGTGCAGCTGCCGGGGGTGCAGGACACGGCCAAGGCCAAAGACATCATCGGACGCACCGCCACGCTCGAGATCCGCATGGTCAACGAGACCAACGAAGCGCGCGAAGCCGAACGCAGCGGGGGGCCGGTGCCATTCGGCAGCGAGCGCTTCCAGAGCAGTGACGGTCAACCGCTGATCCTGCTGCGCCCCGTGATCCTGACCGGCGAGAACCTGACCGATGCGCAGCCGGGCTTCGACGGCCAGACACAAGAACCCAGCGTCAACCTGACGCTGGACAGCAAGGGATCGCGCATCTTCCGCGACGTCACGCGCGACAACGTCGGCAAGCGCATGGCGATCCTGCTGTTCGAGAAAGGCAAGGGCGAGATCGTCACCGCACCGGTGATCCGCACCGAAATCGGTGGCGGGAGGGTGCAGATCACCGGTCGCATGACCACCCAGCAAGCCGCCGACCAGGCGCTGCTGCTGCGCGCCGGCTCGCTGGCGGCACCGATGGAGATCATCGAAGAACGCACCATCGGCCCGAGCCTGGGGGCAGAGAACATCTCGAAGGGTTTCGACAGCGTGATCTACGGCTTCATCGCGATCGCCGTCTTCATGTGTTCGTACTACCTGCTGTTCGGCGTGTTCAGCACCTTGGCGCTGGCTTTCAATCTGCTCTTGCTGGTGGCGCTGCTGTCGATGCTGCAGGCCACGCTGACCTTGCCCGGCATGGCGGCCATCGCCTTGACGCTGGGCATGGCCATCGACGCCAACGTGCTGATCAACGAACGGGTGCGAGAAGAGTTGCGCGGCGGTGCGCCGCCGCAGGTGGCCATTCAGGCCGGCTACGAGCGCGCCTGGGGCACGATCCTGGACAGCAACATCACCACCCTGATTGCCGGCGTGGCGCTGCTGACCTTCGGCTCGGGCCCGGTGCGTGGCTTCGCGGTGGTGCACTGCCTCGGAATCCTGACGAGCATGTTC
>JBBSPW010000348.1:0-2386 GCA_038258365.1 Burkholderiales bacterium | reverse complement strand
GTCGACCACATGTAGGGCCCGCCGCGATGCAAGCTTCGATCCACGTATCCGAGACCCCGACGGTTCAGTACCTGTTGCGCATCGGCGATCTGTGTCTGATCCATGGCCAGCGCACCGCGCAATGGAGTGGCCATGCGCCGGTGCTGGAAGAGGACATCGCGTTGTCGAACCTGGCGCTGGACCTGATCGGTCAGGCGCGGGCGCTGCTGTCTCTGGCGGGCAGTCTGAACGAGCCGCCGCTGGATGAGGACCAGCTCGCCTTCCTGCGCGACGAACGCGACTACCGCAACGTCACGCTGGTCGAATTGCCGCGCGGCGACTTTGCGTTCGCGGTGCTTCGCAACCTGATGGTGGCGACCTTTCTGAGTCTGCTGTGGCAGCGGCTGGCCACGCAGTCATCGGACAGCGATCTGGCGGGAATCGCGGGCAAGGCCGTCAAGGAAGCGCGCTATCACCAGCAGCATGCAGCCGACTGGCTGGTGCGGCTGGGCGATGGCACGGATGAATCTGCACGCCGTTGCAAGACCGCGATGGAACGGCTGTGGCCTTATGTGGCCGAGCTGTTCGCTGACGACGCCAGCGACGAAGCCGCTGCAGCCAGCGGCATCGGCCCGCGCTGGAGCGAGTTGCAAGCACCCTGGCTTGCCGCGATGACCGCGGTCTGCGATGCAGCGCAATTGAAGATCCCCGTCGAAGGCGCTTTCCGCAGCAGCGGCAAGCGCGGGCTGCACAGCGAACACATGGGCTTTCTGCTGGCAGAGATGCAGCACCTGCAGCGCAGTTTTCCGGGCGGTGTGTGGTGAGCGCGCAGTGGGTCGACACGGTCGTCATGGGCTCCCGCACCGCCCGTGCCTGGGCTGCCGTGGCAGAAGTGCTGGACCCGGAAGTGCCGGCGCTGTCGATCACCGACCTGGGCATCGTGCGCGAGGTGCTGGACCATGGCGATGCGATCGAGGTCGTGCTGACTCCCACCTACAGCGGCTGCCCGGCCACCGAGGTGATCGAGCAGCAGGTGCGCGAAGCCATCACCGCAGCCGGGCTGGCGCCGGTGCGCATCGGCTTGCGCCGAGCGCCGGCCTGGACCACCGACTGGATCAGCGCCGAGGGCCGCCGCAAGCTCAGCGACTACGGCATCGCTCCGCCGGGGCCGGTGGAGCCGGTGCGCAGCGACGGTGCCGTGCCGATCCGCTTCTTCGAGCGTCACCTCGTCATTCCCTGCCCGCGCTGCGGCAGCCGTGACACCGAACGACTGTCGGCCTTCGGCTCCACCGCGTGCAAGTCGCTGTACCGCTGCCGCGCTTGCCGCGAGCCGTTCGAGCACTTCAAGCCGATTTGATGGCGCCGCGCGGTTCCACATCGCAGGCGGCTGGCACACCGCTCTTCCACCCGCTGCAGGTTCGCACCGTCGAGGCCGACACCGCCGAAGCCGTGGTCGTCTGCTTCGACGTGCCCGCGCCCCTGCGCGAGGTCTTCGGTTTCACCCAGGGCCAGTACCTGACGCTGCGCAAGACGATCGACGGAGCCGACCTGCGGCGCTCGTATTCGATTTGCGCCGGCATCGACGACGGCGAGTTGCGTGTCGGGGTGCGCAAGGTGCGGGGCGGCGTCTTCTCGAACTGGATCAACGACACGCTGAAAGCCGGCGACACGATCGATGTGATGGCGCCGCAGGGCCGCTTCTTCGTGGCGATCGAGCCCGGTGCGCGCCGCCACCACCTGGGCATCGCGGGTGGCAGCGGCATCACGCCGATCCTGTCGATCATGAAGACGGTGCTGGCGCGCGAGCCGGCGAGCCGCTTCACGCTGATCTACGGCAACCGGCTGCTGCGCTCGACGATGTTCAAGGAAGAACTGGAAGACCTGAAGAACCGTCACCTGGCTCGCCTGGCGCTGCACCATGTGTTCTCCGACGAGCACACCGACGCACCGCTGAACCAGGGTGTGGTGAACCGCGACAAGCTGGCCGAGTTCCTGAGCGGCCCGGTGCCGGCCGGCACCCTGGCCGAGGTCTATGTCTGCGGCCCGTTCCAGATGAACGACGAGGCCGAGGCAGCGCTGCTTTCAGCAGGCGTTCCGAAAGCGAAGATCCACATCGAGCGATTCGGCGTGCCGGCTGCTGCCACCCAGCCCGTCGATGCCGTGGTGCACGAACCGCAACCCGGCGATGCCGAGCGGTCGCGCGTCACGGTCATCCGCGACGGCTTGCGGCGCGAGCTGCTGTTTCAACGCGAGCAAGCCAGCATCCTCGACTGCGCATCGGCCGCGGGGCTCGAAGTGCCGTTTTCCTGCACCTCGGGTGTCTGCGGCACTTGCCGCGCCAAGGTGCTGGAAGGCGCGGTGCGGATGGAACGCAATTTCGCGCTGAATGCGGCCGAGGTCGAAGCCG
>JBBSPW010000347.1:0-2392 GCA_038258365.1 Burkholderiales bacterium | reverse complement strand
GTCACGATCTCCATGTCGCGGTGGCCGTGGGTGCCGAAGCCGGTGCCCGGCGCGATGTGGTCTTCGTTGATGACGCGCAGGTTGCCTGCGCCCATTTGCTGTGGGTCGTGGTAGTCGGCAAAGCTGAAGCTGTGCCGGGTTTGCAGCCAGCCGTGGTCGGCATGGCCGCGCTCCGTCGATTTGCGGATGGTGATCATCGAGCGCCTCCTGTTGCACCGGCCAGCGGGTCGCAGGCTTGGGGTGTGTTGCTTCGATGACCAATGTAGGTTTCGCATCGGCCGGGCAGGCTGCGGCGACTTGAAGGCGGCATTCACATAAGATGAATCGGTGCCCGAATCAGACCCTTCAACCCCAGCCGAGCGAACTGTCGGCCGCGATCCGATCGCCGGCGCCCAGGCCCTGACACCCGATGCGCTGTTGATGGTCGACACCATCGCGCGCACCGGCAGCTTCGCGGCGGCTGCGCGCGAGTTGGGCAAGGTGCCTTCCGCACTCACCTACAGCGTGCGCCAGCTGGAAGAAGCGCTGGATGTGCTGCTGTTCGACCGCAGCTCGCGTCAGGCGCAGTTCACCGCTGCGGGTACCGAGCTGCTGCACGAGGGCCGGCGCTTGCTGCAGGCCACCGACGCGGTGGCCAACCGCGTGCAGCGCGTGGCCAGCGGCTGGGAAACTCAGCTGGCGATCAGCATCGACGATGTGGTGTCGATGCCGGTGGTGTTCGAGCTGGTGCAGGCGTTTTGCGACATTCGAGAGGATGGGTTGGTCGCCGGCCCCCCGACCCGGCTTCGGCTGCGCACCGAGGTGCTGGCCGGCACCTGGGAAGCACTGGCCACGGGTCAGGCCGACCTGGCGATTGGCGTGTCGGCGCAGGTGGCCAATCCGGACGGCATCGAATTTCTGCCATTGGGCGATGTGCCGTTCGTGTTCTGCGTTGCACCGCATCATGCGTTGGCTTCAGCCACGGCACCGCTGACGGATGCCGAGTTGGTGCACCACCGCGCCGTGGCGGTGGCCGACACCGCGCAACGCATCGCGCCGATGACCAAGAATCTGCTGCCAGGGCAGGATGTGTTGACCGTGCCGACGCTGCGCAACAAGCTCGAAGCGCTGGTGCGCGGCCTGGGCTGCGGCTTTTTGCCCGAGCCGCTGGCGCGGCCGCAGATCGACAACGGGCGGTTGGTGGTCAAGGCGACGACACGCCCGGCGGTGTCCGCCTCCCTGCACTACGCCTGGCGGGCCGAACGCCAGACGCTGGGATTGGGCCGCGCGCTGCGCTGGTGGCTTCAGCGGCTGGAAAGCCCGACCACGCGGCAAGCGCTGCTGGAACGGCACGCCGGCCGGCTGGGGTGAACAGCGGGCAGATGCCAGAGAGTCGGTGCTATCGGGGCCGTTTCGCACCCTCACCCACCGGCGCGCTGCATGCCGGGTCGCTGGTGGCGGCGCTGGCGAGCTGGCTCGATGCGCGCGCACACAGCGGGGCATGGCTGTTGCGGATCGAGGATGTCGACGCTCCGCGTTGCTCGGTCGAAATCGCCCGATCGATGGTGTCCCAGCTCGACGCACTGGGTTTGCAGAGCGATCAGTCGGCAAGCTGGCAGTCTCAGCACAGTGGCAGGTACGCAGCGGCATTGCGGCAGCTGCAAAGCAGCGGGCTCGCTTACCCCTGCGGCTGCTCGCGCAGCGACATCGACGTGGTGTGGGCATCTCGCGGACGGATGCGCGAGCCGGGGGTCGACCTGCCGTATCCCGGCACTTGCCGCGACGGATTGCAGGGCAAGGCGCCACGCGCCTGGCGGCTGCGACTGCCCGATGGCGCGGCGGCTTGCGTGCGCTGGCAAGACCGCCGTCTGGGGCCGCAGATGCAGGATGTGGCCGTGGCGGTCGGCGACTTCGTGCTGCGCCGTGCCGATGGACTGTGGGCCTATCAGTTGGCGGTGGTCGTGGACGATGCAGCCGATGGCATCAGCGATGTGGTGCGCGGAGAAGACCTGGCCGACAACACCGCGCGCCAGATCCTGCTGCAGCGCGCCTTGGGCATGCCGACCCCGCACTACCTGCACACCCCGCTGGTGCTGGCTGTCGACGGCCACAAGCTCAGCAAACAGAACGGTGCCGCCGCAGTCGACACCCGCAGTGCGGCGGCTGCGCTGGCGGCTTTGAAGGAAGCCGGCCGGGTGCTGGGCCTGGGTCCCGGCTTGCCCGAACGCCCGCCCGCGCTGCAAACGCCGCAAGCCTGGCTGGCGGCGGCGGTGCCGATCTGGGCTGGCATCATGGCGTCTTTGGCCACACAGGAGCAGGCATGAGCACGGAAATGAAGATCGAAGATGTCAAGGTCGGTGAGGGCGCAGAAGCGGTCCCCGGCAATCGCGTGCAGGTGCACTACACCGGCTGG
>JBBSPW010000346.1:0-2403 GCA_038258365.1 Burkholderiales bacterium | reverse complement strand
GAATCAGCCGCAAGGCTGCGGCGTGCTCCACGCTCTGGTGCGTCGGCCCGTCTTCACCGAGACCGATGCAGTCGTGGGTGAAGACATGGATGATGCGGCGCTTCATCAGCGCAGCCATGCGAATGGCGTTGCGGCTGTAGTCGCTGAAGGTCAGGAAGGTGCCGCCATACGGGATGTGCCCGCCATGCAGCGCCAGGCCGTTCATGATCGCGGCCATGCCGAATTCGCGCACGCCGTAGTTGATATGACGCCCCGGCAGGCCGTGGTCGTCGAGCACGGGGCTGCCATCGTCGTTGAAGCGCAGCGGTGCCGTGTGGGTGGTGTTGGTCAGGTTGGAGCCGGTCAGGTCGGCCGAGCCGCCCAGCATCTCGGGCAACGCCGCGGTGAAGGCTTCCAGCGCCAACTGGCTCGCCTTGCGCGAGGCCACGCTTTCCGCCTTGTGCTGGGCATCGCCCAGCGCTTTGGCCGCGATGTCTGCGAAGTCTGCCGGCAGGTCGCCCGCCATGCGGCGCAGGTACTCGGCAGCCAGGTCCGGATGCGCGGCGCGATACGCCGAGAAAGCATCGGCCCACGCTGATTGCACGGCATGACCCTTCGCGCGCGCGTCCCAGGCTGCATACACGGCTTCGGGCACCACAAAGGGTTCGCTGCTCCAGCCTATCGCTTCGCGCGTCAGCGCCACTTCGTCCTTGCCCAGGGCTTCGCCATGGGCCTTGGCGGTGCCGGCGCGGTTGGGTGAACCTTTGCCGATCACGGTGTTGCAAATGACGATCGTCGGCTGGGTTTCGGAGCGTGCGGCTTGCTGCAGTGCGGCTTCCACCGCAGCCACATCGTTGCCGTCGATGGGACCGACCACATTCCAGCCATAGCTCTCGAAACGCAGGCCCACATCGTCGATGTACCAGGGCTTGACCTTGCCGTCGATGCTGATGCCGTTGCTGTCGTACAGCGCGGTCAGCTTGTTCAGCTTCCAGGCGCCGGCCAGCGCGCAGGCTTCGTGGCTGATGCCTTCCATCAAGCAGCCGTCGCCCATGAAGGCATAGGTGCGGTGGTCGACCACGGTGTGCCCGGGTCGGTTGAACTCGGCCGCCAGCAGCTTCTCGGCCAAAGCCATGCCGACCGAATTGGCCAGGCCCTGGCCGAGCGGGCCGGTGGTGGTTTCAACCCCCGGCGTGACATCGACTTCCGGGTGACCCGGGGTCTTGCTGTGCAACTGGCGAAAGTTGCGCAACTCGCTCATCGGCAGGTCGTAGCCGCTCAGGTGCAGCACCGCATACAACATCATCGACGCATGGCCGTTGGAGAGCACGAAACGGTCGCGGTCGGGCCAATGCGGGTCGGCCGGGTTGTGGCGCAGGTGGTTGCCCCACAGCGCCACCGCCATCTCCGCCATGCCCATCGGTGCGCCGGGGTGGCCGGAGTTGGCTTGCTGCACCGCGTCCATCGCCAGCGCGCGGATGGCATTGGCCATCTGCGTGGCGGGCGTCTGTTCGGCTGCGGCGGCGGCGGGGGCTTTGGCGGGGGGAACCTGGGATGCGGCCATGTGCAAACGCCGGGCGGGGCGCACGAAGCGAAGGGGCTGCCGATTCTAGGAGCCGGCCATCATCGTCAGGCAGCGTGGGGGTCCAGTGCCTTTCGCGCGCGGTGCAGCCGCACGAACAGGTTCTGCTCGGTGATCGCCAGCGTGCGGCAGACATCGACCGTGTCCTGGTCGTGCAGCAGCCGCAACTCGACTGCTTCGCGCAGGGTGTCGGGCAGTTTGCCGATGCGGGCCAGGGTGCGGCGCAGGCGCTGGCGTTGTTCGGCGACCTCGTCGGGGCGGGGTTGGGGGCACTCCAGCACGGGCCCGGTGCCGAATTCGTCGTCGCTTTCCAGGCTGTCGTGGCCCACACGCTGGCGCACCAGGTCGACGATCTTGTGCTTCAGGATCGCCACCAGCCAGCTGCGCAGCGCCGAGCGTCCGCCGAACACCGCCCGGCCGCTGATGACCGCATCGAACACATCGTGCACCAGGTCTTCGGCCAGCGACGGGTCGAGCAGCTTGCGGCGGGCAAAGGCCACCAGGTAGCCGCGGGTGGGACCCAGGTCGTCCCAGCCCACCGGCACGGCTTGGGTGCTCGCCGGATGTGGCGCCGCCGACTGGGTTGGTATGGATGCCACCACCAACCGCAGGCCCGCCGAGGCTGCGTTTCTGGGCTTGCCCGCTGCTGGCCTGCGGCTGACCGAGTGCGCCCCGGCCGCGTGGCGACGGGCGGTCTGGGTCTGGGTCTGGGTCTGGCGGAGTCCGTTGGCTGTGTGCATGGCGCGCTTCGGTGGGTGTGCGATGGCTACACTCTCCGCGCCCTGCCTCGCAAGCGGCTCACCGAAGATCACAGCCAGATCACAAGTGGCTTGCTGTTGCTG
>JBBSPW010000345.1:0-2404 GCA_038258365.1 Burkholderiales bacterium | reverse complement strand
TGCCGCTGGCCGCGAGGTGGTGGTGCAGCCCGCCGTCGGCCACCAGGTACACCTGTCCGCGCGACACCTTGCGATCGACGATGCGCGTCACGTACACCCCCGCTTCGCCCACCAGGTAGCGGCCCAGTTCGATGACCACATGCGCGGCCGGCAGTTCACGCGCCATGCGCTCGGTGATCGCGTGCAGATTCAGGCCAATGGACGCCAGATCCAGCGGCCGTTCGCCCGGGAAATACGGGATGCCGAAGCCGCCACCCAGGTTCAGAAACTGAACCGGCGGCAGCCCACCGGGCGCATCGCCTGCCAGGCGCAGAGCCAGCTCATAACTCTTGACTTGCGCCTCGCAGATCGACTCGGGCTTCAGGTTCTGCGATCCCGCAAACAAATGAAAGCCCTCGAAGGCCAGGCCGCTGGCAACTTCACCGGCGATGAAGGCCAGCATCTGCGGCACCACTTCGGTGTCCACGCCGAACTGCTTGGGCCCGCCGCCCATCTTCATGCCCGAACCCTTCAGCTCGAAGTCGGGGTTCACGCGCACGGCCACGCGTGCAGGCAGGCCCAGGCGCTGCGCTGCGGCGGCCAGCACCGGCAGTTCGCGCATCGATTCGACATTCACCAGCACCCCGGCAGCCACGGCCTGCAGCAGCTCGGGGTCGCGTTTGCCGGGGCCGGCAAAGCTGACCTCGGCGGGGTCGGCGCCTGCGTCCAGCGCCACTTTCAGCTCACCGGCCGAGGCCACATCGATGCCTTCCACCAACCCGGCCATGAACTGCACCACCGCCGGCATCGGGTTGGCCTTCATCGCGTAGTGCAGCTTCACCACTGCCGGCAGCGCCTCGCGCAGCTGCGCCACGCGGGCACGCAGCAGGCTGCGGTCGTAGGCATAAAAAGGCGTCTGTCCGACGCGCGCGGCCAGCTGGGACAGCGGCAGGCCGCCAACGAGCAGTTCGCCCCTGTCGTTGACGGGGAACTGCGCCATGGGCGCGTGGGCGGGCGTTTGGCGCACCGATTCGGAAGGGAGCATGGTCATGTATGAGGGTGTTCGAATATCTGACCGGCAAAACGCGCAAAGTCTCGGTCCGAAGACCGAAGTGTCGCCCCGTGTTCAATGGCGATAGCGATGCCCACCACATGGCCCCGGATCAAGCCGCACGTTGCTCCACCCACTGCGTGCTGAGCAACTTGCGGTCGATCTTGCCGTTGGGGTTGCGCGGCAACGGACCCTCGGCCGGCGTCACACCCGCCGGAACCATGTAGGCCGGCATGTGACGCTTGCATTCGGCCAGCAGGGCCGGAAGGTCCAACGCTTCGCTTCCAGCCGGCGGCGTGGCGATCACCTGGATGGCCTGCCCCAGCGTGGCGTGGTCGACGCCGAAGGCCACACATTCACCGATCAGCCGGGTCGCGTACAGCACCTCTTCCACTTCGGTGGGGCTGACGCGGTAGCCGCTGGTCTTCATCATCTCGTCGCGGCGGCCGATGAAATACAGGAAGCCTTCAGCATCGCGCCGCACGGTGTCGCCACTGAACACGGCGAATTCGGGCAACTGCAGCGCAGCTTCACGCCCTCCAACGGCGGCTGGCAGTGGCTTGTAGCGCTCTGCCGTCTTCTCGGCATCGTTCCAGTAGCCCTGGCCCACCAGGGCGCCGCGGTGCACCAGTTCGCCAGGCTCATCGGCCGCGCATTCGCTGCCGTCTTCGCGCAGCACCAAGATTTCGGCGTTCGGAATGGCCCTGCCGATGGAATCGGGCCGGCGGTCGACCTCCTCCGGCGGCAGATAGGTGCTGCGGAAGGCTTCCGTCAGGCCATACATCAGGAAGGGTTTGGCCTGCGGCACGCGGGCGCGCAGCGCGTCCAGCGTTTCGCGCGGCATGCGCCCGCCAGTGTTGGCGAAGTAGCGCAGGTTCGTGTTGATCGAATCAGCCATCTCGACTGACCAGTCCAGCTGCGACAACTGGATGTACAACGGCGGCACCGCCGTCAGCCCCGTCACCTTTTCGCGCGCCATCGTCTTCAGCACGTCGCGCGGCAGCAGGTAGTTCAGCAGCACCACGCGCGCGCCGGCATGGAAAGCGGTGGTCAGTTGGCTGAAGCCGGCGTCGAAGCTCAGCGGCAAGGCCGCCAGCAGCGTGTCTTGCGGACCGTTGTCCAGATAGCTGGCCACGCTTTTGGCGCCAGCCACCATGTTGCGGTGGCTGAGCACCACGCCCTTGGGCCGGCCGGTGCTGCCGCTGGTGTACAGGATGGCGCAGAGGTCGGTGTCGATGACGCGATGGCCGGGGTGCGCGCCATCAGTCGGCGCAGCGGCCAGCAGTTCGGCCCAGGTGTGCAGGGTGATACCCTGCGGCGGTGCTTGGGGCTCGGACGGCGCGCTGGTGAGCACCACATGCCGCACGCTGGGGC
>JBBSPW010000344.1:0-2411 GCA_038258365.1 Burkholderiales bacterium | reverse complement strand
GTAGCTCTCGCCGTAGGCGCCGCCGGCGCCGGTGCGCGACTTGTTCAGCACCATCAGTTTCAGCGGGCAGTTCTCGATCGTGGACAGCGCCTGCCGGACGGTGCTCTGCAGCGTGCGGTCGGCCTGCACCACCACCACGATCTGCCCCATGTGCGTGGCCAGCACGCGTGACTCGGTGGTCAGCAACAGCGGCGGCGAATCGAAGATGATGATGCGGTCGGGGTAGCGCGTGGCCATGTCGTCCAGTAGCTTTTCCATCGCATCGCTGGCCAGCAGTTCGGTGGCGCGCGGATGAAACTGCCCGCTCGGCAGCACGGTGAGCTTGTCGACATTGGTGCGAAGCAGCACGTCGCTCATCTCGGCTTTGCCTTCCAGCAGGTCCAGCAGGCCCGGCCCCGGCTCCAGCCCCAGCATGCGCAGCACCGAAGGCCGCGCCACGTCGGCATCGACCAGCATCACGGTGTGGTCGAGCTCGGCGGCGATGCTCATCGCCAGGTTGATCGAGGTGAAGCTCTTGCCCTCGCCCGGCAGTGCGCTGGTGACCATGATCAGGTTGCCGTGCTTGACGGTGGCTGCGCCGCGGCCGATCGCGTTGGCAATCAGCGGGCGCTTGATGACGCGGTACTGGTCGGCCAGGTGCGAGCGCGGCGCGTCCGGTGTGACGATGCCGGTGCCGGCAATGGCTGCCAGGTCGAGCACGACCTGGCGCGATGAAGAACCATCTCCCGGCTCCGACATCGGCAGGTGATGCGGCGCAGCGGCGCGGCCATAGCGGGGCTCTGTTTGCGCGGGACCGTCTGCTCCGCGCAGGCGGGCACCGGCCGATCCGCCTTGGGGCGGCGATTGGTGGTTCACGCCAACGCCCGGTTGGTCGGGCTCGGGGATTTCAATGCCGGCTTCGCGCAGTTGCGCCAGGCGGAGAGCGGCTTGTTCGATCAGGCTCGTCATGGTGTGCTCATCTCAACCCGCATAGCGGGTCATCAGGGTCATGGCGATCAGGCCGGCAACGAACACGCCCACCAGCCCGCCCGATGCCGAAACGAAACGGAACAGGCTGCGGCGCTCGCGCTTGCGGTCGTTGTCGGTGCTGAGCAGGGTCACCACCCCCAGCAGCGGCAAGCCGGTCTGGGACCGCAGCTCGGCGGCATCGGCGAAGGTGGGGCGCACCTGACTGGCCGCGAAAGCGAAGAACAGACCCGAAGCCAGCGCCGCCAGCAACACCAGCGGCAGCAGCAACGGTCGGTTCGGGTAGACCGGCTTCGGCGCCACGCGCGGCGGGTCGATGAGGCGGAACTCGGCCACGCCAGACGCGACGTCGAGTTCACCCGACATCACCGCAGATTGCCGTCGGGCCACCAGATCTTCGTAATTCTTCTTGGTGATGGCGTAGTCGCGGTTCAGTTGCGAAGCCTCGGCCTCGACTTGAGGGGCTGTTTTAAGCGACTCGGTGGCTTGTTGGTAACGGGATCCGAACTCGGCAACTCGGGCCCTGAGCGCAGCCACCTGGACTTCTGAGGCAGCCATCATCCGGCTCAGCTCCTGCGCGGCCAGGCTGGACGAGGTGCCGACGAAACCAGTCTGTGCCATCGACAGCGCTGCCTTGCGCATCTGCTGCACTTCGACTTTTTTCTTCTCTTCCAGATCCTTGACCAACAAGCGTGTGGAGATCACATCCGGGTGCTTCTCGGTGTAACGCTGCAACAACGAATCCAGATTGCGTTTCAGCGCATCGATTCGACCGTCCAGCTCCGGAGTTGCTGTCGACAGCTCCGACTCCTGCAACAAGCTTCGGCTGATGATGTCGGCGCTTTGACCCGACTCGAGCGCGAGTTGCTGTTTGGCGCTGTCTCTCGCCTGCTCGGCTTCGCGCAATTGCAGGCGCGCGGTTTGGAGCTGATTGAAGAGCTCTGCCACTCTGGAAGCGGCGTCCTGCCCATCGATGGTTTGACGGCCGATGTTGTTGAGGCGGAACTCCTTCAGTCGCAGTTCGGCAGCTTCCAGCTTGGCTTCGAAGGTCTTGATCTGCTCGGTCAGGAAAGTTTTCGCAGAATCGGTGTCCTTGCGACTGGCGCCCAGCCCGGTTTCGACAAAGATCGACACCATCGACTGGATCACCCGCTTGGCCTTGTCGGGTTCGTTGTCGCGGTAGACCATCGAATACAGGTTGACACCGCCGGCGACGCGAATCTCGATGCTCTTGGACAATTGGTCGATCAGCGCTTCCTGGCTCGACTTGCTGTCGGACTTGAGGTCCAGATCGGCCATGCGCACCAGTTTTTCAAGGTTCGGGCGGCTGATCAGGGTGCGGCTCAGCATGCTGATTTGCTGGTCGATGTTGGGTTGCACCGCAAGGCCGCTCATCAGCGGCTTCAGGATCGAGTCGGTGTCGACATAGATGCGGGCAGTGGCTT
>JBBSPW010000343.1:0-2427 GCA_038258365.1 Burkholderiales bacterium | reverse complement strand
TTTCATCTTCGAGCCCATCAGGGACATCAGCATCGGCATGGATTGGTGGAGCATCAAGCGCGAAGGCACGATCCAGATCCTGAGCCTGACTCAACTGGTGGACAACTACAGCCTGTTCATCGACCGCTTCGCGCGCGTTGGCTCGGGCCCCCTGCTGGCGATCGATCAGCGTTGGGTCAATGCCGGCGACACTGAGACCGAGGGCGTTGAGGTCAGCCTTAAGGGCGGCTTCAACGCGATGGAGGCACGCTGGACGGCTGGCCTGGAAGGCACTTACCTGATCAAGAAGCGTTCACGAGTGCTGCCCAGCGTGCCCTTCGGCCCCAGCGAAGTTGGCCAGTTCAGTTTCGCTGGCGATCTCGGCCTGCGCTGGAAGCATTCGGCTAACTTGAACGCCAAACGCGGCGACTGGAGCGCTACGGTGAGCCAAATCTACAAGAACGGCTACACCAACCAGGAGCTGCCGGGCGTGACCTCGGGATTAGTCACGCCACCGGACCTTAAGCGCAGGGTCGACAGCTACACAACCTACAACCTGTCGGCCACTTACGTCGGCTTCAAGAATCTGACGTTGACCGGACTGGTGAAGAACGTCCTCGACCGCGACCCGCCTTTTGCGATCAACTACGACAGCAACTTCGGCAGCGGCAGCAGTTGGGAGCCGCGGGTAGCTGACCCACGGGGCAGAGCCTTTGTGGTCAACGTCGAATACAAATTCTTCTGACCGGCAGCACGCTAGTGTTGCGCGGTGTTGTGCCGTTATTTTGAGGCGGTAGTCGTCCGAGGCCGCGCATGATCAAGCGGCTGCTGCAAAAGCTTGCGACGCTGATACCGACTCTGGTCGGGGTCAGCGTTGTCGCTTTTGCGTTGATCCGCTTGATCCCGGGCGACCCGGTCGAAATCATGATGGGCGAGCGGCGGCTGGACCCGGCTGCCCATGCGGCGCTGATCCAGCAACTGGGGCTCGATCAGCCACTGCCGGTTCAATACTTCGACTATGTCAGCGGCTTGCTGCACGGTGACCTGGGCCGCTCGCTGGTAACCCGCGAACCGGTGGCCGACGAGTTTCTGGTGCTGTTTCCGGCCACGATCGAACTTGCCGGTACCGCGCTGTTGCTGGCATTGGTGGTCGGCTTGTCGCTGGGCATGCTGGCCGCCTTGCGGCGTGGCAAATGGATCGACCAGTTGGTGATGGCGCTGGCCACGGTCGGCAATTCGATGCCGGTGTTCTGGTGGGGTCTGATCCTGATCATGTTCTTCTCGGTGGGGCTGGAATGGACCCCGGTGTCGGGCCGCATCGGCATCGAGTTCGACCCCCCTTTTCGCAGCGGATTCATGCTGATCGATGCGGCGATTGCCGACTGGCGGGGCGAAGAAAGTGGCGCCTGGCTCTCAGCCGTGCAGCATCTGCTGCTGCCGGCCACCGTGCTCGGGACGATCCCGATGGCGGTGATCGCGCGCATGACCCGCTCGTCGATGCTGGAGGTGCTGCGCGAGGACTACATGCGCACCGCAAGAGCCAAAGGGCTCTCTCCCGCACGCATCGTGCTGCACCACGGCCTGCGCAATGCGTTGATTCCCGTGCTGACCGTGGTCGGCCTGCAGGTCGGGGGTTTGCTGGGCGGTGCGGTGCTGACGGAGACGATCTTCTCGTGGCCGGGCATCGGCAAGTGGTTGATCGATGCGATTGCGCGGCGCGACTATCCCGTCGTGCAGGCCGGCATCCTGATCTCGGCGGTGACCTTCATCGCGGTCAACCTGGTGGTCGACCTGTTGTACGGCGTGGTCAACCCGAGATTGCGGGAATCCTGATGGCGGCCGTGCTGCCCCCGTCCGAGCCATCGATGGATCCGCTGTCGTCGCCGCCGCCTTCGTCGCCGCTGTCTTCGCCATCCTCCCCGCCACCCCCAGCCCCGGCGCGCGAGTTCGTCACCGCGTTCACTGCCAACCGCGGCGCCACGATCGCCTTCTTCGTCTTCTGCGCGGTGGTCGTGGGCGCGTTGCTGGCACCCTGGCTGGCCCCGCACGATCCGATCCAGCAGTTCCGCGACCACATGCTGACCCCACCGCTGTGGCAAGCCGGCGGCCTAGCGATGTTCCCGCTGGGCACCGACGAGCTGGGCCGCTGCATCCTGTCGCGCTTGCTGCATGGCGGCCGCATCTCGCTCGGCATCGCGGCGGCATCGGTGACGCTGGCGCTGCTGCCCGGCATCGGGCTCGGCTTGCTGGCGGCGTTTCATGCGCGCTGGCTGTCGCCGCCGATCATGCGCACGATGGACATCCTGCTGGCGCTGCCGGGGTTGCTGCTGGCGATCGTGGTCATCACGATCCTCGGCCCCGGGCTCATCAACACCGTGATCGCGATCGCGGTCGGCGCGCTGCCGGGCTATGTGCGCCTGACCCGCGCCGCGGCACAAGCCGAGATGG
>JBBSPW010000342.1:0-2484 GCA_038258365.1 Burkholderiales bacterium | reverse complement strand
GTGGCGCCCAGCACGCGGGCGGCGTCGAACATGCTGGTGGCGTTCCAGATCGTGATCGGCTCGATGGCCTTGTCGTCTGCATCTTTGGGTTCTTGCGAGTCGATGCGGTCGGCTTCGGCGTCGATCTTCTGCACCTGCAGCAACTCGCGCACGCTCTGGCTGATGCCCAGGTTGCCCGCCGACAGCATCACCATGCAGCGGTCGCCGGTCACCTCGTAGAGCATCATCTTTCTGAAGGTGCTGATGGCGTCGACACCGGCATTGGTGCGTGAATCTGAAAGAAACACGAGCCCGGCATTGAGGCGAATGCCCACGCAATAGGTCATTGATCGGAGTCCTGGTTGAGGCGTTTGAGACGGTAGATCGCGTCCAGCGCATCTCGGGGCGTCAGGCTATCAGGCTCGATCGCGGTCAGTGCCTCGATCAGACGCGCGGCTGTGGCGTTGATGCGGCTGCTGCCCGGCCCGCTGTCATCGGCGAGGTCTGATGCGACGACGGCGGCGACTGCAGCCGGCTGCGCGAACAGGTCCACCTGCGCCTGCCCCGCCAGGTCGCGCGCTTCCAGCGCTTCGAGCGTGGCACGGGCATGGCGCACCAGCGCTGCCGGCATGCCCGCGAGCCGGGCGACCTGCACGCCATAACTGCGGCTGGCCGGGCCGGGCTCGATCTGGTGCAGAAAGACGATGTCCTGACCCGATTCGACCGCGCCCACATGCACATTGGCAGCCTGGTGGTGGCGCGCGGGCAACTCGGTCAGCTCGAAATAGTGTGTTGCAAACAGCGTGAAGGCGCGGTTGCGGTCGTGCAGGTGGGCGGCGATGGCACCGGCCAGTGCCAGCCCGTCGAAGGTGCTGGTTCCGCGGCCGATCTCGTCCATCAGAACCAGGCTCTGGTCGGTGGCGCTGTGCACGATCGCTGCGGCTTCGGTCATCTCGACCATGAAGGTGCTCTGCGCATTGGCCAGATCGTCGGCCGCACCGATGCGGGTGTGGATAGCGTCGATCGGGCCGAGCCTGCAGGCGGTGGCGGGCACATACGAGCCGATCGCCGCCAACAGCACGATCAGTGCCACCTGTCGCATGTAGGTGCTCTTGCCGCCCATGTTCGGACCGGTGATGACCAGCAGGCGGGTCTTGGCGTCGAGCCGGCAGTGGTTGGCAATGAAGGCGTGGGTCGACCCCTTCGCAGCTGTTTCGGCCAACCGCGCTTCGACCACCGGGTGGCGCCCGGCTTCGATGTCGATGGCCGGGTAGGGCACGAACTGCGGCCGGCACCAGCCGAGGGTCGACGCACGTTCTGCCAGCGCAGCCAGCGCGTCCAGCGCGGCCAGCGAGCGGGCCAGTGCCTGCAGTGCGGGCAGGTGCGGCTGCAGCGCATCCAGCACTTGCTCGTACAAGAATTTCTCTCTCGCCAGCGCCCGTTCTTGCGCCGACAACGCCTTGTCCTCGAAGGCTTTCAACTCGGGCGTGATGTAGCGCTCGGCGTTCTTCAGGGTCTGGCGGCGCTGGTAGTCGGGCGGCACCTTCGACAAGCCCGATGCCGTGACCTCGATCGTGAAGCCATGCACCTTGTTGAACAGCACCCGCAGGTTGTTTATGCCGGTGCGGCTGCGTTCGCGGGCTTCCAGCGCCAGCAGAAAGGCGTCGCAGTTGTCGTTGATGGCGCGCAATTCGTCCAGGTCGGCGTCGACGCCGCCAGCGATCACACCGCCCTCGCGCAGCAGCGCCGCGGGTTCCTCGGCAATGGCTTGCAGCACCTCGGCCAGCGCACCTTCTGGATGCAAAGCGGCATGCAGCCGATCCAGCATCGGGGTGCCCTGCGGTGCGACGGCACGCAACTTCGGCAGCGCGGCCAGCGTCGCGCGCAGGCCCGCCAGTTCACGCGGCCGCGCCTGTCGCAGCGCGACGCGTGCGCTGCTGCGCTCGACATCGCTGACGCTGCGCAGCGCGTCGCGCAAAGGATCGAAGCCGCTGTCGATCAGCTGCGCGATCGCTTCGTGGCGCTGCGTGGCGGTGCTGCGGTCGCGCAACGGATGGGTCAGCCAGTGCCGCAAGGCACGGCTGCCCATGCCGCTGCGGCAGGTGTCCAGCAGCGACAGCAGGGTGGGGCTGCTTTCGCCGCGCAGGGTGGTTGTCAATTCGAGGTTGCGCAGCGTGGCCGGCGGCAGGTGCAGCAGGTCGCTGCTGCGCTCGACCTGCAGGCTGCGCACATGCGCCAGGGTCTGGCCCTGGGTGTGTTCGGCATAGCTCAGCAAAGCCGCTGCGGCGGCGTGGGCAGCGCGCAGGTTCTGCGCGTCGAAGCCCGACAGGCTGGCCACCTGCAACTGGCTGCAGAGCTTGCGCTCGCCCAGGGTGCTGTCGAACTGCCAGGCCGGCCGGGCCGTGCGGCTCGCGCGGGTTTGCAGCGCGGCCGGCGGCAGGACACCCCCATCGTGCAGAAGCTCGGCGGCGTCCAGGCGCGACAGCCATGCCGGCAGGTCGCGTT
>JBBSPW010000341.1:0-2488 GCA_038258365.1 Burkholderiales bacterium | reverse complement strand
CTGCGGTGCACCAGCAGGTAGGCGGGTGCAATGCAGGTCTGGCCGCTGTTCAACAACTTGCCGGCCATCAGCCGCGGCACCGCCACATCGAGATCGCAATCGGCATTGAAGATCGCTGGTGATTTGCCCCCCAGCTCCAGCGTCACCGGTGTCAGGTTGGCCGCAGCGGCCAACGCCACCTTGCGGCCGACCGCCGTGGAGCCGGTGAAAAACAAGTGATCGAAGGGCAGCGCCACAAACGCGCTGCCGACCTCGGCATCACCGTTGATGACCGCGAGCTCGTTCTCGTCGAAGCGTTCTGCCACCGCTTGCTGCAACAGTTCCGAAAAGCGCGGCGTGGCTTCCGAGGGCTTGATCAGCACCCGGTTGCCGGCTGCCAGCGCCGAAGCCGCTGGCGCAATCGCCAGCTGGTAGGGGTAGTTCCAGGGGCTGACCACCCCGACCACGCCCAGTGCCTGCGGTTGAAGGCGGCTGCGCGCAGGAAGGAAGGCGATGGGCGTGGCCACCCGGCGCGGCTTCATCCAGCGCGCCAGGTGGCGCAGGGTGTGGTCGATGCCGGCGCGCACCACCAACTGGTCGGCCATGCGCGTGACATGGGCCGAGCGGTGGCCGAAATCGGCGCTGATCGCTTCGATCATCCGCGGCCCGATCGCATCGGTCATCGCCAGCAGGCGCCTCAAGCGGTCTTGGCGCACCGTCAGCGCCGGGTTGCGTTCGCGCTCGTAGCCCGCGCGCTGCAGGTCGAACAAGCGGTGCATCTCGGGGATGCCGGCCGGGCCGGTCGCCAGTGTCGAACGGTCGCCGGGGTTGCTGTCGGCGGCGGCAATCACATCGGGAGGGGTGTGCGGATCCATCCGGCATTGTCGCCGCCCAGGTCGTGTGGTCTCGTCGAGGGAGACGCAGCCGCAGACGCAGCCGCAGCCGCTGCAGCTTGCAGCCCGCATGCGGCTGTGGATATCGGCAGCGGTATCTGGCGAGTTCAGGTCGCTGTTCGTGCAGTTCGGCACACAAGCCGCCGCAGACAGCGCTCAAGTCGCTCAAGACGCCGCAACAGAGGCCGAAACCCGATGCATCTCCGAAGCTGACACAGCGCTGTGCCAGCGAAGGTGGACCTTTCTGAAAGGAACTCACATGACATTCAAGTCCTCCTTTGCCCGAGCCTGGATCACCCTGGCGCTGAGCTGCGGCGCCACGATGATCACCTTGAGCCCGGCGCTCGCCCAGTCCGTTTCCAGCCCCAAAGTGGCTGCAGACCTTCGGCTGCTGGTCAACGGCGCTCAACGGGACGCATCGAAATGGGGCGTGACCTGGGCTCGCGCCATCAAGGGCGAGGCGCATGTCAAGGTGCTGATCAACGCAGCCAGCAGCGACACCGAGATCACCGACTTGCGCCGCGATGTGATCGCCCGCGGGGGATCGGTGCTCTACAGCTACCTGTCGGTGCGGGCGTTGTTCGCGATGGTGCCGGTGTCGGCGCTGGACCCGTTGAGTCAGCGCGCCGACGTGCTGGGCATCTCGCCCAACCGCGTCACCAAGCGCACGGGCAGCCTGGTGCAGGACGCATCCGGGGCCACCGATGCACCGGCGCTGCCGGGCAAGGGCGGTGGCGCGCTGACCGGCAAGGGGATCGGCATCGCGATCCTGGACTCGGGCGTCGATTTCCGCCACCGCAACTTCGCTGAGGGCAAAGACAGCCGCGTGCGCGCAGTGGTGGACTTCGTGGCGCTCGGCCGCACCGCGACCAACGAGGGCTGGGACAAGGGCAAGGACTATTCGGCTTCGGTGCGGGGATTTGTCGACGGCAGCAAATTCAAGGACGACCTGAAGCCGCTGGAGCCGGACTCGAAGGTTCCCGACGTCTACGGGCATGGCACCCATGTGGCCTCGATCGCAGCGGGCTCGGGCAGCTACAGGACGCCCGACTCCAGCGGCGTGGCTTCCGGCGCCGACATCTACGACGTGCGGGTGCTGGACGAGCGTGGCATCGGCAACATGGCCGACACGCTGGCCGGCATCGACTGGGTGATCCAGCGCGCCCGGGTCACCAACATCCGCATCGTCAACATGAGCCTGGGCGCGCAGTCCAGCGACTCGTTCCTGGTCGAGCCCCTGGCGCGTGCCGCCCGCAGTGCCAGTCAGGCAGGTCTGGTGGTGGTGGCTGCGGCGGGCAATGCCGGCGTCGACTTTCAGGGCCGCACCGTCCACGGCACGATCTCGTCACCGGGTCACGATCCTTCGGTGATCACGGTCGGTGCGTCCAACACCAAGGCAACGGCCGTGCGTGACGACGACGTCATGACTCGCTTCAGCTCTCGCGGACCGACCCGCGGCAGCGTGGTCATGGGCAACGGCAGGCGCTGGGTCGACAACCTGGTCAAGCCCGATCTGGTGGCGCCGGGCAACCGCCTGATCGGCGCGCTGGCGTCGCAGGACGGCAAGGGAAGCGATTCGAAGAACTGGAACTTCCTGGCACAGAGTTACCCGCAGT
>JBBSPW010000340.1:0-2503 GCA_038258365.1 Burkholderiales bacterium | reverse complement strand
TGCCGGCCGCCACGTCGTCGCTTTGCCCGCTCAGGATCAGGGCTTGCTCGCCCAGGTCGTCCTGGATCGTCAGGCGACGGCCGAAGATGGTGCGCAGCGAGTTGACGATGGTGGCCGGGCTGACGGCTTCGAGCCCGACGATTTGAAACACCGGGCGCACGGCGGCCGGCACATCGGGCAACGAGCGGCCGCGACGAATCTCGGGCAGCAGCCCGCTGGGACCGGTGGCCGAGGTGAAGCGAATCAGCCCGTTGTATTCGGTCATCGCCACGCCGAAAGACTTCAGCACCGACCGCGCAGCGTCGTACAAGCCCGTCGCGCTTTGCGGTTTGCCGCTCTTCAGGCTGACGATCTCCTTGCGCTCGGCCACGGCGGGGTCGACCGAGATGTTGCGCTTCAGGATGCTGCCGAACACCGTGTCGATGAAGACAGGCAGTGGCAACTGCTCCAGCGCCACGGCTGTTTCCAGGGTCGGGTCGGCCGGCGGCGGCGTGCCTGCAGGCGATGGCAACGCGACATCGCTGCGGGCACGCGGCGCTGGCGGTGTCTGGAACATGCGGTCTGCGCCGCCCGGTGCAGGCACGGCCTCGACTTCGCCGGCCAGCGCTGTGCTGTTGGGCTGTGCTTCGCCGCCCAGCGCCTTCTCGTAAGGCGCCACCTCCCGCTTGGGAAGAATCGGCGGCGGCCGGGTGGCACACGCGCCCAGCGACAGCGCCAGCACGGCGGCCAGCCACCGGGGGATGGGGCAACGCGCGGGCTTGCCGGGGGACTCGCCGGTCGGGGCTAGAGGGATCATGGTGCTCGATCAGATGTCGACTGGGGGTCGATCAGGTACAGCGTTCGGGAGCGTCCGCGAGCGCCGCGGACCACGAGGTGGGTGTCGAATATGGCAAGGATGCGGTCTCCATCGGGCAGCTTGTCGCCCTGGCGCAACTCCAAGGGCTTTTGTGCTGCGGCCGTCAACAAGGCGAAGCGGTCGGCGCCGCGCACCACCAGAGCCGATAGGCGCCAGGCGATCGCCGGCTCTGTGACCATGGTCACCGGTGCGCCGTCGGGGCCGAGTGGCCCGCGATCGAGACTCAAGGGATCGACGGCGGCTATTCGCCGCGCCAGCTCCTGTGGCGATGCACTGTCGGCATTGGCCGATGCCCGCGCAGCGACAGCATCGCCCGCGCCGGCTCCTGTCACCGACGCCGGAGGCTGTTGCTGCCACCACCAGCCGATGGCTGCCGCGGCAAGCCATATCGGCAACGCAACCGACCACCGGGCGAGGTTTGCAGAAACTGGCGTCATCGGCCTGTACCCGGGCGCGTCGACGGTGCGGCAAGCGGAGCCTGCGCGCCAGCCGCACGGGGCGATTCAGCCGATGGCTGCAGCAGCACGGGCACCGAAACCGTCATCTGCATCTGGCGCGACTGCCCCGACGCCGTCAGCGCGTCGATCCGCGCGAGCTGGCCACCCCCTTCGATCGCGACCAGGGTTTTTTCCAGCGCGCCCGGCAGCAGCACCACCGTCACCCCGGCTCGCACCCGCACGATGTCGGCGTTGTCCACAGCACCTGCCGTTGCCGCTCCCGCCGCAGCGGCGAACGGTCGATCGCGACCGCCGCCGGCTGCGTTCGGGGCCATGGACTGCGCTGGCGGAAGCTGCGGCGCCATCAGGTTGATGACCGGGCGTCCACCGGCGGCTGTCGCGGGCAGCGCGCGCGCCAACCAGTCCGCCAGCCGGGCCTGTGCCTGGGCTTGCGAAGGGGCGGTCCAAAGGCGTTCCCGCAAGGCCTGGGCCTGCTGCACGGCGGCTGCCGTGCGGGCACCCCAGTCGTCGGACCCGCTGGCGCCGGCCAATACGGCGGTGCGCGCGCGCACAGCGGCCAACTCGGCCAGCACCGACTGGTGCGCCGCGAATGCGCGCAGTGCCAATTCCCCGCAAACGATCAGCAGCACAACGCCCAGCAACCACAGCAACCGTGGGCTGATCTGCAAGCGTTCAGTGAACCCCGGCATGGCCATCGCTAGCGTGCTGCGCCGACGGGCGACAGCGTGGCATCGCCGCCATCGACCCGGGTGCTGAGTGCAATGGTGTTGCCGGCGCCTTCCTGCCCGACCTGCAGCGGGCCGAGACCCGGCACGCCTTCGAGCCGGCGAGTGACCTGCAGCAGCGGCAGCGAATTGCCGGGCAGCGCCAGCGTCATCTTCAACTGGCCGTCGCTGTAGGCCCATTCCCGCAGCCTGACTGCGGTGTCCGCTGCGGTGGCGGTTGTCGGCGACCCCGGCGCAAGGTTGACGATGGGAGCGCCGGACGCTGCGACAGAAGCTGCCGACCGGTCGAAGATGCCGCTTTCGGCCACCCGCGCCAACAGTTCCAGCTGGGTCGTGGTGGGCACCAGGCGGCGCAGTGCTTCAAGCTCGGCGGCAGCACGGTCGTAAGCGGCGCGGGCCTGCAGGTTGCTCTCTCGACCGCCCCGCAGGGTTTGCAGCCGATCGCTTTCCTCTTGCAACTGGCG
>JBBSPW010000339.1:0-2511 GCA_038258365.1 Burkholderiales bacterium | reverse complement strand
CGCGCTTCGTCAACGGCCACATCTTGTATGTGGACGGCGGGGTCACCGCGACGCTGTGATGCATGGCGACCCAACGTCGGCTCTTCCGACTGCGCTGACAGCCGTCGCAGGCGCTCAGCCCGTCAGCGCAGGCGCGCATCCCGCAAGCGTCGGAGCGCACCGGCAATCGCTGGCACGGCTGGGCGCAGCGATCGTCTCTGGCCACTATGCGCCCGGCACGCTGCTGCCACCCGAAGTCGCACTCGGCGACGAGTTGGGCGTCAGCCGCACGGTGGTGCGAGAAGTCGTCAAGTCGCTGGTGGCGCGGGGCTTGATCTCCACCGGGCCGAAGGTCGGCACCCGGGTGCGACCGGCCGACGAATGGAACTGGTTCGACCCCGAAGTGATGGCCTGGCAGGCACGCGCCGGCTTGTCGCCGGCGCTCTTGCGCGACCTGCAGGAATTGCGCCGCGCGCTGGAGCCCGCAGCGGTGCGCATGGCCGCTGACCGCGCCACGGCCGACGACTTGGCCAGACTGGAAAGCGCCTACGACGGCATGCGGGTGGCGGTCTTTCACGGTGGCGACTATGTGCAGCATGACCACCGCTTTCACCACGGTTTGCTGCTGGCTTCGCACAACCTGCTGGTGGTGCAGATGAGCAAGGCGATCGGGCCGCTGTTGCGCACCAGCTTCGAGATTTCCACCAGCAAGCCGAACGGCCCGTTGCTGTCGCTGCCGCTGCACCGTGCGGTGCTCGATGCGGTCGTCGCACGAAACGGCCCCGCAGCCGAAGCCGCTGCGCTGAGCCTGATCGACAACGCCAGCGTGGACATCGACGGTGTCATCGCATCAGGCCGCCAATTACCCTCACTGGCACTGCCACCCGCCGTACTCAGAGCCCCAGTTCAGACCTGACCCAGCGCGCAGGCACGCGAGCGAAGCGCAGCGAACCCACCGAGAACAGCCACGGATCAGGCTCCGCCGAAAAACGCGCCAGCCGAAGCGTCCGTACGCGAGCGAAGCGCAGCGAACCCACCAAGAAAAGCCGCGGATCTGGCTTCGCCAGGCCGCAGGCGAACGCCCCCCTGGGGGGCAGCGAACGAAAGTGAGCGTGGGGGCCCAAGTCAACACTCCACGATGTTGACGGCCAGCCCGCCGCGCGCGGTTTCCTTGTATTTGGTCATCATGTCGGCGCCGGTTTCCCGCATCGTCTTGATGACCTGGTCGAGGCTCACGAAATGGGTGCCGTCGCCGCGCAGCGCCATGCGGGCCGCGTTGATCGCCTTGACCGAGGCGATCGCATTGCGTTCGATGCACGGGATCTGCACCAATCCGCCAACCGGGTCGCAGGTCAGACCCAGGTGGTGCTCCATGCCGATCTCGGCCGCGTTCTCGGCTTGCTCTGGCGTGCCGCCCATGACCGCGCACAAGGCCCCGGCGGCCATGCTGCAAGCCACACCGACCTCGCCCTGGCAGCCGACTTCGGCGCCGCTGATGCTGGCGTTTTCCTTGTAGAGCAAGCCGATCGCGGCTGCGGTGAGCAGGAAGTCGATCACCCCCCGGTCGTCGGCGCCGGGCACGAAGCGGCTGTAGTAGTGCAGCACGGCGGGAACGATGCCGGCCGCGCCGTTGGTGGGCGCGGTCACCACGCGGCCGCCGGCGGCGTTTTCCTCGTTGACTGCCAGCGCATAGAGGTTGACCCAGTCGAGCACTTGCAATGGGTCGCGCAACGCTTGTTCTGGGTGGCTGCTGAGCGCAGTCTTGAGCGCCGCGGCGCGGCGCTTGACCTTGAAGCCGCCGGGCAGGATGCCTTCCGTGCGGCAGCCGCGTTCGACGCAGTCCTGCATCGCGCGCCAGAGGATCAGCAGGCCCGCATCGATTTCGGCATCGCTGCGCCAATGGCGCTCGTTGCGGCGCATCACATCGGCGATCGTCCCGCCGATCTCGCGGCTGCGCAGCAGCAACTCGTCGCCGCTGTGGAAGGGCAGTGGCAGCGAAGTGGTGTCGGGCGCGATCACCTTTTGTCGGCTGCCATCGGCCGCCACCTCGTCGCTGACCACGAAGCCGCCGCCCACCGAGTAATAGCTGCGGTTCGCGAGCTCTGCACCACTCTCGTCGAAAGCGATGAAGCGCATGCCATTGGCGTGAAATGGCAGGCTCTCGCGGCGGTGGAATTTCAGGTCGGCCCGCTCGTCGAAGACCACCTCGTGCGTGCCCAGCAAAGGCAGGCGGCGCGCGGCGCGCCAGTCTTCCAGCAGCGCTGGCACCGCATCGACATCGACGCTGTCGGGCTCGTGTCCGCACAGACCCAGCAGCACCGCCTTGTCGCTGCCGTGGCCCTTGCCGGTGGCGCCCAGCGACCCGTACAGCTGCGTCTGCACCCGGCTGGTGGTGGCCAGCAAGCCGTCGTGCGACAGGCGCAGGACGAACAGCCTCGCGGCACGCATCGGACCCACCGTGTGCGAACTGCTGGGGCCGATGCCGATCTTGAAGAGGTCGAACACGCTGACAGCCATGGTGCCGATGCTAGG
>JBBSPW010000338.1:0-2513 GCA_038258365.1 Burkholderiales bacterium | reverse complement strand
CGCGGGCATGGTGCAGGCGCGCTTCGAGCCGGTTGTGCTCGGCTTCCATGCGGGTCACGAACAGCTTGGACTGGCCGCTCAGCTGGTTGATGGAACGCTGGCGTTCCAGCTTCAAGTACGCCTGAAGGTGCAGCAGCGCTTCTTGCGGCAAACCGAGCTGCTGGGCCGTGCGCCAGCGCGCGTGGTGCAGCCGCATCGTCACCACCGGCTGGCGCAGGTCGCTGCCGGGCTGCATCACCTGCTGCATCACCTGGTGCAATTCGTCGTGCGCTTCTTGCACCAGCCCGCGCAGCAGCATCAACTCGGCCAACGAACAGCGGATGCGGTCCACCTGCGCGTCGAAGCCACCGGCCTTCGCCATCGTCAGGGCCTCGCTCAAGGCCTGTTCGGCCGAGTCGGACTGGCCCAACAGCACCCGGATTTCGCCCAGGTTGCCGAGCGCGAACACCCGGTAGAACGGCTGCGAAAGCGACATCGGGTGCGCTGCCGCCCGCTCCGCGAACGGCAGGGCGCGGCGCAGCGGGGCTTCGGCTTCGTCCGGCGGCAGCGCATCGCGCAACAGGTAGTGCTTGCCGATCAGGCAGGCGCCCAGGTTGTTCAAGGCGGTGAACAGCGGGTGCCCGTCCGGGTCGTCCTCGGCTTGTTGCAGCGCCTCCAGCAGCAGCCGTTCCGCCTGCCAGGGGTCACCGAGGCGCTCGAACAGGCAGCCCAGCGAGTTCAGCGTCAGCGACATCCGGCCCCGGTCCTGGCTCGCCAGCGCGAGCGCATGCGCCTGCTGCGCGCAAGTCAGTGCGGTTTCGAAGCGCTGCCGCTCGCAGGCTGCCAGCGCGACCATGCGCAGCAGGTCGATCAACTCGGCCCGGCTGCCGTGGCTGCGCACCAGCGGCAGCACCTGCAAACCGCAGTCCACCATCGGCCCGAGCGCCCCGCAGCGGTAGTAGAAGTGCGCCAGCAGCACGCCGATCCGCATGCGCCGATGTTCGTCGGTGCGCGGCACAGCGGCCCATGCCACTTCGGCGGCCCGCAAGCCGGCGGACACGTCGTCGGCGGCGCGGGCCGAGTCGGCGTTCGCGATCAGAACGTCGAGCGGGTGGTGAGCAAGCGGGTCCACAGCGTTGTCGTGGAAGCGCTAGAGCTTCTCGGTTTCGCCCGCACGAGGCTGCCATTTCATCAACCGCTTTTCGACCTTTCCCACGGCGGCATCCAGGGCCAGCGCAAACGCCGTCAGCACCAATATGCCAGCCATCACGGTGTTGATGTCGAAACTGCCTTCGGCCTGCAAGATCAGATAGCCCACTCCCTGGCTGGAGCCCAGGTACTCGCCGACCACCGCGCCGACGAACGCCAGCCCCACGCTGGTGTGCAGGCTGCTGAAGACCCAGCTGGTGGCACTCGGCAGGTACACATGGCGCAACAGCTGCTTGTTGCTGGCACCCAGCATGCGGGCGTTGGCCAGGATCACCGGGCTCACTTCCTTGACACCCTGGTAGACATTGAAGAACACGATGAAGAACACCAGCGTCACCCCGAGCGCCACCTTGCTGGCAATGCCCAGGCCGAACCAGACCGCGAAGATCGGCGCCAGGATGATGCGCGGCATGCTGTTCATGGCCTTGATGTAGGGCTCGAGCACCGCTGCGGCCATCGGACTCAGCGCCAGCCACAGCCCGGCGGCCAGCCCACTGACCGAGCCGATGCCAAAAGCGAGCAGTGTTTCGGTGAGCGTCACCCAGAGGTGGCGGTAGATGTCGAAGTCGATGGCGAACCAGCGCCAGATCCGCTCGAACACCATCAACGGCTCGCCGAAGAAGAAAGAGGCCTGGCGGTCGTTGTCGAACATGAAGTTCGGCAGCAGCCCGGGCTTGGTCATCGCCCACCAGAACAGCAGCAGCGACAGCAGCAAGAGTGCCTGCCACATCCGCAATTGCAGCGACGAAATGCGAATGCCCCGACTCATCAGGACGCCACCTGCAACTGCTGCGCATAGCCCTTCAGCACCTCGTCGCGCAGCACCGCCCAGATCGCGCCATGCAATTCGACGAAGCGCGCGCTGGTCTTGATTTCAGACACATGGCGCGGCCGGTCCAGGTCGATCGTGAACTCGCCGATCGGGTGGCTGGCCGGCCCGGCCGACAGCACCACCACGCGGTCGCTCATCGCGATCGCTTCGTCCAGATCGTGGGTGATGAACAGCACCCCCTTCTTCTTGGCGGCCCACAACTCCAGCACCTCGTCTTCCATCAACTGGCGGGTCTGGATGTCGAGCGCAGAGAAGGGCTCGTCCATCAGGATGAGGTCGGGGTCGAGTGCGAGTGTCTGCGCCAGGCTGGTGCGCTTTCGCATGCCGCCTGAGAGCTGGTGCGGATAGCGGTCGCCGAAGGTGCCCAGCCCGACCCGGCGCAACCAGGCCTCACCTTCGGCGCGACAGTCGGCCGGGCTCAGCGCGCCGCGGAATTCCAGCCCCGCCATCACATTGCCGAGCGCGGTGCGCCAGGGCATCAGGCTTTCGGCCT
>JBBSPW010000337.1:0-2540 GCA_038258365.1 Burkholderiales bacterium | reverse complement strand
GGCGGCGGCGGCGCAGCGTGAAGCCGATCGCGCCCAGACCCAGGGCCATCAGCGCGGAGGTGCCCACTTCAGGCACAGCCGAAGTCGTCAGGCCCGACAGCGTGCCGTTGTAGTTGCCGATCAAGGTGGCTGCACCGGTGCCGAGGTTGATGCTGTAGATGCCGGTCACGAGCGAGGTGCCCGCGTCGACATTCAATGCCGCATAGGCGGTCCCGTCAGCCAGCACTTCGAAGCCATTGGCACGCAGCGCATCCACACCCAGCGAGCCGACCGTGACGATCGTGGGCGAGTTGAAGCCGCTGGCGGCGAAGCGCAGCGTGTTGTCGTTGCTGTTGATGTAGTACAGCGAGGTCGACGGCTGGACAGTGGGGAAGGGCGACGAATTGGTGTAGCTGGCCGCACTGAAGCCGAGCCCGATGTTGCTGGCTGCATTGCCCACCACGCCGGTCAGCGGGTTGATGGCGTAGTTGTTGCCGGCAGTGGTGACAAAGCGCAGCGACGATCCGTTGCTGAAGTCGGCGTTCGGGTTGAAGTTGAGGCCATAGCCCAGCGTCGGGTTGACGATCGACAGGTTGTTTCCGGCACCGTCGTTCAGGTTGGCGACGAAGCTGGTGGCTCCGGTGACCTCGTTGACGGTGTAGATCTTGTTCGATAGCGTGATGCCGTAGATCTTGCCGTCCCCTGGACGCAGGTCGATGTCGACAAAGCGGTCGCCAGCAGCCAAGCCGGTGATGGCGGTGCGCGTTGCGCCCGCCACGTTGGTGGTCTCGATGCGGGTGATCTCGTTGGCGCTGGTGATGCCCACCAACGGAATGGCCTGTGCCGAGGCAGCTGCCAGCAACAATGCGGGAACAGCGAGTAGGGCCAGCTTTCGGCCTTTGAGGGTGGATCGAATCATGGTCGTCAGCTCCTGAAAATTGAAGTGAACGCGACGCGCTGAGACCCGAACGAAATGCTCGGGCTCGTGCGAGCGTTTGGCTGATACGGTTGTAGCTGGCCCGTGGATGCTGTTGAACCACCCGATCCCGCCCCTCGATCTGTGGTGTTGACAGACGCGGAATTGTCCGAACCGGTCGTATTTGCTTGCGATCCCGACGATTTCGCGCGGTCTGATCGCCATTGAAACGCCCGAAGTCGAACCCCCCGAAGCGGGGGATTAGCATGCGTCCTCCTTTGAGCCCCCCTCGCTGAACCCGAGTTTTCACCATGCGCCACCCATCGAGACTGTTCGCCCTTCGGATGCGCCCCGTCCTGCACCTCTTGCTGGCGGCGGTTTTCGTTTTTGCCGGCCTGACACAGGCCAAAGCGCAATCTGCCGACGCCGATGTGGCCAGACGGGCAGTGACTGCCTGGCTGCAAAAGCTGGACGCCGGCCGCTATGCCGACACCTGGACCGATGCCGCGGCGATGTTCCAGAAAGGGGTGCCGGACGCCACCTGGCAAAAGGCCGCCCGCGAGGTGCGCGAGCCGTTGGGCGCGGTGCAAAGTCGCAGTGAAACTTCGGCGCAATCCACGAAGTTCTTGCCCGGCGTGCCCGATGGCAACTACCTCGTGCTGACCTACCGCAGCAGCTTTGCCAACAAGGCGGTGGCCACCGAAACGGTGGCGGTTGCGCAGGAAGCCGATGGCAACTGGAAGGTGGCGGGCTACGTGATCCGGTAGCGACTGTCTGATCGGGCGAAGCGACCGGCGGTGTTTCAGCCGGTGTTTCGCAGCCCGGCCGCAATGCCGTTGATCGACAGGTGGATGCCGCGCTGCAAGCGCTCGACCCCCTCATCGCTGAGGCCGCTCTGGTCCCGGCTTCGATAGCGGCGCAGCAACTCCACCTGCAAGTGGTTCAACGGGTCCAGATAAGGAAACCGATGGGCGATCGAGCGCGCCAGCATCGGGTTGGTCTGGAGCCGTTCCGCATGCCCCGTGATCAACGCCAGCGCATCGGCCACCCGCTGCCATTCGGCCTGCAGCAAACCGAAGATTCGCCGCGCCGATCGCTTGTCTTCGCACAGCTCGACATAGCGCGCAGCGATCCGCAGGTCGCTCTTGGCCAGCACCATGTCCAGGTTCGACAGCAGGGTGCGGAAGAACGGCCACTGCCTGTGCATCTTCTGCAGCAACGCGATGCGCTTGTCCCGGTCTCCACACGCCAGATAGGTCTCGATCGCGCTGCCGAAGCCGCACCAGCCGGGCAGCGCCATGCGGCACTGGCCCCATGAGAAGGTCCAGGGGATCGCACGCAGGTCTTCGATGGCTCGGGTGGCCTTGCGCGAGGCCGGGCGCGAGCCGATGTTGAGTTCGGCGATTTCGCGGATCGGCGTGGCTTCGTAGAAGTAGTCGTTGAAGCCTTGTGTTTCGTAGACGAGCGCGCGATACGCAGCCATGCTGCTCTCCGACAACGCGGCGGCGGCGTCCAGAAAATCGGCGCTCGCGGCCTTGGTCGGCTGCAGCAGCGTCGCTTCGAGCGTCGCGGCCACCAGGGTTTCGAGGTTGCGCCGGCCGATCTCCGGGTTCGCGTACTTGGACGCGATCACTTCGCCCTGTTC
>JBBSPW010000336.1:0-2553 GCA_038258365.1 Burkholderiales bacterium | reverse complement strand
GCGCAACCTTGGCGATGTTGTCGTAGCTGTCGCCGCTGACGATCACATAGTTGATCGACCGTTCCCTGAAACCTTGCCCCAGGCTCGGCGGCGTGACCGGAAAGGCGCTGATGCCCGGCAGCGCCATGAACTGCGGCAGCAGCTTGCGCGCCAGCTCGGCGGTGCTGATGTCGCGCTTCTCCCAGTCCACGGTTCGCAACACGCCGAAGGCGCTGGACACCTGCCCGCCGCCGACGAACAGGAAGCGGCGATCGAACTCGGGATATTGGCTGGCGATGCGGTCCAGCGCGTCCAGGTAGCGCGCGGTGTATTCCAGTGTGGCGCCATCGGGCGCACGCACCGGCATCGCCACCACCCCGCGGTCTTCCAGCGGGGCCAATTCGCGCTTGATGGTGCTGAACAAACCCCAGCTCCCAGCGCCCGATGCCAGCATCAGCACCACGATCAACCAGCGGTGCGAGAGTGTCCATCGCAGCGTGCGGCTGTAGCCGCGCGTCAGGCTGTTCAGCACGCGTTCCATGAAGCGGTCGAAGCCGCTGGGCTTCGGGTTGTGGCGCAACAGCTTGCTGCACATCATCGGCGTCAAGGTCAGCGCCACGAAGCCCGACACCAGCACCGCACCCGCCAGCGTCAACGCAAATTCGCCGAACAGCTTGCCGGTGCGCCCCGGCGTGAAGGCCAGCGGCGCAAACACCGCCGCCAGCGTCAGCGTCATCGCCACCACCGCAAAGCTGATCTCGTGCACGCCCTTGATGGCGGCCTGAAACGGTGCCATGCCTTCTTCGATGTGGCGGTAGATGTTCTCCAGCACGACGATCGCATCGTCCACCACCAAGCCGATCGCCAGCACGAGTGCCAGAAGGACGAGGGTGTTGATCGTGAAGCCTGCCAGCGCGATCAACGCAAACGCGCCCACCAGACTGACCGGAATGGTCACCAGCGGAATGATCGACGCCCGCAAGGTTCGCAAGAACACAAACACGACCAGCGCCACCAGCACCACGGCTTCGGCAACTGTCCAGTACACCGCCTTGATCGACCGGTCGATGAACACCGACAGGTCGTTGGCCTGGATCACGGTGACGCTGTCGGGCAGGTCGCGCTGGATGCGCGGCATCAACGCGCGCACCCCGTCTGCCACTTCGAGCGGGTTGGCGGTGGCGTTGCGGATCACGCCGGTGGACACCGCCGGGACGCCGTTCAAGCGCACGCGGGAACGTTCGCTGGCCGCTGCTTCCTGCACCCGCGCCACATCACGCAACCGCACCGTGTAGCCATTGACGGTCTTCAGCGCGATGTCCTGGAACTGCGCCACGGTGTTCAGGTCGGTGCGCGCGGTGACGCTGAACTCGCGCGTCTTGCTTTCGATGCGGCCGGCCGGCACTTCCAGGTTCTGGCGCCGCAGCCCGTCTTCCACATCCTGCACGGTCAGGCGGTAGCCGGCCAGTTGGTCGGCGTCGAGCCAGATGCGCATCGCGTACTTGCGCTCGCCGCCGATCTGCACATCGGCCACGCCAGGCACCGTTTGCAGGCGCGGCTTGACGACGCGGTTGATCAGATCGCTGAGCTCCAGCGCGTCCATCGTCTCGCTGGTGTAGGCGAGCCAGATGGTGGGCGTTGCGTCGGCTTCGACCTTGGCAATCACCGGCTCGTCCACCGCGGCCGGCAGGCGGCCACGCACCCGCGCGACCCGGTCGCGCACCTCGGCAGCCGCGGTGTCGGGGTCTTTGGTGAGCTTGAAGCGCACCGTGATCTGGCTGCGTTCGGTGCGCGACACCGAGGTCATGATGTCGACCCCGTCGATGCCCGCGATCGAGTCTTCCAGCGGCTTCGTCACCTGCGACTCGATCACCTCCGACGACGCGCCCAGCAGCGTGGTGCTGACATTGACCAGCGGCTCGTCGATGCGTGGGTACTCACGAATCGACAATTCCTTGAAGGACACCAGGCCGATCAGCACCAGCAGCAGCGACATCACGCTGGCCAGCACCGGGCGGCGGATCGACAGTTCGGACAGCCTCATGGCGCAGGGCCCCGTGCGGACGACGCACCGCTGGCCGTCGATGAACCAGCGGCCCCGGGTGGCTTCGCAATGCCAGCCTGCGACACATCCACCGGACGCACCGGCACTGACTCGGCCGCCAGCAGCCGGGTGTGGCCGGCGGTAACCACGGTGTCGCCTTCCTGCACCCCCTGCAGGATTTCGACCTGGCCCGCCAAGCGCAAGCCCACCTTGGCGTCCAACCGTTGCGAAACCGGCTTGCCATCGGGGCCTGGCACGACCTTGAACAGCACCTGGCGCGCACCCAGCGGCACCAGCGCTTCCTCAGGCACCACCACCGCGCCTTCGCGAACCGCAAAAACCACTCTCGCCCGCGCGAACATGCCCGGGCGCAGCAGCGCACCGGTGTTGGCGACGCGGGCCCGCACCTGCACCGCGCGGCCGTTGGCGTCGACCTGCGAGTCGATGGCTTCGACGGTGCCGGTGAAGCTGCGGCCGGGCAGCGCGTCCAGCTTCAACTCGACCGGCTGGCCGGGCCGCAGGCGGTCGAG
>JBBSPW010000335.1:0-2579 GCA_038258365.1 Burkholderiales bacterium | reverse complement strand
CGACCGTCAGGGAGCGTGGGGGCTCAAAGTCCGCCGCGGATCTGGCTCTGCCAGGCCGCAGGCGGGCGCTCCCTCGGGGGGGCAGCGACCGTCAGGGAGCGTGGGGGCCTCAGATCACCAGAGGATCGACATCGACCGCCCAGCGCAGCAACCCCTTGTGCGAGGTTCGCAACGCTTGCAAACCCGGCAACCACTGCGCCAGCATGCGCTGCAGCACCACCCTCGATGGCGATTCCACCAACATCTGCATCCGCTCGACATCGGCCACGCGCGACACCTGCGGCGGCACCGGCGGGTAGACGGTGATGCCCTCGTGCACAGCGGCGCCCTCGGCTGCAGCGCGCAAGAAAGCGGTCGCGATGTCGGCGCTGCGGGCTTCGGCGCGCACCAAGGCCAGGCTGCTGAATGGCGGCAGCCCGGCTGCCTCGCGTTCGGCCAGTTGGGTGCTGGCAAACGCAGCGTAGTCGTGGCGCGCCAGGGCCAGGTAGAGCGGGTGGCGTGGGTGCCAGGTCTGCACCCACATTTCGCTGCCAGCCGCCTGCGCCGCGTCGCGCCCGGCGCGGCCCGCGGCCTGCATCAAGAGCGCGAACAAGCGCTCTGGCGCGCGGAAGTCGCTGCTGAACAGCGCCGCGTCGGGGTTGACCGCGGCCACCAGGGTCACGCGCCGGAAGTCGTGCCCCTTGGCCAGCATCTGAGTGCCCACCAGCACATCGACCTCGCCCGCATGCACCGCCTGCAGTTGCTGCGCCAGCACGCCCACACCGCGCGTGCTGTCGGCGTCGATGCGGCCGACGCGGGCCGCGGGCAGCCGCTCGGCCAGCTGCTCTTGCAGCTTCTCGGTGCCGCGCCCGATCGCCCCGATGTCCAAATTGCCGCAGTCCGGGCAGGCGCGCGGCACGCGTTCGGTCAGGCTGCAATGGTGGCAGCGCAACGTCCGGTCCAGCTTGTGGAACACCCGCCAGGCGCTGCAATGCGGGCAGGCACTCTTCCAACCACAGGCGCTGCAATGCAGCACAGGTGCATAGCCACGGCGGTTGAGCAGCAGCAGACTCTGCTCGCCGGCCGCCACGCGCTGCTCGATGGCTGCCAGCAGGGTCGGCGCCAGCACCCGTTCGCCACCGCCTTCAGCGGTCTTCGGCAACGCGCCCATGTCGACCAGGCGCACCCGCGGCATCGCACCGGCGCCGATGCGCGCGTCCATCGCCACGCGTCGGTAGTGCCCGGTTTGCACGCGGCGCCAGCTCTCCAGCGACGGGGTGGCCGAGCCGAGACTCACCGGCACCCGCAACTGGTGCGCCCGCCACACCGCCAGGTCGCGGGCCGAATAGCGCGCGCCTTCCTGCTGCTTGAACGAGGGGTCGTGCTCTTCGTCGACCACGATCAACCCCAGGCGCGGCAACGATGCGAACACCGCCAGTCGGGTGCCCAGCACCAGATCGGCGCGGCCGGTGTGCGCCAGCAGCCAGTGCCGCAGGCGCTGCGCCGGGGTCAGCGCGCTGTGCAGCGGAGCCAGCAGGCGGCCCGGAAAGCGCTCGGCAAAGCGCGCTTCCAGCTGCGGGGTCAGGTTGATCTCGGGCACCATCACCAGCACCTGGCGGCCCTGGGCCAGTGCGACTTCGGCAGCACGCAGGTAGACCTCGGTCTTGCCGCTGCCGGTGACCCCGTGCAGCAGCACCGGCGCCGGTGGAGCGGTCGATCCGCCTGGGTCTGGATACCCCGACGGCAACGATTGCAACGACTGCAAGGCCGCAGCCTGCTCGGCGCTGAGTGGCGGTGCAGCGCCGGTTGCAGCAGCTGCGTTCGCGGTTGCGTCTCCGGTTGCGCCTCCGGCCGCGTTCCCGGCGGCTTTCGCGGCTGTGTCGGTGGTTTGACCCCAACCGGGCAGGCGCTTCAGCCTTCGACCCAACTGCGTCGCGTCGATCTTGCGCAATTCCGGGGGCAGCACCGCCAGCGCCAGCTCGCCCACCCCGCGTTGGTAGTAGGCAGCCGCGAACTCCAGCAGGGCCAGCCATTCGTCAGCCAACGGTGGCAACGCCACCAAAGCCTCGGCCACCGGGCGCAGCACAGCCGGCACCGGGCGCGACCCGTCGCCAACAACATCCGAAGCCACCGCTCTCGGGCGCCGCCAGACGATGCCCGCGACCTCGCGGCGCCCCAGCGGCACGCGCACCAAGGTGCCCGGCGGAAGGGGTTGCTCACTGCTGTAGTCCAGCAGGCTGCCGATGCCGGCGTGAAACGGTGCCTCGACTGCCACCGGCAGCGTGACCAAGGCCCTTGCTTCTGGCTCGGATGGCGGCTTCACACTTGCGGCAGAAAGCTCAGCCACGGCTTAGAAGGACGTTGCAAGCCCATGATCGAAAACAACTTTTCGAGCTGTCCACGCAAACTGTGGATAACATTGTGCATATCCTGCGCTGAAGCACCCCAAGTGCTTGATTCTGCTGGCAAGCCCTGCTGTTGCCTGTTTAGATGGCAACGGCAAAAAACCAGTCAAATCAGTGACTTGGCACCAAACACGGACAGCTCCCGCCTTTTGAACGGCTCCACAACCCGAAGCGCTCTCGCATCGGAAATGTTGG
>JBBSPW010000334.1:0-2585 GCA_038258365.1 Burkholderiales bacterium | reverse complement strand
GGCCCGGCTTCGGCATCGACATCGATATCGACCACCAGCCCCGCCGGCAGCTGGTCGAAGAAACTAAGCGAATCGAGCACCGAAGTCAGTTCTGTGAACGCCGAGCCGAAGAGGATCTTCGGCTTGCCTAGGCCGGCGGCAGCGTTGCTCAGCGCTTCGAAGCTGCCGTCGATCGTCAGCACATCGCCGAAGCCGGGAATCTTCAGCACCAGTTGTTGGGGTGGCTGCAACATTTGCAGCGGAGTGCCCGCGAGCGCCGAGTCGATGTTCAAGGTGAATGGCGGCGCAGCCACGCCGACCTTCCCGAACAGCCGCTGCACCGTCCAGCCGGCACCGGTGGCGAGGTCCAGCGAGGGCTTGTTGAACAGAAATTCGGGGCGAGGCAAACGCCAGTCGTTGGCATCCGATATCTCGAACAGGGCGGGGTTCTGCGCCTGCAGCGCGAAGGCCGAACGGGGGAACTGCCCGCTGGCATGCACCAGTGCGAGCGGATCGGCCATCAAAGGTGGCGCGCTGCGCAGCAAGCCGCGCTCGCCGGCGGCGGTGCCGACGGTCGGCCGAGGCAAGAGCACGCGACTGCTCTCGGTGGTGATCAGCAGGCCGTAGTCGGCTGCTGGCTTGGCCCGATGCGCCTGCCCCGGATCGACAAAACGCAAACTTGCGCCGTTGCCTTGAACCACCGGCATTCCGGCCCGCGCATCGACCGGAGAGATGTCGGCGGTGCTGCCGTCGATTCGCACCACGCTCCAGCGGCCGGCGCGCGGCAGCACCGGCGAGCCATAGACGGCGACTACGAAGCCGGCGTTGCCGACATCGTCGGGGGCGAACGCGGCCTGCAGCGAATGCAGGTGCATCTCGAGCGTGCCACCGAGCCGGCTGCGACCGTCGATCGCGCCGCCGATCGTGCCACCCACGGCTTCGAACAGCGCTTGCATGCGGGCCTTCTGCAACCGTTCGGCAGGGTTGGCTTGCGGCGGCACAGCAACCGGCTCGATGACGCTGACCGGTCTGATCTGGATGTAGCCCACATGGTCCAGCGCCGGCAGCGTGCCGCTGCCGGCGCCGTCGATGAGGTTGTCGATCTGCGCGTCGGCGTCGAACAGCACCGGCCGCCAGACCGAGCCGTCGGCGAGCGTCAATGCCGGCAGCGACGGCGTCAGCTCGCGGATGCGGCGGATCCGCCGCAGCCCGCGCAAGACCCCGGTTTCGAAGGGCACATAGCGGTTGAAGCGGCCGTCGTCGACCGCTGCCCAGCCGCTGTCGAAGCGCTGCACCCGACCCGAGTTGCGCCGCTCCAGCACCACCGTGCGCACGACCTGGGCCTGGCACGGCGCCAGCACCGAACGCACCTCGATCATTTCGTAGGCGGTGCGGCCGATCAGCACATCGAACTGCACCTGCGTGACACCGACCGCGTCGTCCTGCGGTTGGGTCGATTCACGTCGCCAGCGGCTGAAGCAGCTCAGACCGTAGCCGGACAGGTCGACCGCATGCAGCGGCAGCTGCTGCTCGAAAGCGAACATCCGCACGACATCGGGCGGCAGCACGCTGCCGCCCCCTTCCAGGTTCAGCGTCTGGTGCAGCGCGCCGGGCATCGTGCGAGCGGGGTCGGGCAGCCGGCGCAGGCCGGTCGTGCCCACGGCTCGCAGGCGCAGCTGCTGTGCCGAACGCAGCCTGTCGCCAAACTGCGGCTCGTGCAACCGGGTCTCGACCGGGCGGGTGTCGATCGAAGGCCTGCGCGCGCGGTCGATGTGCACATAGGCACGCAGGCCGAAGGGCAGCGAGAACAGCGCCGCAGCGTTGTGCGTGCCGCTGGCTGCCGCGACGATCCGGCGGCCCACGGTGCCGGGCAACAGCGCCACGCGCTCGGTCGAATCCGCACCCACGAGGGTGGTGCCGCCATGGGTTCGCGAACGCAGCGTCGCTGCAGCCGGCGTCGGGGCTTTGGGATCTTGCACCGGCTCCCAGTGCACCTGTGGCTGCATCAGCAGGCGCACCTGCCGCAACTCGACGCTGAGCAGGTTGTCGTCGTCGATCGACGGCTTGTGCTCGGCCAGCGACTCCAGCGCGACACCGAAGTGGTGGTCGTGGGTAGACACGTCGAGCAGGTTCAGGAACTCGGGCTGTGCGGCCAGGCCGGCGCGAAAGCGCTCGCCCAGGCGCGGGTCGCTTTCGGCGGCCGCGTTCTGCTGCTCGGGAAAATCCACCGGGTGCTCCAGCCGCACCCGCAGCGAAGGCTCCTCATCGGCCGCCCAGCGAACGCTCGCCGACAGGGCGCCGGCGGCAGCGCGCAGCTGCCCCGGCATCGTCCAGTTGGCGGCATACGGATCGGGCAGCATCGGCTCGCCCAGCAGCACATCGAAGTCCAGCCTTGCCAGCCCGCCTTGCAGCGCATTCACCGTCGCGCCGCTGCCGGCTAGGCCGAGCCGGCGCACCGGTGTCACCGACAGGTAGGCGTTCTGCAGCACCAAACCGTGTCGACGGGTCGGCAGGGACGAGACACTGCCGACCAGTGCCATGCGCCGCAGCCCTTGCGCCTCGACCATCAGACTCCAATGGTCGAGCTCGGCATCGCAGCCGAAGGG
>JBBSPW010000333.1:0-2596 GCA_038258365.1 Burkholderiales bacterium | reverse complement strand
CCCTGCAGCCGCCCTGCGGCGCATCGCTCGCGCAGCTCGGTCTCCATCGTCACCCGCTGTTGGCCTTTGCGGGTGGTCGGCAGCTGAGGCGTTTGCGGCAGCAACCGCGCAGGCATGCCTTCGCCGAAGTTGTAGACATTGGCGGGCAACAGGAAACGCGCTTGCAACTGCTCGGCCACCGCCATGCCCTGCCTGAACGACGGCAGCAGCTCGGTGTCCCAGCGGGTGTAGATCGGGTTGACCGCATGCACGACCGCACTGGCGCCGCCAGCCACGCGCACCAGCGAGCGGGTGTCGGCCAGAGGGCTGGTCACCACGCGCGCTCCACCAGGCCAGAGTGCGCCCGGCGCCCTGCGCATGTGCGCCAGCACCTGCCAGCCGGCAGCGGCGAAAGCCTGCACGCAGGCTGCGCCGAGGCGTCCGTTGGCACCGAGAATGAGAACGGTAGGACGAAGCATGGAAGCCTCCACAGACAACGAGAAGGCGCCAGTCTGCCAATGCCAGCGACATTCGTAAATTGGCAATCAGTGAGAGTCAGATATACATTTATGCATGGATAAACCCACTTTCGACTGGGCGCTGGTGCGCAGTTTTCTGGCGGTGCTGGACGCCGGCAGTTTGATGGGCGCCGCCCGCGCGACAGGCGCCATGCAGCCGACCTTGTCGCGCCACATCGCCGAGCTCGAAACGCAGCTCGGCGCACCGCTGTTCGAGCGCACCGGCCGCGGTGTGGTGCCGACCGCAGCCGCGCAGGCGTTGGTCGATGCGGCACGCCAGATGCAGGCCGGTGCCGACCGCCTGGCGCGCAGCATCGTGCAGTCGCGCGAGGCCACCACGGGCACCGTGCGCATCAGCACCAGCATGGTCGCTGCCAGCTGGCTGATGCCGCCGGTGCTGGTCGAACTGCAGGTGCAGGAGCCCGGCATCCAGATCGAGTTGGTGGCGTCGAATGCGATCAGCAACCTGTTGCGCCGCGAAGCCGATATCGCGCTGCGCATGGCGCGGCCGGTGCAGGGCAGCCTGATAGCCCGCAAGCTGGGCGAGGTACCGATCGTCGCCGCTGCGCACCGCGACTACCTGGCGCGCGCCGGGCGCCCGCGCACCGCGGCCGATCTGTTGTCTCATACCCTGATCGGCTACGACCGCGACGAGACGATCGTGCGCGGCTTTGCGGCGCTGGGCACGGCGCTGGCGCGCGAGCGATTTGCCCTGCGCACCGACGACCAGCTGGCCTACGGACGGCTGCTGGCATCGGGTGCGGGCATCGGCTTCGTGGCAGCCTACAACGTGGCGCAATGGCCGGGTGTGGAGGTGCTGCTGCCGCTATTGAAGATCCCGCCGCTGCCTTGCTGGCTGGCGGTGCACCGCGAGATTCGGGGCAACCGAGTGGTGCGGCGGGTCTACGACTTTCTGGCGCAGGCGCTTCCTTCTCGCCTCACCGCCCAACAACCGCAGGATTGACAGCGGTCGAGTGCCTGCAGAGTCGGGTTGCGTTTACGAAGCGGTCGCTCCGTCCTGCAGCAGGTCCAGGTAGGCCCCTGCCAGGCGCTCGGCATTGGCAAGTCCGAGCGCCTGCATCAGGGTCTCGGCGGCACGCATGCCCTTGGCATCGCCTTGCCCTTCGGCCAACACCACCTCCAGTTCCATGAAATCGCCCAGCCCTTCGACACGGTCGAGGTGAATGCGCGCCGTGCCGGCGGTGGTTGGCGCCAACACCAGCCAGCGGCGCTTGCGCACCCGTCCGCGCAGACCCAGGGCACGCGTCAGCGCGGTCTGCAGAGCCGAAGGATCGGCCACCGGCACGCGCACATAGTCGCTGGCCTTGGCCTCGCCGGTGTCGGCGCGCAGATAGTGGATCAACTCGGCGCTGCCGTCGGCGAAGCGACGCAGCTTCAGCCGGCCATGCGGCACATGGAAGAAGCAGTCGTCCTGCTCGATCGTTTCGGCATGCGCAAGGCGCGCCACCGCGAGCGCCACCGGCAGCAGCGCATCGACGCTGTCGATCCGTGCCTTGATTTCGATATTTCTGGGCATCGGCGCATTGCGGCAAACGCCGCGCGACACTCAGCTTGGAGTGGACGCCGCGATCTTTCGCAACGCCTGCTCGAACACCGCTGCCGGTTGCCCGCCCGTGATCAGGTGCCGGCCGTCGATGACCACCGACGGCACCGACTGGATCCCCGCCTGCTGCCATTGCTGCTCGGCCGCGCGCACCTCGTCGGCATAGCGGTTGCCCTGCAGCACCGCGCGCGCCTCGTCGGCATCCAGCCCTACCTCGGCGGCCAATTCCACCAACACCTCGGTCGCGCCGGGATTGCGGCCTTCACCGTGGTAGGCCTGCAGCAGCGCGTGCTTGAGCCGGCGCTGGCTGCCTTCGGGGCCCGTCGCGCCGGCCCAGTGCAACAGCCGGTGCGCGTCGAAGGTGTTCCAGACATGCGTCCGTTCACCGAACGCAAACCCGACTTCGGCCCCGCGCTGCCGGATGTTGGCCCGGTTCTGCGCCAGCTGGGCATCGCCCATGCCGTACTTGGCCTTGAGGTAGGCGGCCGCGTCGGCACCTTCGGGCGCCATGTCGGGATTCAGCTCGAAAGGCTGG
>JBBSPW010000332.1:0-2604 GCA_038258365.1 Burkholderiales bacterium | reverse complement strand
CCTGGAAGTGCACCTGAACGGCACGCTGCTGCACAGCGGCGGGCGCATGACCAGCCCGCTGACCAACAACTGCAACCATCCGCAGCTCATCTCTCTGCCTTCGGCACTGTTGAAACCCGAGGGCAACATCATCGACATCAAGGTCGCCGGCTATGGCCTGGACGAAGTTGGTGCGCGCCAGCGCGCAGGCGGCTTGTCGACGCTGCAGATCGGCCCTCGCTCGGCCCTGGAACAACGCACCGCGCGCCGCACCGCGTTGCAGGTGGCGGCGCCGCAGGCGGTCAGCGCCACCCTGCTGCTGATGGGCGGCTTCATGTTCGTGCTGGGCTTCATCAACCGGCGCGAAAGCCACCTGGCCTACTTCGGTGCGCTGTCGGTGGGATGGGCGTTGATCGATGTGCGCTTGTGGCTGCGCACGGTGCCGGTGGCGCAGTCGACGATCGAGTTCGCCGCGTGTGTGTTGCTCGGAATCATCACCTGGGCCGCCGTGCAGTTTCTGCTGCGCTATGCCGGCGAGCGCCACCGCGCCGTGGATGTGGGCTTGCCGCTGCAATGCGGGGTGATCGCGGTGTCGTTGGCGGTCGCCGGCCCGCTGCGACTGAACACGGTGGCCAACATCTGGTACGCCATCCTCGCCACCGAGGTGCTGGTGGCCTTCATCTGGCATCTGTATCACCAGCGCAACCGGCGCTCGGCGTGGTTGATGGGCACGATGATGCTGGCCACCACCACGGCGGGTGCGATCGAGCTGGCGGCGCAATTCACGCACACCCGGCCGATTGCCGCGCATGTGGCGCAGCTGGTGGTGCCGATCGTTTTCGTGCTGGTCGGTTTGAGGCTCGTGCAGCAGCATGGCCGCGCGCTCAACCAGGCCGAAGAAGGCAAGGCCGAGCTGGAGCTGCGGGTGCGTGAAGCCACCGAAGAGATCGAACGCAACTTCAGACAACTGGCCGAACTGCGGGTGGAGCAAGTGACCGAACGCGAACGCAAGCGCATCGCCGCCGATCTGCACGACGACCTGGGCGCCAAGCTGCTGACCATCGTGCACACCAGCGAATCCGAACGCATCAGCACCCTGGCGCGCGAAGCGCTGGAAGAGATGCGGCTGTCGGTGCGCGGCTTGACCGGGCGGCCGGTGTTGCTGGCGGATGCGCTGGGCGACTGGCGCGCCGAAGTCATCAGCCGCCTGGCGCAGGCCGGCATCGAAGGCGACTGGGACGCACCCGAGGACCTGCCGCAAACCTTGAGCGCGCGCGCCTATGTTCAAACCACCCGCATCCTGCGCGAAGCCACCAGCAACGTCATCAAGCACAGTGGCGCTTCGCACTGCGCGGTCAATGCCGGCATCGACAGTGGCGACTTTCAGTTGGTGGTGCAGGACAACGGCAACGGCATCGCCAGCGAGATCGACGGCCGGCTCGACCGTGGGCACGGCCTCGCCAGCATGAAGAACCGCGCCAAGCAGCTGCAGGGGCAGTGCCTGATTGAGAGCGGCCCCGGCTATGGAACCGTGATACGCCTCACGGTTCCACTGGATCGCGCAATAGAAGCCACCTGACGACCACAACGGCTGCCGATAATGATTTTCAAACTTGATTTCAAAACCGGTCACGCGGCACCTCATCAATGAAGAACATCCTTTTGCTGGAAGACCTGCCCGAAATCAGGGCCTGGCTTCGCAAGTTGGTGCTGCAGGTGTTTCCGGGCTCGACGATCTCCGAGAGCGCCCGCGTCCACGACGCGATGGAGCTGGTCACCGCCCTGAAATTCGACCTGGCGCTGATCGATCTGGGACTGCCCGACGGCAGCGGGGTCGATGTGGTGACCCGGTTGCGCGACATGCAGCCCGATGCCCAGTCGGTGGTGGTGACGATCCACGACGACGACGAGCATCTGTTCCCGGCGTTGCAGGCCGGCGCGTTCGGCTACATCCTGAAAGAGCAGGCGCGTGAGTTGATCACCGAGCAATTGCAGCGCATCAGCCAGGGCGAGCCGCCGCTGAGCCCGAGTATCGCGCGACGGGTGATGGCTTATTTCAGCGCCAAGGTCAAGCCGCAGCCCGCAGCGTCGATGTTGCCCAATGTGAGCCTGACCGACCGCGAAAGCGAAGTGCTGCTGCGCGTGGCCAAAGGCTACACACTGCCCGAGATCGGCGTGCAGTTGGGTCTGAGCCGGCACACCATCGCCGACTATGTGAAGCAGATCTACCGCAAGCTGAACGTGAGTTCACGCGCCGAAGCAGCGCTTGAGGCGCAGCGGATGGGGTTGTTTCGATAGATTTTGTTGGGGCTGCTGGCAGAGGTTCTTTCGTTCTTGCGTGCATTAGTGCGTTTGTGCGTTTGTGCGTGCGGCACGGCAGGCGGTACCCGGCCCGGGGGCGGATGCGGTGGTCTCCGCTTCGCTCCGACTCCACTGCGATGCTCGGTCCGGGGTCGCGCTGCCAAACTCTCTGCGCGGGCTGCGCCCGCTCCGTTCAAACAGTGGCATCGAGTCAGTCTACGAAGCGCTGGGGTATCAGCGCCGACCCCGGCCCTGCGCTTCTCGCCACCGCAGACGCCCCCCGGCCGGGTACCGCCTGCCGCGCTGCCAGCGCCGGTGGTGGGG
>JBBSPW010000331.1:0-2666 GCA_038258365.1 Burkholderiales bacterium | reverse complement strand
TTCAAGTGTCAAGTGCAAGATACGCACATGACGTCGTCAGCCAGCCCTGCCCCGCATGTGCCCCCGTCGTGGCCCGCGCCTTCGGCGATCGCCGAACTGCTCAAGCCCGTCACCTGGTTTCCGCCGATGTGGGCCTTTGGCTGCGGCGTGGTGGCCAGTGGCGTGCCGGTGGCAGGCAAGGGGTGGCTGATCCTGGTCGGGGTGCTGCTAAGCGGGCCCTTGGTGTGTGCCACCAGCCAGGCCGTCAACGACTGGTTCGACCGCCATGTCGATGCCATCAACGAGCCGCAGCGGCCGATCCCCTCGGGGCGCATGCCCGGGCGCTGGGGGCTGTGGGTGGCGATCATCTGGACCCTGCTGTCGCTGGCGGTGTCCACCCTGCTCGGACCCTGGGGCTTCGGCGCTGCGGTGGTGGGCCTGTTGCTGGCTTGGGCCTACAGCGCGCCGCCGTTTCGGCTCAAGCTGAACGGATACTGGGGCAATGCCGCTTGCGGCATCTGCTACGAGGGTTTGGCGTGGGTGACCGGCGCGGTGGTGATGGCCGGCGGTGGTGCGCCATCGGCGCAGTCGCTGCTGCTGGCCGGGCTCTACAGCCTGGGCGCGCACGGCATCATGACCCTCAACGATTTCAAGTCGATCGAAGGCGACCGGCAGATGGGAGTGGGCTCGCTGCCGGTCAAGCTCGGGGTGCGCGGCGCGGCCTTGTCGGCCTGCTGGACGATGGGGTTGGCGCAAGCCGTGGTGGTCGGCTTCTTGCTCCACTGGCAGCACCCATGGCATGCCGCAGGTGTCGGTGCCCTGCTGCTGGTGCAGGTGCTGCTGATGCGCCGCTTCCTGACCGACCCACGCCGCCTGGCCGTCTGGTACAGCAGTCTTGGCGTGACGCTGTATGTGATCGGCATGCTGGTCAGCGCATTTGCGCTGCGGATGGAGTGAGCTGCCGATGAGCGTCAGCGGGCTTTCGTGGATCGGCATCGCAAGGCTCGGTCTGGTGCAGGCGATGCTGGGCGCAGTGGTGGTGCTGACCACTTCGACCCTGAACCGCGTGATGGTGGTGGAGCTGGCGTTGCCGGCGTTGATTCCCGGCTTGCTGGTGGCCCTGCACCATGCGGTGCAGTTGAGCCGTCCGCGGATGGGATTCGGATCGGATGTCGGCGGCCGCCGCACACCCTGGATCCTTGGCGGCATGGCGGTGCTGGCGCTCGGCGGAGCCGGCGGTGCGGTAGCCACTGCCTGGATGGCCACCGACGCCACAGCCGGACTGGCGTTGGCGGTGCTCAGCTTCGCGATGGTCGGAGCCGGCGTCAGCGCCGCGGGAACCTCGTTGCTCGTGCTGCTGGCCAAGCGGGTAGAGGCACCGCGTCGCGCGGCTGCGGCCTCGCTGGTGTGGGTGATGATGATCTTCGGCTTCGCGGTCACCGCAGGCCTCGCCGGCCACTTCCTGGATCCCTATTCGCCGCAGCGGCTGGTGACGGTGTCGGTCGCGGTCTCAACCTTGGCCTTCGCAGTGACGTTGCTGGCGCTGTGGCGGGTGGAAGGCCACTCGGGCGTGCCATCCACGACTGATGCGCCTGCATCGCGCCCTCGTTTCGCGCACGCGTTGTCTCAGGTCTGGTCCGAGCCCGATGCGCGGCGCTTCACGATTTTTGTGTTTGTCTCGATGCTGGCCTACAGCACCCAGGACCTGATCCTGGAGCCGTTTGCGGGCGCAGCCTTCGCTTTCACGCCCGGCGCGTCGACGCAGTTGTCGGGGGTGCAGCATGGCGGCACCCTGGCCGGCATGCTGCTGGCGGCGCTGGCGGGCCGGCGGCTGTTCGGTGTCTCGATGGGGTCGCTGCGCGCCTGGACCACTTGCGGGTGCTTGGCTTCGGCGGTGGCGCTGGCGGGCCTGGTGGTGGCGGGCATCGTGGCACCGGATTGGCCACTGCGTGCGAACGTGTTCGCGCTCGGGGTGGCCAATGGCGCCTTCTCGATCGCAGCCATCGGCTCGATGATGAGCCTGGCCGGGCAAGGTCGCGCCGCGCGCGAAGGCACGCGCATGGGCTTGTGGGGCGCCGCGCAGGCCATCGGATTCGCCGTCGGCGGCTTGTTCGGCGCGGCGGCCAGCGACCTCGCGCGCTGGTTGCTGTCGGCAACGGCCGGCAGTTCGGCTGCGGCGGCAGGGCCTGCCCTGCAAGGACCGGGCACGCCTTACGCCGCCGTGTTCGCAATCGAAGCCGCGATGTTCGTCGCCGCCGCCTGGCTTGCCGCGCATGTGACCAGCACCCACATCGGCATTGCCCCTGCCAAACCCGGGGTCGAACCCGGCACCAATGAATCCACATCCGGCCGCGGCGACAGCGCCGATACCGGTCTCCCCGCGCCCCTAGGAGTGAACCCATGAGCGACAACAGTTTGCAAGCCGCCTACGACATGGTTGTGGTCGGTGGTGGCCCGGCCGGCGCCACGGCGGCGCACGATCTGGCCCTGCGCGGCCACCGCGTGCTGCTGCTGGACCGAGCCGGACGCATCAAGCCATGCGGTGGCGCGATCCCACCCCGCCTGATCAAGGACTTCCAGATCCCGGATCACCTGCTGGTGGCGCGGGCGCGGGCGGCGCGGATGGTGTCGCCGGCCGATGTCAAGGTCGATATTCCGATCGAAGGCGGCTTCGTGGGGATGGTCGA
>JBBSPW010000330.1:0-2677 GCA_038258365.1 Burkholderiales bacterium | reverse complement strand
CGCACCCGCAGCAGCGGCGCGTCGGCACCGAACACCGGCCGGCCCAGCACCATCGCGCCGGGGTCGGCCAGCGACTCGGCCATGAAGTCGGGGATCAACGCCGGCGGGTGTTGGCCATCGGCGTCCATCGTCAGCACATGGCTGAAGCCCGCAGCCTCGGCTTGCTGCAAGCCGTGCAGCACCGCGCTGCCCTTGCCCGCGTTGCGCGGCAGCACCCAGACACGAAGGCGATCCGGGCCGGCATCTGCCGCCATCTGCTGCAGCCCTTCGGCGGTGCCGTCGTCGCTGCCGTCGACCACCACCCAGACCGGCGCCCACCGTGCCAGCGCGTCGGCAACGGTGCGGTAGACGGTGGCACCCGTGTTGTAGCTGGGGATCAGCACCAGGTGCGTGGGCGACTGCCGGGCGTCATTCAAGGCAAAACCTGGCGAGGCGCGCAGCGTGTATCCGGCGCTGCCGGGGCGGCCCCCTTGCGAACGCCGGCGCCCATGTAGGCCTCGATCTCGCGCTGCAGCGCACCGTGACGGGCTTGCGGCTGCGGCGCGAAGCGACGGCCCAGGCGCACGTTGAAAACGATCGGCAACGGCGGCAGCCGCCACAGCGGCCAGCCTTTGCCCAGATACGGCGAGTCGGTGTCGATGAAAACGGTCTGGATCGGCACCGCAGCGCGTTGCGCGATCAATGTGAAGGCGGGGCCGAAGGCGCCCAGCACCGTGCCCGTGGTGCGGGTGCCTTCTGGAAACAGCAGCAACTGGCCGCCGTCACGCAGATCATCCACCGCCAGCCGCACCATGCTGCGCGGCGAGTCGTTGCGGATGTAGCGCGCCAGTCGTGCACCCGGGCCGAGCAACGGGTTGCGCACCAAACTGGCTTTCATGATGCAGGCGCAGCGCGGCAGGCGCGCCACCAGCATCGGTGCGTCGAGCATGCTCGGGTGGTTGGCCACCACCACCAAACCGCGTTCGTCGCGCAGCGCATCCAGCGCAGCGGCTTCCAGCCGCAACATGCCGCTGCAACGCGCCACGAACCAGAAGCCGCGATAACCGAGCGAGATCATCGCCCGCCCGATGCGGCGCCCGCTGCGGCGCGACAGCAGCGGATGCAGCAGCAGCGCCACCGCGCTCCAGCCGAGCGAAAGCGCGCCGAGCAGCAGCAGTTGCAGTTGCAGCAGGGGCCACGCGAGCAAGCGCATCAGAATGCGCAAGGCCCGGGCGGCAACCGTCAGCAGCAGCACCGCCGCTTGCTCCCGCCGAAGCTGTCCCAGACGCTCGACATGCTCAATTGCCACCCACCGGCGAGACCGGGTCCGGCACCCGCGCCTCGGAAGTCTTGAAGATGTACGACACCGCGAAGCCGGCCGACCAGTTGGAGCGCGTCTTCACGAGCGGGCTGTCGTCGAACACCGCGCCGCTCAGGCTGTCGCCGCGCAGGTAGAAGCCGGTCCACACCGTGGCGAAGCGGCGCGACACCGACGCGTTGCCGGTCCAGCCGGCGAAGCCGCCGCGGGCGCGGTAGCCGGGACGGCCAGCGATCACGTCCTGCGGCTGGACATCGTAGAAGTAGGCATGGCGGCGCTGGTCACCGAACAGCGGGCCGCCCTGCAGGCCGAAGTTCCAGTCGGCCACACGCCAGTCCACGTTCAGGTGCGGCGCGGCCTGGAAGCCGATGCTGCGCGGACTGCGCTCGACCGTGAACGCGGCCCGAATCGGCACGCGCAGCTCCAGCGCCCAGTTGCGGTCCTTGGCCAGGCGCAGGTTCAGGTTGGGTCCGAACTCCAGCGTCGGCTTCAGATCGGCCATGCCGCGGCGAGCGATGTTGTCGTTGCTGGTGGGCGCGCTGGCCGACAGGCTCAGGTCGAAGTCGAAACGCTCGGTGTCCAGCAGCACCGCGCGCGTGCCTTCGCGGTCGGCTTTGAAGATGGCACCGCGATAAACCACATACGGCACCGGCAGCAGCCAACTGCGCGACTGGTCCGAGCCGCGGTAGTGCGGCAGGCGCAGGCCACCGACCCCCAGGCCCAGTTCCCACAACGGCTGGTCGGCGCGAACAACACCGCTGGCGAGTGCAGCCGCAGCGGCCACCGACAGCGGCAGCAGGAATCCGAGCCGCCGGACCGCTCGGGACAATCGGGCGCTGATCGGGTTGCGGACTGGGTTGCTCATGGGGTCGCCGTGGCCGGTGAGGGTTTCGAAGGTGGTTGAAGCATTCAAGGCGTTGTCGCAGGCTGGCAGCCGCTGCTGCTGCACGCGCCAGGCTCGTGCGGCCGTCGGTGACAGCGAGGAGGCCTGGACCATCGGACGAATTATCCTGAGTTCTGCCGCCGCGGCGGGTCAGGACCCGGCCTGCGGAGCGTGCCACGGCGGGTGATAGGCTGCGGCGCCCCAACCCACCGACGGCGTCGCACATGTGAACGATGCAAGCAACGTGACCGATCGCAGCCAGACGCGCACCCCGGCCGTGACGGTGGGCTGGTGGGCTGAATGCCGCGCCCGCATGCGGCGCCACTTCCTGCTGAAGGCGCTGGGCATCAGCCTCTTCATGTGGCCGTTTTTTCTGTTGTATTTCTACCTGCTGAGACACCCGGCATTTGCAGTGACGGTGATGCCACTGACCGCACTCGACCGCGCCATCGGCTTCACACCTCAGGCGTTGCCGCGGTATGTGTCGCTGTGGCTGT
>JBBSPW010000329.1:0-2684 GCA_038258365.1 Burkholderiales bacterium | reverse complement strand
GCGGCGGCGCCTTCAAGGTCGAGGCCTTTCGCCCCGGCTCCGAAATCGTCTATGTGCGCAACGACGACTGGACCTGCGGCCCACTGCCGAAGCTGCGCCGCGTCGTGCAGCGTGAGGTGCCCAACGCCGGCAACCGCCGCGCGTTGCTGGTCAAGGGCGACATCGACATCACCTTCGACCTGCCACCGAAGGACTTCGCCGAGCTGGCGAAGGAGACCGGCAATGTCAAGGTCAGCAGCACGCCGGTCGAGAACTCCATGTTCTATCTGGGCATGAATGTCACCCGGCCGCCCTTCAACAACCCGAAGGTGCGAGAAGCGGTGGCCTATGCGGTGCCGTACGAGAAGCTTTACGACAATGCGCTTTACGGCCGCGGCGTCAAACTCTACGGTGCGCCGTCCGAGACCGTCAAGACCACCGCCTGGCCGCAGCCCACGGCCTACAAGCACGACATCGCAAAGGCCAAGGCGCTGATGGCCGAAGCCGGTGCCCAGGCTGGCTTCGACACCACGCTGTCGTTCGATCTGGGCGGTGCCACGGTGGGCGAGCCGATGGCGGTGCTGATCCAGGAGTCGCTGGCGCAGATCGGCATCAAGGCCACCATCAACAAGATTCCCGGTGCCACCTGGCGCGCGGCGCTGTTGAAGAAGGACCTGCCGATGGTGATCAACCGCTTCGGGGGCTGGCTCAACTACCCCGAGTACTTCTTCTTCTGGTGCTACCACGGTCAGAACGCGGTCTTCAACACCATGAGCTACCAGAACCCGAAGCTCGACAAGGTGATCACCGAAGCGCGGCGCGCCGAGTCGAAGCCGGTCTACGACGCAGCGGTCAAAGAGATGATCCAGATCGCCTACGACGAGGTGCCGCGGGTGCCGTTGTTTCAGCCGACCATGGACGTGGCGATGCAGAAGGATGTGATGGGCTACCAGTACTGGTTTCACATGCAGCCCGACTACCGCCAGCTCTACAAGGCCTGAGCCGAGATGAACAAGCTGGACGCTGCGGCGATCGAACATCATGTGGATGCCTCGGCCATCTTGCTGGGCCTGCCGATCACTTCCGAACAACGGCCCGGTGTGCTGCGCTACTTCGCCATCGCGGCCACGCTGGCCGAGCAGGTGATGTCGCACCCGCTGTTGCCGGTCGACGAGCCGGCGGCGGTGTTCGTGCCGGTCGTGCCCGTCGCGCCGATGGAGCCGCGATGAGTGCTGTCGACGATCTGCTGGCCGGCCCCGGGCACGCGATGTCGGCCGCGCTGCGGCGCGGCGACACCCGTGCCGTGGCGCTGGTGGACGCCGCCGCTGCGCGCATCGCGCACACCGATGCGCGCATCAATGCCTTCACCGCGACCACCTTCGAGCGCGCTCGCCAGACCGCAGCCGCGCTCGACACGCGCCTGCAGCAAGGCGACGCCAGCGTTCGCGACTTGCCGCTGCTGGGCGTGCCGTTCGCAGTCAAGAACCTCTACGACATCGACGGCCTGACCACGCTGGCCGGCTCGGTGATCGAGCGCGAGCACCCGCCGGCAAGTGCCGATGCGGTGCTGGTGCAGCGTTTGCAGGCCGCGGGTGCGGTGCTGATGGGCGCGCTCAACATGGACGAGTACGCCTATGGCTTCACAACCGAGAACACGCACTACGGCCCCACCCGAAACCCACACGACCTGCAGCGCATCGCCGGCGGCTCGTCGGGCGGCAGCGCAGCAGCGGTGGCGGCCGGGCAGGTGCCGTTGAGCCTGGGCTCAGACACCAACGGGTCGATCCGGGTGCCGGCTTCGCTGTGCGGTGTGTTCGGGCTCAAACCCACCGTCGGCCGCCTGCCGCGAACCGGCACCTATCCCTTCGTGGCCGATCTGGACCACCTCGGACCGTTCGCGCGTTGCGTGCGGGACCTGGCACTGGCCTACGACGCTATGCAGGGGCACGACCGCGGCGATCCATCTTGCCTGCCGCGCGCTGTCGAGCCCACGGTGTCGCACCTGGGCACCATCGGCGGCCTGCGCATCGGCGTTCTGGGCGGCTGGTTTCGCGAAATGGCACTGCCGGAGGCAGTGGCGGCTGTCGACACCGTGGCACAGGCGCTGGGCGCCACCCGCCGCATCCAGTGGCCCGAAGTGGCGCGTGCGCGCGCAGCGGCCTTTCTGATCACCAACGCACAGAGCGCGGCGCTGCATCTGGGCGATCTGAGAACCCGCGCCGATGACTTCGAGCCATTGACACGCGACCGCTTTCTGGCCGGTGCGCTGGCGCCTTCGCTGTGGTTCGTGCAGGCGCAGCGCGTGCGTCACTGGTTCGCGCGGCAGGTGGCGGCATCGTTCGCCGAGGTCGATGTGCTGATCGCGCCGGCCGCGCCCTGCGCCGCGCCGGTGATCGGCACCGAATGGCTGCAGATCAACGGCCAGCGCCTGCCCTCGCGCGCCAGCATGGGCTTGCTGACACAGCCGGTGTCCTGCATCGGGCTGCCGGTGTGCACCGTGCCGGTGTGGCGCTCTGCAGCCGATGCGGCTGCCGATTCGGACAACCGGCACCTGCCGCTGGGGGTACAGCTGATCGCCGCGCCCTGGCAGGAGTCGCGGGTGCTGGCGGTGGCCTCGGCACTGGAGGCCGCCGGGGTGGTGCGCGCACCGGTCGCCGATTTGCACTGAGACCGGAGCTGTCGATGGATATCAACCTGCCCGAGAT
>JBBSPW010000328.1:0-2727 GCA_038258365.1 Burkholderiales bacterium | reverse complement strand
ACCGCGCTGGCAGGCGGTACTGAGGCAGCCCCAAGCCGAGCAGCTGACCATAGACGAGGCCGACCACACCTTCTCCACCCGCGAACACGAAGATGCTCTGGCGGCAGCTACTTTGCGCTGGCTGCAGCGACTGCTCGCCGCCCCGGTGGCGCAATGAACCCGCTGCAGCGCTGGCGCAAGTTGGTCGCCGAACACGACGGCGTCTGCGTGACGCTCTTGTACGTGCTGCACCGCATGTTGCAGAGGGCCAGCGGCGGCCGCGCAGCCGTCGTGCCTTATCTGCTGATGGCGCAACCGGTAGGCAGCGCGGCGCTGGCTAGCATGAAGCCCGCAGCGGGCTTTGTGATGCAGCGCGTGGGCCCTGGCCATGCGCTGCTGCCCGCATTCCCCCGACCTGGCGAGGTCGTCGCACAGCGTTTTGCCGACGGCGCCGAGTGTTTTGCGGCCACGGTGAACGGCCAGTTCGCCGGCCATATCTGGATAGCCAGAGGCAGATACGTAGAAGACCAGGTGCGCTGCGTCTACGAAATCAGCGAGCCGGCCTCGGGCGTCTGGGACTTCGACGTTTACGTGGAGCCCCGCTTTCGGATCGGACGCACGATGGGGCGCATGTGGAAGGCCGTCGACGAGACGCTGGCTGCAGAGGGGGTGGAGTGGAGCTTCAGCCGCATCAATCGATTCAACAACGCCTCGTTGAAGTCGCACCAGCGGCTTGGGGCCCTGACGGTCGGGCGGGTGACCTTCGGGATCATCGGCAGACTGCAGCTGGGGGTAGGAACCGCGCCGGGGTTCATGCACATTTCCCTGCCTAGCAACACGGTCCCGAAGCTGCGGTTGAGGCCCCCGGCCCCGGCACTCAGCCCGCGCGCTCTCGACATGCGCTCGAATCCTTGACAGCGCCGGCTTCTAAATCGAATGGTGGGAGGGGAATGTGGAAGGCGCATGACCTCTTACGGGCACCAACGCTGCCTTCGGTCCGAGCGGTGGCGTATGGTCACGCACATCGAATGCCAGCGTGTTCGCGGACCTTGCTGCATGAGCCGATCGGGAAACGGCTCGAACTGCAAGCATGGCAGCTTGACCGGTAATAACGAATTGTTGATCGCGGGAGCGGGTACCACCATGAATTCACAACCTATCGGGTTTCTCCTTCGGGCCTTTTTGCTGTTGGCTGCGGCGGGTCAGTCAGCAGCGGCACAGAATGGCACTGCTTGCGGCAATCCGTTCCAGAACCATTTCGGGCCGTTCGACTATCGGGAAGTAGACGCCCAGCAAAAAGCATTGTTTGAAAGCGACCACTTCACGCCCGGGGTCGAGGCGCTGTTACGGCCGGCCACGACGACGTTTACGAATATGGCCGCAGATGTCGCCTACACCCTGCACGTGTTCCCGAATCATCACCGCGCACTCCGGACAATGGCCCGGGCGGCAGAAAAGTTTAAAAGTGACCCGGCGCCCGGTGCGAGGTATACGGTAAGCTGCTACTTCGAACGCGCGATTTTATTTCGCCCCGACGATACGGTTTCCCGCCTGCTCTATGCGCAATACCTAAGCAAAGCCAACCGCAAGAATGAAGCGCTAGCCCAAGTGCAACAGGCGCTACAAAGCGCGGGCGACAATCCTTTAACCCATTACAACGTAGGCCTGATGGCGCTTGAACTGGGCGATGTCGATCTGGCGGTCAAACAAGCGCGGGAAGCCAAGGCACTGGGGTACACCGCCACCGCTCTGGAAGACCGGCTGCGTGCGCAGGGGAAATGGCCGACAGCAGCGGTTGACCCCGCCGCTTCGGCTGGCTCGAATGTCAAGGCTGATGTGGATCGGCAATGATGTCGATCGGCTCGTCGCTGGCATCCAGCCAGTTTCGGCATGAAAATGTCAGGCTAAATCGCTAAGCGAAGCCAATCAGTGACAACCGTCAAAGATGTCCTCGGATGGTTGCCGAGTTAGTCGGGCCCTGAACAACTCAGTTTCAGAATGAAGCAAGCAACGGCGGCCGGCGCAGTATTGCAGCGACGCAGTGGACCGCCATTGGGATCATGGCGACGAAGGCGCAAAATAGCACCCGCAGGTGCGCCAGGATCATCCTCAGGTTGTGCCCCGCGCCGCACAGCACTGCGTGCATCGCATCGCCAAGCGCGCCCTTGAGCCAGTTTCTGCCCAGCAGCCCGTCGGCCTTCATGTGTCCGATCATCAGCTCGACCACCTGGCGGCGCCTGAGCAACTTTTTCAGCCGCTTGGGCAAGCGCCGCGTGTGCCTGATCAACAGCCGGGTGCCCGCCACTGGCTCCACGCCGCGGTAGCCCCGATCCGCCAGCGCAATCTTCGGTGTGATGCCGCTCAGGATGGCGATCTGCTCGATCTGGCTGTCCACCGTGTGTCCGTCGTACGGCAGGCCCGGCATCGAGCGCATGCCCACCACCAGTCCTTCCTTGGCCGTCACCGCCACCGAGGTCTTCACACCGAACTCGTACGGCGTTCGGAGCTTGTCCTTGGCGATGCACTCGACCTCGGGCGCGTGCAGCCCGTAGGGCTTGTTCTTGAAGTCACGCCGTTGGGCATGCAGTCGCTCGGCGGTGGCGATCCTGGTCTTCAGCGCATCGGGCATGTAGCCGGCCTTCCGCTGCACATCTCGGACCACGCGTCCGAGCCAGGTCCGCAGCTTCCTGATCTCGCGCTGCATGCGCCGGTACTGCTTGGCGTGCGCGTAGCGTCCGGCCTGGTGTT
>JBBSPW010000327.1:0-2745 GCA_038258365.1 Burkholderiales bacterium | reverse complement strand
GTCGGTGTCCAGCAGCATCACCGAGACCGGCGCGCGGTCGGTGCGGGACAAGGTTCCGTCCGATGCCACGCCGCGGTCGATCATCGCCTTGGCTGCCGCCACCGAACCCGCCGCCAGCAACATCGACGGCCGCATGGCGTGGTCGGTCAGAGGACGCGACGACGACGAGTTGAAGTAAGCCGACTGCCGCGACCGGTTGCAGCTGTTCTGGCACAACGCCGCATCGAAGCCGAGCGCCAATGCCCCGGAGATCGAATTGCATTCGACCGCAAACGGAGCCGTCCAGGCCAGTGCCAACGCCTGGATGCGCGGGCCGAAGCGGACTTCGATGATTGCGCGCAGGCGCTCGAACTCGTCGCGACTCAACGCGTTCTTGATCGGCAGCGTCACCCGCAACACCTGCGCGGGTTGCAAGTGCCGGGCGGCAACGTAGTACTCGCCCACTGCCACCGAATCGGGGTCGGCATCGTTGATCACCAATCCGAGCGCGGGTGCGTAGAGCCGGCTGATCGACCGCGGCACCGGGATCCAGGCCGCCGCCCGCGCCGGTACCGGCGCGGGCAGCGGTGCTGCGCTTGCCGGAGCGGGGACGGGTCCAGCTGGTGCCAGTACCACAGCCGCTGGCGCGGAAGCAGCTGCAGCGGCGTCCGGCAAGGGCAAGGTCTGGCCACACGCCGTGGCCCCGACGACGATGGCGGCCAACATCCAAACCCGACGGCCCCGCGACCGGCATGCGGTCCAGATTTTCGCGATGCAAAATGCCATCATTGGCCGATTGCCTTCCCATGCCCATGAAAAAAGTCCAGCATTCGCCGACGATCCAGGTACTGGAACGCAGCTTCGCCTTGCTGGATTTGCTGGCGTCGCAACCAGAGCCCTTGCCCTTGAAGGAGATCAGTGAGCGCACGGGGCTGCACCCGTCCACTGCGCACCGCATCCTGAACGATCTGGCGATCGGCCGCTTGGTCGACCGACCGGTGGCAGGCAGCTACCGGCTCGGCATGCGATTGCTGGAATTGGGCAACCTCGTGAAAGCGCGGCTCGATGTGCGTGAAGCCGCCACAGGTCCGATGCGCGAACTGCACAAGACCACGCACCAACCGGTCAACCTGTCGATGCGGCAGGGGGACGAGATCGTCTACATAGAACGCACCTACAGCGAACGCTCCGGCATGCAGGTGGTGCGCGCGATCGGCGGGCGCGCGCCGCTGCACCTGACCTCGGTGGGCAAGCTGTTTCTGGCCCATGACGACAGCGCAAAGGTGCGCGCCTATGCGACCCGTACGGGGCTGGCCGGGCACACGCGCAACAGCATCACCGAGCTGGCTCGGCTGGAACGCGAACTTGTGTCGGTTCGCGCCACCGGATCGGCACGCGACGACGAGGAGCTGGAGATGGGAGTGCGCTGCATGGCAGCGGGCATTTACGACGACCAGGGCACCTTGCTTGCGGGGTTGTCGGTATCTGCACCAGCCGATCGGATGGACGATACCTGGCTGCAACGCGTCAAAGCGACGGCAGCGCAGATCTCGGCGGCGCTGGGGTACCGGGGTTGAGTCAGCCGGCCGTCAACATCGGACCAGCAAGCACGGCTATCGGGCTTGAGGGAGCCCGGCACTTGCCAGCGGCGTTGCCAGCGGCGTGGTGACCAGCCAATGGCGAATGCGCTCGGCATCTCCGATGCGCGAGTACTTGCCGGCCGAATCCAGCAGCACCATGATCAGCTTGCGGCCGGCCAGTTGCGCCTGCATTACCAGACAACGCCCCGCGGCCGAGATGTAGCCGGTCTTCTGCAGACCGATCTCCCACTCGGGGCTGCGCACCAATCCGTTGGTGTTGCGGAACTGCAGGTTGTGGCGCCCCACCGGCACCATCGCTTCAGGCGATGTCGACAGGTCGCGAAGGATCGGGTGCTCGAACGCGGCCCGCACCAAGCGCGCCAGATCCTGCGCGCTGGACTGGTTGCTGCTGGAAAGCCCCGTGGGCTCGACATAGCGGGTGTCACCCATGCCCAGCTGCCGCGCCTTGGCATTCATTGCCGGGATGAAAGCGTCCAGCCCGCCAGGGTAGGTTCGGCCCAGGACATGCGCAGCGCGGTTCTCGGACGACATCAGCGCCAGATGCATCATCTCGCCACGGGTCAACTCGGTACCCTGCAGAAGTCGCGAGCGACTGCCTGCTGTGGCAGCCACATCTTCAGCGGAAACCGTGAGCTTCTCGTCCAGAGGCAGATGGGCTTCAGTCACCACCAACCCCGTCATCAGCTTGGTGATCGATGCGATCGGCAGCACCGCATTCGGGTTCTTGCTGAACAGCACCTCATTGGTGTCCTGGTCGATTACCAGCGCCACGCTGGACTTCAGTTCCAGCGCATCGTCGGTGTGCTGCAGGCCGCTGATGTGGCCCATGGACGGAAGCACCACCGCGGCGCGCACCACCCGACCCGCTGCGCGCTTGCTGGGGCGGGTCGTTCGGCTGGCCCTGCTGTCGCGGGTGTAGGCCGCTGTCTTCACCGACTTGGCGGCCTTGCCGCTCTTGACGGATTTCGCGGTTTTGCCGGAGGCGGCGTAGGTGGCTGCGGCCGGAGTCAGTGCCAGCGGAATCGCCACTGCGACGCCCCCCAACCACCGGCGCATTGCAGCAGCGTTGACTCTCGCCATGACAAACAAGCGCAACTTGTTACGAATCCCCACTCTGCCACCTCCGAGACGCAAGCGGCGCAGTCTACGGCAGCAGAAATTCCTT
>JBBSPW010000326.1:0-2786 GCA_038258365.1 Burkholderiales bacterium | reverse complement strand
GCATGATCCGGCCCGACATGGCGACGATGCTCGGCTTCATGGCGACCGACGCGGTGATCGACCCGGCGCTGCTGCAGCCGCTGCTGAACCATGCAGCCGCGCAGAGCTTCAACCGCATCACGATCGACGGCGACACCTCCACCAACGACTCGTTCGTGCTGGTGGCCACGCAGCAGGCGGGCCACACGCCGATCACCCGGCTCGACAGCGAAGACGGGCGCTTGCTGCAGGACGCCGTGGTGTCGCTGTCGCAGCAGCTGGCGCAGGCGATCGTGCGCGACGGCGAAGGCGCCACCAAGTTAATCACCGTCACCGTGCAGGGTGGCCGCGACGAGGCCGAATGCCGGCTTGCCGCCTATGCCATCGCGCACTCCCCGCTGGTCAAGACCGCGTTCTTTGCCAGCGACCCCAACTTGGGCCGCATCCTGGCCGCGGTGGGATATGCCGGCATCGCCGATCTGGACCAGAGCCTGATCGATCTGCACCTGGACGATGTGCATGTGGTGACGCAAGGCGGCCGCCACCCCGACTACCGCGAAGCAGACGGCCAGCGCGTGATGAAGGCCAGCGAAATCACGGTGCGGGTCGACCTTCACCGCGGCCCGGCCGAAACCACCGTCTGGACCTGCGACCTGTCGCAGGAGTACGTGAGCATCAACGCCGACTATCGGTCCTAGCGTTTGGGGCTGGCCTTCCTGCGAAAGCTGAGGCCACCCGAGGGTGATCTGCTGCGCGATCCGGCTTACGCGCGGCTGTGGAGCTCGATCCTCACCAGTGCCTTCGGCAACCAGGTGATGATGCTGGCGCTTCCGCTGACCGCGGCGGTGTTGCTGCATGCCACGCCCACGCAGATGGGTTTGCTGACCGCGATCGAATTGGCGCCGTTCATCCTGGTGTCCTTGCCGGCCGGTGTCTGGCTCGACCGGGTTCGCAAGCTGCCGGTCTATGTGGTGGGCGAGTCGCTGGTCGCGCTGGCCGCGGCCAGCGTGCCGTTGGCCTGGTGGCTGGGCTGGCTGTCGATGACCTGGCTCTATGCGGTGGGATTTCTGCTGGGGCTCGTGCACACCGTGGCAGGCACCGCGGCGCAGATCGTGTTGACCCAGGTGGTGCCCCGCAGCCGTCTGGTGGAAGCGCATGCCAAGAACGCGCTGGCCACCTCGGGTGCCGAAGTGGCCGGGCCGGGGCTCGCCGGTGCGCTCATCAAGCTGTTTGGCGCGCCGCTGGCGATGCTGGTGAATGCCGCACTGCTGCTGGCATCGGCATTGATCCTGCGCGGTTTGCCGAACCTGGAGCCGCCGCCGACCGCGCGTGCGAGCTCCCACTTCGGACGCGACCTGATGGCGGGCTTGCGCTTCGTGATCGGCCAACGTTTGCTGCTGACCCTGGCCGCGCTGATGGCGGTCTGGCAGATGTGCCACTACGCGGCGATGACGGTGCAGATCCTGTTCGCCACCCGCATCCTCGGCTTGTCCGAGCAGGCCGTGGGTCTCTGCTATGTGGGCATGGGCTTCGGCACCATTGCCGGCAGCGTGGTGGGCAACCGCCTCAGCCGCCGCCTGGGTCCGGGGCCGTGTCTGGTGGTGGGCTACGCCATCTGCGGCGCGGGCTGGCTGCTGTTGGCAGCAGCGCCGGCCAACGGCTTCGGCGTTGCTGCATTCGCTTTGATGTTGATGAGCTTCACCGCCGGCGCGGTGTTCATCTTCATCAACTTTCTGGCGCTGCGGCAGGCGGTGACGCCGCAGCCGATGCTGGGCCGGATGACCGCCACCATGCGCTGGCTGACCTTGTTGGCCGCAGCGCCGGGGGCACTGCTGGGCGGCTGGCTGGGTGAGCACATCGGCTTGCGCGCGGCGTTGCTTTTCGCTGGCGGCGTGTCGGTGGTGCTGGTGGTGGTGGCGTGGCGGTTGCCGCTGATCCGCAATCTGCGCGCATTGCCTGCACCCGACTTCGAGACCGACGGCTCGGTCAGCGGCGTGGCGCTGGCGCCGGACCCGGCGGTGGCACTGGGGTTGACAGCAGCGGCGCTGGACGCACCGGTGGCCCCTGCAACGGGGCCGACCCCGGAGCGTGGCGATCGACCGCGTCGGTGATCAGACCGTCGATGCCCAGCGACAACAACCGCGCCACATCGGCAGCGTCATTGACCGTGTAGCACAGCCCCCGAAGCCCGGCGCCATGCAGGCGCTGCAGCACCGCAACATCCATGATCCGGTGGTTGGTCACCACCGCGACGCAGGCCAGGCGTTGAGCGGTTTCCCACCAGCCCTCGGTCCATTCGTCCAGCAGCAGGCCGCGCGGCAGATCTGGCGCAGTTTCCTGCGCGGCGCGCAGTGCTTCAGGCTTGAACGACGTGAGCAGCAAACGCCGGCGCTGGGCCACCGCGTGGTGCTTGCAGGCTTCGGCCACCGCCACGCCGGTGGCAAGTGGCGCCCTGGCGATCGCGTCGCTGCTCTCCGTGCAGGCCGTGATCGCACTGCTGCGACAGCGGACGGCCGTCAACAAAATCGTCGACAATGAGCCGCTGCTGCTGATGCGCGACGGCGAGTTCATCCCCGATGCCCTCAGCCGCAGCAGGGTCACCGAAGCGGACGTGATCGCCAAGTTGCGCGAAGCCAACGTGCTGCGCATCTCCGACGTCCGCGCGGTGGTACTGGAGACGACGGGCGACATCAGCGTGCTGCACGGCACCGATGAACTCGATGACATCATCCTGCAATCGGTCCGCGATATCCGCGGTACCGAACCCTGACGAGCGGAGCCATCGCACTCCATGCTCCGGCCGTTTT
>JBBSPW010000325.1:0-2792 GCA_038258365.1 Burkholderiales bacterium | reverse complement strand
CGGCATCACCGTGATCGGCCTGCTGCTGTTTCTGTTGCTGGTGCTGCACACCTGGAGCCGCAGGCGACGCGGGGAGTACGCGGTGGCCGAGCAGTTGCCGTTCAGCGGCGATGCGCTCGATGCTACGGCCGGGCGGCAGGCCGACAGGGGTGACCGGCCGTGAGCGACTTCATGCACAGCGGCTGGGCGATCTACATCGCGGTGGCCACGGTCATCAGCGTACTGGCCTGCCTGGCGCTGCTGATCGTTGCCAGCCGCCGCAAGGTGATGGCCGGCGACAACACCACGGGCCATGTTTGGGACGAGGACCTGCGCGAGCTCAACAACCCGCTGCCGCGCTGGTGGATGTGGCTGTTCGTCATCACGGTGGTCTTTGCGGTGGTGTACCTGGCCTTCTACCCGGGTCTGGCGGTGACGCAGGGCACGCTGGACTGGAGCAGTCGGCAGCAGTTGCAAAACGAAGAGAACAAGGCCCGGGCGGCGATGGCGCCGTTGTATGCACGCTTCACGGCCATGGACGCCGAGCAGCTCGCGCGCGACCCCGAAGCCGCCGGCATCGGCCAGCGGTTGTTCCTGAACAATTGCTCGCAATGCCATGGCTCGGACGCGCGCGGCAGCAAAGGCTTCCCGAACCTGACCGACAACGAATGGCTGGGGCAGGGCACCGCCGACTACATCACCAAGACCATCACCGAGGGCCGCATCGGCATGATGCCGCCGATGGCTGCTGCGGTCGGCACCGCCGACGATGTGCGCAACGTGGCCCACTACGTGCTGAGCCTGTCGGGCAGCCCGCACGACAACCTGGCGGCGCAACTCGGCCGGCCCAAGTTCGGGGTCTGCGCGGCCTGCCATGGCGTCGATGGCAAGGGCAACCCGGCGTTGGGTGCCCCCAACCTGACCGATGCCGTCTGGCTGCATGGCTGGGGAGAGCAGGTGGTGATCAACGCCATCACCCAAGGCTGGACCAACGTCATGCCGTCGCAAGCCCGCCTGCTCACCCCCGAGCAGATTCATGTGCTGTCGGGTTATGTTTGGGGACTCTCGCGCGGCACCCGGGTCGCCAAGCAGTGAGGGACGAAGTGACCCACACCGTGCCGGGCAGCGCGCCATGACCGATCCGGCTGCAGCCGCCATCGCCAACGTGCCACCCGGCACGCCGCCCGACGATGCCCGCATCGCCGTGGTGTCGATGTACAAGGCGCAGGACCGCATCCATGCCCGCGCGGTCAGCGGCTGGTTCGCGGCCTGGCGCTGGGCACTGGTGTGGGCGACCCAGATCGTTTTCTATGGTTTGCCGTGGCTGCAGTGGGGCGACCGCCAGGCGATGCTGTTCGCGCTCGAAGCGCGGCGCTTCTACATCTTCGGCCTGGTGCTGTACCCGCAGGACTTCATCTACCTGACCGGGCTGCTGGTGGTTTCGGCTGGTGCCCTGTTTCTCTTCACCGCGGGGGCCGGGCGCCTGTGGTGCGGCTTCGCCTGCCCGCAGACGGTCTACACCGAAGTCTTCATGTGGGTCGAGAAACGCTTCGAAGGCGACCGCAACCGCCGCATCCGACTGGACAAGGCGCCGTGGGGCTTCGACAAGCTCTGGCGCCGGGGCGGCAAGCATGCGGTGTGGCTCGCGATCGGCTTGTGGACCGGCTTCACCTTCGTTGGCTACTTCACGCCGATCCGCGAGCTGGCGCAGGCGGTTCCGTCGCTGACCTTCGGTCCGTGGGAAGCATTCTGGATCGGCTTCTACGGCCTGGCCACCTACGGCAATGCGGGCTTCCTGCGCGAACAGGTCTGCAAGTACATGTGTCCTTATGCCCGCTTCCAGAGCGTGATGATGGACAAGGACACGCTCGTGATCACCTACGACCCCGAGCGCGGCGAGCCGCGTGGGGGCCATCGCCCGGCACGTGCCGACGACGATCGCCGCACCAAGCCGAAGGTGGCGGGTCTGGGCGACTGCATCGACTGCACCCTGTGCGTGCAGGTTTGCCCCACCGGCATCGACATCCGCGACGGGCTGCAATACGAGTGCATCGGCTGCGGAGCCTGCATCGACGCCTGCAACGGCGTCATGGACAAGATGCAATACCCGCGCGGTTTGATCCGCTACGACACCGAAAACGCCATGCAGCAGAAGCTGAGCCCCGCGCAGACCTGGCGCCGGGTGCTGCGGCCGCGGGTGTTGATCTACACCGCGGTGCTGCTGCTGATCGGTGCCGGCTTGACCACGAGTCTGGCGATGCGGGCGCCGTTCAAGGTCGACATCGTGCGCGACCGGGGCACGCTGGGGCGGCTGGTCGACAACGGCTGGATCGAGAACGTCTATCGGTTGCAGGTCATGAACGCCACCGAGCGGCCGCAGCGCTACCGCATCACGGCAGCGGGACTACCCGGAATCGCCACCCACCCGGATGCCGAGGTCGTGGTGCCTGCGGCCGAAGCCCTGTGGCTGCCGATGTCGGTGCGGGTGCCGCCGCAAACCGTGCAGCAGTCCGGGCCGGGCGCGCATGCGATTCGCTTCACGGTCGAGCGCCTGCAGTCGAACACCACCGCAGCCGATGTCGATGCGTCGCGCTCGGTCACCGAAGCCAGCACCTTCGTCGTGCCGCGCTGACAGCCGCAGCGCCCGGCCCGACTCTGTCACTTCCTCGATCAGGATGTTCTCGATGACCAGCGAACCCTCCAACCCCAACCCCCACCCCAACCCCGATATTCAAACGGCGGTCTGGTGGCGGCTGCCGATCGTCTGGATGGTGATCGGCGGACCTGCCCTGGTGGTGGTGGCGAGCTTCGTG
>JBBSPW010000324.1:0-2801 GCA_038258365.1 Burkholderiales bacterium | reverse complement strand
TCGACGACGTGGTCGACGAGGTCAGCGACCCCGGTGTGGCGGCAGCCAAGCTGCAATGGTGGCGCACCGAAGTGGCGCAGGCGTTTGCCGGCGAGCCCAGCCATCCGGTGATGCGGGCTTTGATGCCATTGGCAGCGGCGCATGGCATCGCGGCCGAGCACCTGCAGTCGGTGATCGAAGGCTGCCAGACCGATCTGGACCAGAACCGCTTTCTGGACTGGACAGCGTTGCAGCGCTACTGCCATCTGGTGGCGGGCGTGGTGGGCGAGGTCGCAGCCAACATCTTCGGCCACACCGAGGCCGCCACCGTGCAATACGCCCACCGCCTGGGTTTGGCGATGCAGCTGACCAACATCATCCGCGACGTGGGCGACGATGCGCGCCGCGGTCGCATCTACCTGCCGCTGGCCGAGTTGCAGCAATTCGATGTGAAGGCGCACGAGTTGCTCAAGCGCGACGTGCCCTGGGGCTACAGCGCGCGCTTCCAGGCGCTGATGCGCTTTCAGTCAGCGCGCGCCCACCGCTGCTACGACGAAGCTTTTGCGCTCTTGCCGACGGCCGACCGCGTCGCCCAGAAGCCAGGTTTGATGATGGCCAACATCTACCGAACCCTGCTGCGCGAGATCGAATCGCAGGACTTTCAGGTGCTGCACCAGCGCACCTCGCTGACGCCGCTGCGCAAGCTGTGGATCGCTGCGCGAACCCACCTGCGGGCCGGCTGATCGGCGGGTGATTCCGCTGACGCATCCGCAGTGAAGGTCGCGATCGTCGGCGGAGGCTGGGCCGGGCTGTCGGCCGCCGTGCGGGCGACCGAAGCCGGCCATGCCGTGACGCTGTTCGAGATGGCTGCGCAGCTCGGCGGCCGGGCGCGCGGGCTGGTGGTCGATGGCCTACTGCTGGACAACGGCCAGCACATCCTGATCGGTGCCTACCGCCGAACACTGTCCCTGATGACCACCGTTGGCGTCGACCTCGAAGCAGTCTTCGACCGGCGCCCGCTGGCACTGCGTTACCCGGATGGGCGCGGCCTGCAGCTGCCGCTCGGTTCCGCGGTACCGGCTTTCGTGCGCGGCGTGATGGCGGCCGATGGGCTGACGGTGGCCGACCGCCTGTCGCTGCTGTCCGCGGCGGCGGCCTGGGCCTTGCGGGGCTTTCGTTGCGAACCCATGTTGACCGTCGATGCGCTGTGTCGTCACCTGCGCCCGGCTGCCAGGCAGCTGGTGATCGACCCCCTGTGTGTGGCGGCACTGAACACTGCCGCCGCCGACGCCAGCGCCGAAGTGCTGTTGCGTGTGCTGCGCGACGCGCTGTTTGGCGGTGCCGGCGGCGCCGACCTGCTGCTGCCGCGACGGTCGTTGCAAGCGTTGTTGCCTGATCCGGCAGCCACCTGGCTGCGCGACGCGGGCAGCGAGGTGGTGCTGGGCACGCGAGTGCCGTCTCTGATCCAGGCCTCCGCAGGCACCTGGACCTTGCTCGACCGGCGCTTCGATGCGGTGATCCTGGCCTGCCCGGCAGCCGAAGCGGCACGGCTGGCGCATCCGCACGCAGCCGGCTTTGCAGAACGTGCCGCTTCGCTCACCTACGAGCCAATCGTCACTGTGTATCTGCGCTGCCGCGGCGGTCTGCTGCCTGCGCCGATGACAGCGCTGCTAGAGGGTCCCGACGCACCGGCACAGTTCGCCTTCGACCATGGCGCGCTGGGCGCAACACCCGGTGTGTTCGCTTTCGTGGTCAGCGGCGCCCGGCGCTGGGTCGATGCGGGCCTGGAGGCGACGGGAGAGGCCGTGCTGGCGCAAGCTCAAGCGGCATTCGCACCGTGCACCTGGCCCCAACCTCCGACGCTCCTGAAAGTGCTGGCCGAGAAACGCGCCACCTTCCGTTGCACCCCGGCACTGCAGCGGCCCCCGATGCAGATTGCACCCGGTCTGTTGGCGGCGGGCGACTATGTTGCCGGCCCCTATCCCGCAACACTCGAAGGCGCGGTGCGATCAGGCGAAGCCGCCGCGGCAGCACTGTCGAGCGCAATTTCTTGACAAAGGCAAGCAAGAAAAGAAGCGCAGCGAACCCACCAAGAAGAGGCATGGATCTGGATTTGCCAGGCCGCAAGCGAACGCCCCCACGGGGGGCAGCGACCATTCGGGAGCGTGGGGGCTAACAGACCCCGACCGTCAGGGAGCGTAGGGGTCAATACTTCCCAAATGGCGCCGCCAACGGCTCTCCGATGAACACGCTTTGCTGCGGCCACGCCACGCTCTTCCAGTAGGCCTCGATCGCGGTGATGCCTTGTACATAGTGCGCCAGCAGCACCTGCGGGTGCGGAAACTTCTGCAGGTGGTTGCAGGGTTCGCTGACGGCGCCATGGCTGGCCGTTGCGCCAGAAGCAATCCATTCCAGCGCCGAACTCTGCCCGGAGCCACCCGACAGGTCGCCACCGAAGGAGGTCAGATGGTCACCGAGGCCACCGGGCACCCAGTCTGGCGGCGGTGACAGGTTCAAGGTGGCGCTGCCAGTGGTCACCATCAGCACCCGCTTGGCAGAAGCCAGTGCGCTCTCCGGCACGCGCAGCACCTCGATGCCGAGCCCCGGCAGCGGCCCCGCGGGCGGATACAGCGCGCTGCGCACGCCACGGGCCGCATCGTCGGTGTCCAGCAGCATCACCGAGACCGGCGCGCGGTCGGTGCGGGACAAGGTTCCGTCCGATGCCACGCCGCGGTCGATCATCGCCTTGGCTGCCGCCACCGAACCCGCCGCCAGCAGCATCGACGGCCGCATGGCGTGGTCGGTCAGAGGACGCGACGACG
>JBBSPW010000323.1:0-2808 GCA_038258365.1 Burkholderiales bacterium | reverse complement strand
GGCCGCAGCCAAGGTGGGCGGCATCGTCGCCAACAACAGCTCCCCGGGCGAATTCATCCGCGACAACCTGGCGATCCAAACCAACCTGATCCATGCGGCGCACTTGACCGGCGTGCAGCGGCTTTTGTTCCTGGGCAGCAGTTGCATCTACCCGAAGCTGGCGCCGCAGCCGATGAAGGAACGCGACCTGCTGACCGGCCCGCTGGAGCCCACCAATCGTCCCTATGCGCTTGCGAAGATCGCGGGCGTGGAAATGTGCTGGAGCTACAACCGCCAGTACGGCTGCAAGTACCTGGCCGCAATGCCGACCAATCTGTACGGGCCGGGCGACAACTACCACCCCACCAACAGCCACGTGATCCCGGCGCTGCTGCGCAAGTTTCACGAAGCCAAGGAACGCGGCGATGCCGAAGTGACGGTCTGGGGATCGGGCACGCCACGGCGCGAATTTCTGTTCAGCGACGACATGGCCGATGCCTGCGTCTACCTGATGGACCTGCCCGATGAGCGCTACGACGCGCTGTTGGGCAGCGACGAAACCGCCACCGGCCATTTCGAGCCGCCGCTGGTGAACATCGGCACCGGCGTCGATGTGACGATTGCCGAACTGGCCGCGGTGATCCAGCGCGTCACCGGATACAACGGCCGCATCGTCTACGACAGCAGCAAGCCCGACGGCACGCCGCGCAAGCTGATGGATGTGGGGCTGATGAGCGCCGCGGGGTGGACCGCCAGCACGGCGTTGGAGGATGGGTTGAAGGTGGCTTACGCGGAGTTTGCGGCGGCTGAGGCGGGTTGAGGGTTGGGCTGGCGGCTGAGACTTCGGGCTTTGCCGCGGGTCGCAGCTTGCGGGTGCAAGCCAATTTGTTCGCAGATGTCGCACCGGCCCCTTCCTCGCTGCAACTGATCACGCGTTCATCGGTTTGGAAACACGCTTTTTTGCGCGGCATCACATCGACGACGAGGTGGATGCAGCGGCGCGCAACGAATGCGGGAGCCCGGCTGCCAGGTGGCGCGCGCCGCAGTGGCGTGTTCTGCCGCGGTCAGCCGCCTACAAGAAGTCTTTGGTGGCGCGGTAGGAGATTGGAAGCATGCCTGCCAACTTCAAAATCGACGCCATCAAGCGAGGCGGACAAGAATGCTCACATTTCCGTTGCCACGTCCGCGTTGGCGCGGCTCGGCGGGTGGGCCATCCGGGATGCCCACGCTGCCGCTAGCATCAGCGCCATTCGGCGATTGGGCCATCCGGTTCATGAGTTCTTCGTGGCAGAAGTCGAAGGCAGCGCCGAGCAATCGGTGGTCGCGGCAACCTGCCTTCACCTGCTTTCGTACCAACGGGCTGATGACCGCGGGCTAGCCCATTGAAAATTCTTCTCGTTCACAACGCATACCAGCACCGCGGCGGTGAAGACGCTGTCGTTGAAGCCGAAGCAGAGCTGCTACGGCAGCGGGGTCATGCGGTGATCGAGTACTGGCGCCACAACCGCGACATCGTCGAGGCCGGGCTGCGCACGGCCGTGGACACATTGTGGTCTGCACGCACCGTTCGAGAGGTGAAAGCGCTGATCCGCGCCGAGCGACCCGATGTCTTGCACGCCCACAACACGTTTCCGCTGGTGTCGCCCTCGCTGTATTGGGCTGCAGCCGACAGCAGGTTGGCGGTGGTTCAAACCTTGCATAACTTCCGTCTGATCTGTCCGCAGGCCATGCTTTTACGCAACGGGAAGGTCTGCGAAGACTGCGTGGGCACCGCACCCCTTGCGGCTGTTCGCCACGGCTGCTACCAACAGTCCAGAAGCAAGAGCGCAGCCGTCTCGACGATGCTGGTGCTGCACCGGGGGCTCGGTACGTGGCGCAACAAAGTTCACCGCTACATCGCGTTGAACGGGTTTTGCCGCGACAAGTTTCTTGCAGGCGGATTGCCTGCCGACCGCGTGGTCGTGAAACCGAACTTCGTGCCCGACCTCGACCTGCCTCCTGTTCCGCGTGCGGGACTGCTATTCGTTGGGCGGCTGTCGCACGAAAAAGGACTGCGGGTGCTTGCTGCTGCGTCGGCATCGATGGCGCCCGGATCGGTCGGGGTTGTCGGCAGCGGCCCGAACGCCGATTCGCTCGCCGGGATCCCCGCCTTTCGCATGCATGGGGTTCTGGCGCCTGAGCACGTCAGAGCCGAGATGTCTGCGTCGGTGGCCCTCGTGTTCCCGAGCATCTGGTACGAAACGTTCGGACTCGTGATCGTGGAAGCCTTCGCAGCGGGTACCCCGGTGATCGCCAGCAGGCTAGGCGTTGTGCCCGACCTCGTTCGAGACGGAGAAACTGGTTTGCTGGTCGAACCCGGCAATGCCGAAGACTTGGCGCAAAAGATGCGATGGGCGCTCGCACACCCTGCCGAGATGGCCCAGATGGGTTCGCAGGCCAGGCGGCTGTACGAGTCTCGTTTCAACGCAAACTCAAGTTACCAGCGCACGATGGAGATCTATGCCGAAGCGCAGTCGCTCAGCCAAGCGGGCTGAGCGACTCCTAGAAGCTGCCGGGGCGCGCCAAAAAGAAAGGCAGGTCAGCGCCAATGATCAGGGTCTTCGACGCAAGTGCCGCCTTGATATTGGCCGGCATTGGCGTTGTCTGTTCAACCGATGCGCCATCGAATTGCGTCGCTGCTCGCCATGTCGCAAGGGTGGTGTAGGCATGGTTGGTAGGGCTCACGAAACCAATGGATGCCCGTGGCCCCAGACGTTCCGCTTTCAGGCTGTTGGCGTCCGAGCCGTTTCCGCCCGTGGTACTGGGCAGCACCAGTTGAACCCAATTGCG
>JBBSPW010000322.1:0-2810 GCA_038258365.1 Burkholderiales bacterium | reverse complement strand
GATGAGCAATTCGCGGTAGTCACGCCGCTTCTCTTCGGTCTGCGCAATGCCGAGTTCGGCGAATCGTTCGTTGCAGGTGCCGGTGCTTTCGTCGATGGCCAGCACGCCCTTGTCGTCTGCCACCAGCGCCTTGGCGGTTTCTATCAGCGCTTTCGCGTTCATTCAGGCGTGCTCCAGGTCCAGTTCCGGATCTCGGGCAGGTCCTGGCCGTTCTTGTCGATGTACTGCCGGTGCTCGACCAACTTGTCTCTCAGTTGCTGCTTGAGATAGATGCCCGGAGATCCGGTCTGGGGCAGCCGGTCGATCGTGTCCATCACGAGATGGAAGCGGTCCAGATCGTTGAGCACGGTCATGTCGAACGGCGTGGTGATCGTTCCCTCTTCCTTGTAGCCACGCACATGGATGTTGTGGTGGTTGGTGCGGCGATAGGTCAGCCGGTGCACCAGCCACGGATACCCATGGAAGGCGAAGATGACCGGCTTGTCTTTGGTGAACAGGCCGTCGAACTCGGCGTCGCTCAGGCCATGCGGGTGCTCGGACTGCGACTGCAGCTTCATGAGGTCCACCACGTTGACCACGCGAACCCTCAGCTCTGGAAGCTTTTCCCGCAGGATGGCTACGGCGGCCAGCGTCTCCAAGGTCGGCACATCGCCACAGCAGGCCATGACGACATCGGGCTCGGCATCCTGGTCGTTGCTGGCCCAGGGCCAGATGCCAACGCCCGCGGTGCAGTGCTTGACCGCCTGGTCCATGGTCAGCCACTGCGGCGCCGGGTGTTTGCCTGCGATGACGACGTTCACGTAGTGTCGGCTGCGCAGGCAATGGTCCATCACCGAGAGCAGACAGTTGGCGTCGGGTGGCAGGTAAATGCGAACCACCTCTGCCTTCTTGTTGATCACATGGTCGAGAAAGCCAGGGTCCTGGTGCGTGAAGCCGTTGTGATCTTGGCGCCAAACATGCGAAGCCAACAAGTAGTTCAGCGAGGCGATCTTGCGGCGCCACGGCAGGTGCGATGTCACTTTCAGCCACTTGGCATGCTGGTTGAACATCGAATCGATGATGTGGATGAAGGCTTCGTAGCAGTTGAACAGGCCATGTCGGCCGGTGAGCAGATAGCCCTCCAGCCAGCCTTCGCATTGGTGCTCGCTGAGCATCGAATCCAGCACCCTGCCGGTCGGTGCCAGGAACTCGTCGTTCGGCTGAATGGCAGCGTCCCATTGGCGATTGGTTGTCTCGAACAGCGCGCCCAAGCCGTTGGACAACGTCTCGTCCGGTCCGAACACCCGGAAGTTTCTCTGCACCTCGTTGAGCGTTGCCACATCGCGGAGAAACGGACCCAGCACCCGGGTGTCGCCAATGCCCTTGACGCCCGGCGTGGGGACGTCAGCGGCATAAGTCTGGAAGTCGGGCAATCTCAGGTTGCGCAGCAGCAGGCCCCCGTTGGCGTGGGGGTTGGCGCCCATGCGGCGATCGCCTTGCGGCGCCAGCGCTGCGAGTTCCGGCTTGAGCCGACCCTGCTCATCGAACAGATTCTGCGGCTGGTAGCTTCGCAGCCATTGCTCCAACAAGCGTAGGTGTTCGGGGTTGGCGGCGGGATCGGACAGCGGAACCTGGTGCGCGCGGAACGTGCCTTCGATCTGCTTCCCATCGACCACCTTGGGTCCGGTCCATCCCTTGGGGGACACCAGCACGATCATCGGCCAGCGCGGGCGCGCAGTTTCGCCGCCGCTGCGGGCGTCGTGCTGGATCTTTCGAATCTGCCCGACCACGGTGTCGAGCGTGGTCGCCATCGCCTCATGCATCAATGCCGGATCGTGGCCCTCGACGTAGTGGGGCGTCCAGCCATAGCCGCGCAGCAACTGGTCCAGCTCTTCGCGGCTGATGCGGGCCAGGATCGTCGGATTGGCGATCTTGTAGCCGTTCAGATGCAGGATCGGCAGCACTGCGCCGTCGGTCACCGGATCGAGGAATTTGTTGGAATGCCAGGCAGTGGCCAGCGGGCCCGTTTCGGCTTCGCCATCGCCGACGACGCAGGCGACGATCAGATCGGGGTTGTCGAACACCGCGCCGAAGGAATGGCTGAGCGAGTAGCCCAGCTCGCCGCCTTCGTGAATCGAGCCCGGTGTCTCCGGCGAGGCGTGGCTCGGAATGCCGCCGGGAAACGAAAACTGCAGGAACAGCTTCTGCAGCCCGGCCTCGTCGCGGCTGATGTCGGGGTAGATCTCGCTGTAGGTGCCTTCGAGGTAGGTGTTGGCGACCACGGCCGGTCCACCGTGTCCGGGTCCGGACACATAGATCATGTCGAGGTCGTGCGCCTTGATGACCCGGTTCAGGTGCGCGTAGATGAAGTTCTGGCCGGGCGTGGTGCCCCAATGCCCGAGCAGCATGTGCTTGATGTCGGTCAGCTCCAGCGGGCGCTTGAGCAAGGGGTTGTCGAAGAGATACATCTGGCCGACCGACAGGTAGTTGGCGGCAGACCAGTAGTCGTTGATCTTGCGCAGCAGGTCGGGGGTAAGCGTCTTGGTTTGTTCCATGAATCGAATCTCCTGAATCAATTGGGTGTTGCTTCTGCGTCGGCGGGGTTGCCGGTCAAGTTGAAGACACGGGTCGTTCCGCTGGCGAATTCGTAGACCTGATCGCCCACGCACAACGAGATCGGTGGCGCCGCCCCGTCACGCCCGCGCACGGTCAGCGTGTCGCGCGTCACCCGCAGATCGAGCGAGTGCCCGCGGTAGCGCACGCGCATGTCCAGGCGTTCGATGTCCTTGGGCAGTTCGGGATGGAGCCGCAGCACATCACCCTGGGTTTCG
>JBBSPW010000321.1:0-2811 GCA_038258365.1 Burkholderiales bacterium | reverse complement strand
GGGAACGTCCTCTCCGCTCGCAATGAACGTACGCCGCAGCCGAAAATTCGCGCCCTCATCCGGCGCACCGCGCCACCTTCTCCCGGTGGGAGAAGGACAGGTGCATTGTTCCTGACGACACCACAGTGACCAACCACTCCACACACAGCCGCGCTGCGCTGCTGATGCTCGGCAGCACCCTGCTGTTCGCGCTGATGGCGGTGATGATCCGGCTGGCCTCGAGCAGCCTGCACACCTTCGAGATCGCGTTCTTCCGCAACTTCTTCGGCATGCTGGTGGCCCTGCCGTTGCTGCTCAAGCACGGCCCCGGCTTCATGCGCACCGACCAGCTGTCGCGCTACTTCGTGCGCTGCCTGATCGGCATCGGCTCGATGTTCGCCAGCTTCTGGGCGCTGGGCCACCTGCCGCTGGCGCAGGCGGTGTCGCTGACCTATTCCTCGCCGCTGTTCGTGACCATCGCCGCGGTGATCTTCCTGCACGAACAGGTGCGCGCGCGCCGCTGGACGGCGGTGGTGCTCGGCTTCATTGGCGTACTGGTGATCGTGCGCCCCGGCAGCGACAGCTTCACCGCGGGATCGCTGGTCGCTGTGCTGGCGGCGGTGCTCAGCGGCGTGGTCGCGATCCAGATCAAACAGCTCTCGCACACCGAGCCGGCCGACCGCATCGTCATCTATACCACCCTGTTCTGGGTGCCGATGTCGCTGCTGCCGGCGCTGGCCGTGTGGCAGTGGCCGCAGGGCATCACCTGGCTGTGGGTGGTGGCGTGCGGCGTGCTCGGCACCGGCGGGCACATGCTGTGGACGCGGGCGCTGAAGCTGGGCGACGTCTCGGCGCTGACGCCGATCAGTTTCATGCAGCTGCCGGTGGTCGCATTCGCCGGCTGGCTGCTGTTCGACGAGGACGTCAGCCGCTGGACGATCCTCGGCGCCGCGATCATCTTCGGCGCCAACAGCTACATCGCCTATCGCGAAGCGATGCTGGCGCGCCGCGGCGCGACCGAGGCACCGGTCGAGGCCTCCAAGCCGGGAGAATAAATAAGCGGTGGATCCTGTGAGACGGGCGCCATGCACGGCTCAGCGACGCTAGGTGGCAGCCACTCCTGCGGCCGCAGCCTCTTCGGCTTCGCTGCTGCGGATATCGTCGGCAAACGCACGCATGTCAGGCGTCAGGGTCAAGCAGGACCAGCGATTCCTTCGACCTGCCGGTCTGGTGCAGGGTAGCCGTATGGTTGACGAGGATGTACCCCATCGGGATGACGCGGCCCCAGCAGGCACCTACGCGCTTCAACCCCACCTTCATGCAGCACCATCCCCTTGTCGAACTGACCGATACGCGCACACAGCGTGGACAAATTGAGCTTGGTGCGGATCGTCTGCGGGTTGTCCGCGCCAAGCACGCGACTGCCGGCCTCCATGACCGACTGCAGAATCTGGGGTGCCTGCTCCGGCCTTCCGGCACGTCTTCGCCAGGCTCGCCGCCTTGCCGCTGCTGCGCAAAGAATGGTCTCGGCTTCGTGGACACAAACCAGCTGTCCATGTTCTTCGTGCATTATCTGCTCAGTATTGGCTCGATGTCCGAAGTTTCTGGATGTGTGGTGCCACCACCTACATCGCGTAACGCGAGTCGCAACTCGCCTCGCGCTCCGGAACGGCGACGCCAGTGGAAGCCGCGAAGCCATGCAACCGAGCCAAGTTAACGAGTATGCCTGCGTCAGAAATATACGCCCCGGAGACACCGGGGCGCAAATTGCTTTATCGTCAGGCTTTGGTGCCGGTCACCGAGGTTGTGACCAACCCGAGCCGTCCACCTGTCGGCATGGCGCAACTGAGCGAATAAGGACTGAACGTAGAGGACCGGGCCGGAAGCGCTGGGGTGCTGAAGGCACTGGCTTCCACATTGCTGTATCCGTTGGCCACTGCTGTTTGCACGTATGTCGCGGTGTTGACCGTATATCCGGACTGGATCCATCCGTTCTGGATCACGCACGTGAACTGTGCCGACACGGCTTTGGTATTCTGCAGGCCGATTTCCACGATGCTCGGCAGCTCTGAGGTCTCGTGAATATCGGGGATGGCGCAGGTCAGGTACTGGATCGTGGCGCTAGTATTTTCAGCATACAGGTTGCTGAAGTAAAACACCGCCGCCCCCGGGCCGGAGGCCGCCTTGCATACCGTGCCGCCGGTTGCGTTCAATCTGAGGTTCGCATTGGCTGCCGGCAGGTACGTCATACAGGCAGCGACAATGGCCGTCGACAATGCAGTGGCAAGAAACGTGGTGGTGGCTTTCATATTGTTATCTCCTTGGTTTGGTCAAGATTTGGATCATCCAACGATGGATTTGAATCGCTGACACTCATGGCCAACGACGCCCCTCAGCATCGCCCGTGCATCCTGCGACCGTCACGCAGGCTGTCGCCGGCTCGCGCACGTTGTATCGAGGCGTGCGACCCATCCCGAGCTGATGCAAAGTTCAATGCGGCTGCCTTCCCGGTCGATAGGCAAAGACGACGACCTTCATGGCGCCATCGACATCGGGCAGCGCGACTACGGTGCTGTTGCCGAAGCCTCCTCCCATATCCATCATCAGTCGGCCCAGCCAGTCGTTCGCATCCGCTGATGGCGGGAACTCCGACTCGATCCGGCACATGTTCAGCTTGCAGGCCGCGGTGTAGCGGGTCGGGACGCTCCTGATCTCGGCTTGAAATTGCGGCGATTGCAGCACCCCTTGCAGGCGCTGTTCCAACCTCGCCGATTCGACGTCGCCGATGCCATCCCGTGTCCATAGGTTTTCGTGCTTGGCGTAGGTGTTGCG
>JBBSPW010000320.1:0-2816 GCA_038258365.1 Burkholderiales bacterium | reverse complement strand
TGGCTGACCTGCTTCTATTGTGGTTAGTATGTAAAACCGTTCGGGCAAGGCCTGGCTGGTATTGATGAGTTCTGAATCATGCCGTGAAAACCTTCCCCGGATTCATGATGTTCCGCGGGTCCAGCGCGCGCTTGATCGACCGCATCACCTCAACCGCCCCGGCACCGGCCTCGTCCACCAGATACCCCATCTTGTGCAGCCCGATGCCGTGCTCGCCGGTGCAGGTGCCTTCCAGCCGCAACGCCCGGTGCACCATCTGCTCACTGAGCTTCTCGACAGTCGCCATCTCATCCGCGTCATTCGGGTCGATCAGATAACTCAGGTGGAAGTTGCCGTCGCCCACATGGCCGACGATCCAGTACTGGATGCCTGAGGCCTCGGCTTCCTCGACCGAGCGATTGATGCTCTCGGCCAGGCGCGAGATTGGCACGCAGGTGTCGGTGGACAACGACCGGCTGCCGGGCCGCATCTGCAGTGCGGCGAAGTAGGACTGGTGGCGTGCGGTCCAGAGCTTGGTGCGCTCCTCTGGCGTTCTCGCAAACTCGAAGGCTTCGCCGCCATGCTCGGCCGCCAACGCCTGCACGGTTTCGATCTGCTCCTGCACCGATGCCTCACTGCCGTGGAACTCCATCAACAGCATCGGCGCTTCACGCAGGCCCAGATTCGAATGCTTGTTGACCGCCCGAATCGCGTTGGCGTCGAGCAGCTCACAGCGCGCGATCGGCACGCCCATCTGGATGATCTGGATCGTGGTTTGCACCGCGGCATCGATGCTCGGAAAGTGGCACACCGCTGCGCTCACCGATTCCGGCAGCGGATACAAGCGAAGCGTCACCTCGCACATCACACCGAGCGTGCCTTCGCTGCCGACGAAGAGCCGCGTCAGATCGTAGCCGGCGCTGGACTTCTTGGCGCGCGTGCCGGTGCGGATCACCTCACCCGATGCGGTGACCACGGTCAAGCCCAGCACGTTCTCTCGCATCGTGCCGTACCGCACCGCGTTCGTCCCACTGGCACGCGTGGCCGCCATGCCGCCCAGGCTCGCGTTGGCGCCGGGGTCGATCGGAAAGAACAAGCCGGTGTCGCGGATCTCGCGGTTGAGTTGCTCGCGCGTGACACCGGCTTGCACCGTGGCCGTCAGATCCTCGGCATGGACCTGCACGATGCGGTTCAAGCGCGAGACATCGACACTGACCCCGCCCTGCACCGCCAGCAGGTGCCCTTCCAGAGAAGAGCCGACACCGAAGGGAATCACCGGCACGGCGTGTGCATGCGCCAGTACCAGCACCGCCGACACATCGTCGATGCTTTCGCAGAACACCACGGCTTCGGGCGGTGTCATCGGGTAGGTGCTTTCGTCGCGGCCATGTTGCTCTCGCACCGCGGTGGCGGTGCTGCAGCGCTCGCCGAAGCGGTCGCGCAAGGCTTGCAGCATGGCGGGCGGAATCAGCCGGGGTTCGATCAGTGGCAACAAGGCATGGGGCAGTGGCGCATTCATGGCAGCGGTCTCCTTTCAAAGCCGGCGCGGGCGCTGCCGGTTGCAGTGCGCATGGTAGGCCCCGTAGCGCCGATTGGCGCCCACGTTGACCCGCCCGGTTCACGACGGGACTAGACTGCGCGCGACGTGTTCAGCAGCCAACCGAATCCCGTGTGGACCCTGTCCAGGCGCCGCGCCTGCGGGCTTGTCGTCGGCTGTGTCTCGATGGCTTTGGTGGGCACACGCAGCGCCCAGGCCGCCGAAGCACTCGTGGAGCTGGACTTCGGCAACATCCACGAGCACCCGGTTGGACCGCGTGGCTTGCGGTTGAGCGAAGCCGTGCGCCACGCCAACTGCCGCCGGGTGCGCTTGGTCGGCTATGTGGTCGCACAGGACCAGCCGATGCCCGACCGCTTCTACTTCAGCCCGACCCCGCTGGCGATGAGCGAGCACGCCGACGGCGAGGCTGACGATCTGCCGCCGTCGACGGTGGTGGTGCTGCTGCCGGCAGCGGGTGCGCCGCGACCTGCGCCGGGTCGACGCACCGAAATCACGGGCACGCTGCAGATCGGGCGACTCGAACATGCCGATGGCCGAGTGAGCTGGCTAAGGCTGCAACTGCAGCCCGCCACGGCCGAAGCCTCACAACCGGGATTGACGCGATGAACACTACCAAACACGTCCCTGCGCCGCTGCGCCCCGGCAGGGCACTGCGGCGAAACCCGGTTCGGCTTCTGGCCGTTGCCGCGGGGCTGGCCACGATGTCCCTGGCATCGCAGGCCGCGCCCACCGTGAGTCGCCTGACACCGCCCAGCGAACTCTTCAGCAGCAACCGCCCGGCACCGATCGTCGCGCGCTTTCTGCCTGGGCAGCGGTTCGACCTGCAGGCCACCGTGCAGCCCGACGACCCGGCGCGCAGCATCACAGCAGTGCGTTTCGAGATCGACGGCCGCCCGGTGCCTGGCACGGTGACCTTGCGCGACTGCGCCAACGGTTGCGTGAAGGGCGTGCCCGTCAGCAGCAGCATCGCCAGCCTGCGCGCATTTAGCAGCCAGACGCCGGGGGTGCGCAAGCTGACCGTGCTGGCCACGCACATCGATGTCCAGACCGTCAGCGCCACCGGCAACTTCGAGATCGTGCCGATGCTGCCCGGTGCGCAGAAGGTGCGCAACATCATCATCCTGCTGGGCGACGGCATGGGCGCTTCGCACCGCACCGCCGCGCGCATCGTCAAGGCCGGCTATGCGCAGGGCAAGGTGCTGGAGCCGCTGGCGATGGACACCTTTCCGGTCACCGCGATGGTCAAGACCGCATCGCTGAACTCGATCGTCACCGACTC
>JBBSPW010000319.1:0-2826 GCA_038258365.1 Burkholderiales bacterium | reverse complement strand
GGGTGAGGAGAACAGCCAGAAGCGGCCCGACGGAGCCGCTGCCCCGTCGGTTCAGGCTTTGCGGCACGATCAGCTGGCGGCGGTTGCGGACTTGCCGCCGGTCTTGCGCGCACGCCGGGTCGCCGCCTTCGCGCTGGTCTTCGATGCGGACTTCGCCACGGTCTTGGCGGGCGACTTGCGCGCTGTCTTGACTGGGGCCGAGCGAGGTGCGGCCGGCGGCTTGGCGTGATGTCGGGCCATGTCGACCTCGAGCTTGTCGACCCGCTTGACCAGCGCTGCCAGCTCCTTGGCGGTCGGCACACCCAGCTTGCCCATCGCCTTGGCGGTGCGCTGCTCGAACAGACCTTCCAGCTTGTCCCAGTTCTGGCCGGCCTTGCTCTGCATGGTATCGGCCATCGCGGTCATGCGGCCGGTGACCTCGCCGATCTTGTCTTCGGCCATGCCCTGGGTCTTGGCCTGCAGGTGCTTGCCTTCCTTGACCAGTTCTGCAAACACCTTGGTGCCTTCTTCCTGCGCCTTGGCGAAAGCGCCCATGCCGGCCAGCCAGATCTGCTGGGCCGATTCCTTGACCGATGCGGCCAGATCGCCGCCTGCGGACTTGCTGCTGCCGGTGCTGCTCTTCGTCTTCTTGACCATGGTGTCTCCTCTGGGGTGGTTTGCCGCGGACATGGAGCCCGCTGCTGCGTTGGCAATGTAGGGTTCGTCCCTGGGGCGTGCAGCCTAAAACCGCGCAAATCTACCGCGAGCGGGCTCTATGCTTCCCCCAGACCAGAACACAAGGAGACCCACACGATGCACCACTTCGTCACCGGCGCCACTGGCTTCATCGGCAAACGGCTCGTCAAGCTGCTGCTGGCGCGGCGCGGCACCACCGTCCATTTCTTGATGCGCCCGGGCAGTGAAGACAAGCTGCCGGCGCTGTACGACTACTGGGGTGTGAGCAAGACCCGTGCGATACCGGTCAGCGGCGACCTCACCTCGAAGAAGCTGGGCGTGTCCGCAGACGCGATCAAGATGCTCAAAGGCAAGATCGACTCGGTCTACCACCTGGCAGCGGTCTACGACCTGAGTGCCGACGAAGAAAGCCAGGTGCGGGTCAATGTCGAAGGCACCCGCCACATGGTCGAGTTCGCCAAGGCGATCGAGGCTGTTCATGTGCACCATGTCAGCAGCATCGCCGCTGCGGGCTTGTACGAAGGCGTGTTCCGCGAGGACATGTTCGACGAAGCCGAGGGCCTTGAGCACCCGTACTTCATGACCAAGCACGAAAGCGAAAAGATCGTGCGAACCGAATGCAAAGTGCCGTGGACGGTGTATCGCCCGGCGCTGGTGGTGGGCGACAGCAAAACCGGCGAGATGGACAAGGTCGACGGTCCGTACTACTTCTTCAAGCTGATCCAGCGCATGCGGCAGATCCTGCCGCCGTGGATGCCGTCGATCGGCATCGAAGGCGGGCGCATCAACATCGTGCCGGTGGACTTCGTGGTGGCGTGCATCGACCACATCAGCCACTCCAAGCTCGACACGAACCACAAGTGCTACCACCTGGTCGACCCCAAGGGATACCGGGTGGGCGATGTCCTGGACATCTTCAGCAAGGCCGCACATGCGCCCAAGATGAACCTGTTCGTCAATGCCGCGCTGCTGGGTTTCGTGCCCAAGAGCGTCAAGAAAGGGATGATGGCGCTGGCGCCGGTGCGCCGCATCCGCAATGCGGTGATGAAGGATCTGGGCTTGCCAGACGACATGTTCACCTTCATCAACTTTCCGACCCGTTACGACCGGCGCGAGCTGGACGCGATCTTGAAGGGCAGCGGAATCGAATGCCCCGACCTTCGCGACTACGCCTGGATCTTGTGGGACTACTGGGAACGGCATCTGGACCCGGATCTCTTCATCGACCGCAGCTTGAAAGGAACGGTTGCCGGCAAGGTGGTGCTGGTGACGGGCGGCAGCTCCGGCATCGGCTTGGCGGCGGCGCACAAGTTTGCCGAAGCCGGGGCCACGGTGCTGATCTGCGGGCGCGATGCCGACAAGCTCGAAGTGGCCTGCCAGGAGGCGCGCGACAAAGGCTATGCATTCATCAGTTATGCGGTCGACATCGCCGACATGGTCGACTGCGACCGCTTCACACAGCAGGTGGTGACCGACCACGGCGGGGTCGACTTCCTGATCAACAACGCCGGCCGTTCGATCCGCCGCGCCATCGAAGGCAGCTACGACCGCTTCCACGACTACGAACGCACGATGCAGCTGAATTACTTCGGCTGCTTGCGGGTGACCATGGGTTTGCTGCCCGGCATGACGCAAAAGAAGCGCGGGCATGTGGTCAACATCAGCTCCATCGGGGTGTTGACGAATGCGCCGCGGTTCAGCGCGTATGTGGCCAGCAAGGCGGCGCTCGATGCGTGGACGCGTTGCGCCAGCAGCGAGTTCGCCGACCAGGGCGTGACCTTCACCACCATCAACATGCCACTGGTGCGCACGCCGATGATCGCGCCGACGCAGATCTACAAGAACGTGCCGACCCTGGCGCCCGAAGAAGCCGCCGACATGATCGCGCAGGCCTGCATCGCCAAGCCGGTGCGGATAGCAACCCGGCTCGGGGTGTTTGGCGAACTGCTGCATGCGCTGGTGCCGCGGATCGCGCAGATCGGCATGAACACCACCTTCAGGATGTTCCCGGATTCGTCGGCATCCAAGGGAGCCAAGCCGGGCGAGAAGGCTGTCAAGCCGCAACTGAGCGCCGAAGCGATGGCGGTGCAACAGCTGATGCGAGGCATCCACCTGTAGCCATGACCCACGCGCTGCGCGCGGAGCCACGGC
>JBBSPW010000318.1:0-2849 GCA_038258365.1 Burkholderiales bacterium | reverse complement strand
ATGATCTTGATGATCCAGAAATAGATGGTGAGCTGGGGCACCTTGTTGAGCATTTGCTCGTTGCCCGAGGTTGCTGCGTACATTCGGATTCCTTTCGTTCATTGACCAAGCTTCCGGGGGATGGCGAATCCCGTGGTGGGCTTGCCGGCTTGGCATGGCATTCGGCTGCTCCGAAGCTTCGAGTAAACGGGTCTGGCAGCAACCAGTCTGCCGAAACAAGACTTAGCTCAGCCTTATCGACTCGGCGGCAGACGGGCTGATGGGGGCGATCGACGTGATGGGCACGTTTGATCCATGGAGATGCCCAACTCGTTGTCGCTCAAGGGCCGCGAGCGCGCAGCAGTGGCGCGCATGAAAGGATCCCAACTGCCCAGGCAAGGGGCCTCAGGAGCTCGATTGCGAGGTCAAAGGACAACGTCGTGCGCGTGAGGATCCGAGGCGGGACAGCACATTTTTCGACATCTTGCTCATTCGGGAGCCGTCAGTGGTGGTCGCGGCAGTCGACCGGCGCCGCGTCGGTGCAGACCCTTTGCGTCCTTGCCGCGCAAAAGCCTCGACTCACACCGACCCGCGCGGCGCGCACCACACCAAACCCTGCCGGGCCCGGTGCGCGCAGGGTGCGGCTCACGGCCACAACGAGACCGCCCACACCGCTGCAGCCAACACCAGGGTCAGCATCACCGCCGCGCTACCCAGGTCCTTGGCGCGGCCCAGCAAGGTCCGGTGCTCGACCGAGACCGCATCGGCCAAGGCTTCGACCGCCGAGTTCAGCAACTCGACCACCCAGACCAGAACGATGCTGCCGGCCATCAGCAGGCCCTGCCATCGGCCGGGTGCGATCCACGGCACCAGCAGCAGCAACGGGATGCCGATCGCCAGCTCCTGCCTGAAAGCCGCTTCGTGCCGCACCGCGGCGCGTAGCCCGGCCAGCGAATAGCGCGCCGCATGCCAGACGCGCTGGAAGCCGCCGCGGCTCTTGAATGCAGGCGGTGACGATTCGGTGCCAGGGGGTTTGTCGAACATCGGCGGCGATGATCGCTCAGACTTCAGGGGCGGCTGCCCGCAACACCAGATCTGCGACGAAGCCGCTGTCGCCAGCCACTCGGTCCGGCAGGTCGAGCCGGCCGCCGTGGGCTCGCGCCACCAGGTCCGCGAGCATCAGACCGAGCCCCATGCGGCCTTCGTAGTCTCGCGCCGCCAATGCGGCCCGCAGCGCGGCATGGCGGGCCGCGTCGAGCCCGTTGCCGTTGTCGCGCACCCGCAGCGTGCCGGGTCGTGGCAGAGACAACTCGACGCGCGTGGCACCGTGCGCAACCGCGTTGTCCAGCAGGTTCAGCAATGCCGCCACCAGCAGGTCGGCGTCGACCTGCAGCAGGTCCGAAGCTGCGGATGCTTCGGGCAAGGGTGCTGCCTCGATGCGCAACCCATCGAAGCCGAGCCGCGCGACCAAGGTGTGCAGCGCGACCGGTTGCCGCTGCACCTCGAAGCCGCTGCGGAACATCGCCAGCAGCGCCACCACCACGCGCTGCAGCCGCTCGGCCGCGCTTCGCACATTCCGCAGACGGGGCTGCAGCGCGGGGGGTGCTTCACGCAGCGCCACCGCCAGTTGCGCGTCGATGCCGGCCAGCGGGGTCCGCAGCGCATGCGCGGCATGGGCCGTGAAGGCATGCTCGTCGGCCACGCGCTGTGCCAGCCGCGCCACCAGCGCATCGATCGCGTCCTGCACCGGGCGCAACTCGGCGTGCTGCGACACCCCCAAGGTGGCGCCCGGCTGCAAGGGGTCGTAGCTTTCGAGTCGCTTCGACAGGTGCTGCAGCGGCCGCAGTTCATGGCGCACCCGGGACCGCAACCACGGCAGGCCCAGCAGCGCCATCGGCAGGCTGGCCAGCACCACCGCCAGTGCCACCTCCACCTGCACATCGTCGCGTTCTTCGGTGCTTTGCGCCACATACAGCATGCGGCCGTTGCTGCCGCTGGGCGCGCCGTACACGCGCCAGCCGCGCACTTGGCTGAACCCGGGCGTGGGGGTCTCGCGCAGCGCAAACGAGGGTGCGCGCGCATCGGCTGCCACCACGCGGGCCGCACCCGCATGCTCGACCAGTTGCCAGACGAAGCGCGCGCCGTTGCGGGCGTCACCGGCAGCGCCGCCGGCTACCGCGCCCGCACGCGTGTCAGTGCCGGGTGGGTTCGACAGTGCCGACAACGCAGGCAGCACCGACAGGTCGCGCACCAACGGTCCGATCAGGCCTTCGGATGCGCTTTGCAGCGAGTCGTCCAGCAGCTCGTCCACTTCCTGCTGCATCGCAAGACCCACCGCCAAGGCCAGCGCGCCGCCCCACAGCAGCGACCACCACAGCAGCGCCCGCACCACGCGCTTCTGGATCGAGCGCGGCCGATCGGGGTCGGCACGGCGGCCACTCACAGCGCGGCTCCGATGCGGTAGCCGAGGCCGCGCACGGTCTCTACCAGGTCGCGGCCGAGCTTGCGGCGCAGGCTGGACACATGCACTTCCAGCGCATTGCTGGCCACTTCGTGCTCGAAGCCCAGCATCAGCTTTTCCAACTCCGGTTTCGGCACGATTCGCCCGGCACGCAACGCCAGCGCTTCCAGCACGCTCCATTCGCGCGCGGTCAACTCCACGCGTTGCGCGGCACGCCAGGCGGTGCGGGCCGAGAGGTCGATCTCGACCTGCAACGCGGCCACACCCAATGCGATGCGGGACTGCGCCCCACCCGCGCTGCGGCGCCTCACGGCGCGCACCCTGGCGGCCAGCTCTTCGGGTGCAAAGGGCTTGACGAGGTAGTCGTCGGCACCGCTGTCCAGGCCCTGCAGACGGACGGTCAACTGGT
>JBBSPW010000317.1:0-2898 GCA_038258365.1 Burkholderiales bacterium | reverse complement strand
GGTGCGACTCGGCAGCCGCGTGCCGATCGAGCGCGACACCTTCATCGAACGCCTGTATGCCGCCGGGATCGGCTGCAGCGTGCACTACATCCCGCTGCACCTGCATCCGTATTGGCGCGACCGGTATGCGTTGACGCCCGAGCAGTTTCCGCACAGCCAGAAGGCCTACGAGCGGATGGTGAGCCTGCCGCTGTACACGCGCATGAGCGACGCCGATATCGAGCGCGTGGCGACAGCGGTGCGGGAAGCGCTGCGCGCAGAATGAGCAGTCGTCGACTTTTCGACCCACGGAGAAGCCCATGAGCGCAGTGCTGCAGTCGAAGATGACGCTGGCCGACTACCTGGATTGGGAGAACGAGCAGGTCGAGAAGCACGAGTATTGGGCTGGCGAAGTCTTTGCGATGGTCGGTGGGCGGCGTGTGCATGGGCGGGTGGTCGGCAACCTGATGCGTCGCTTGTCGGATGAGCTGGACGGAACGCCCTGCCAGGTTTTCTCAGAAGGCATGAAGCTGCAGATCGAAGCCGACAAGATCGTCTATCCCGACGTCTTCGTCACCTGCGACAAGGCGGACCTCTCGACCGACCAGATCTTTCGCGCGCCCACCATCGTGATCGAGGTGCTCTCTCCCAGCACCCAGGGTTATGACCGCAGCAAGAAGTTCGCGGCCTATCGCCTCATCCCGTCGCTGCGCGAGTACCTGCTGATCGACCCCGACACGCGGCGCGTCGAATCGTTCAGGCCCGGTGCCGACGGCTTGTGGGACCTGCACGACCAAAGCGATTCAAGCATGCTGGAGCTTCCCAGCATCGATTGCCGCGTGTCCATGGCCGACCTCTGGGACGGCGTCGATCCGGCGTCTGCCGATTGATCCGCACGACAAAGCGCCGGTGGCCAAACGCCTTTTCGACGCCATCGGCTCGGCGCTGGCGCTGGTGCTGCTGTCACCGCTGCTGCTGGCGATCGCACTGGTCGTGAAGCTGGATTCGCCGGGGCCGGCCCTGTATAGACAGGTGCGCATCGGACGCCGTGGCGTGCCGTTTCGCATCCACAAGTTCCGCACCATGAGCTGTGGCATGCCCGGACCGCCGTTGACCATCGGCAACGACCCGCGCATCACCCGCGTCGGCCGTGTGTTGCGGCGAAGTCGGCTCGACGAACTGCCGCAACTGCTGGATGTGCTGCGCGGTGCGATGAGCCTGGTCGGCCCGCGTCCCGAAGTGCCGCGCTATGTGGCGCACTGGCCCGCGGCACTGCGCGAGCGGGCGCTGGCGGTGCGCCCCGGCTTGACCGACCCATCGTCGCTGGCCTTCATCGACGAGGCAGCGTTGCTGGCCACCGCAGCGGACCCGGAGCGCGAGTACATCGAGGTGATCCTGCCGGCCAAGCTGCAACGGGCTGCCGACTATGCCGAGCACGCCACGCTCGCCAGCGACATCGGTGTCCTCTGGCGCACCGTGCGGGTGCTGTGGGCCGGTGCGAAGAAGCCATCGTGAGTGGCCGGTGAGCGACGAGACCACTGCAACTCGCAGCGCGTTCTGGCGGCGTGTCGACACCGCGCTCGCACGGCTGCGGCCCCACCGTGCGCCACTGACGCTGCTGCTGGATGCGGCTGTGGTGGCGGCTTGCTGGAACGTCACCTACCTGTTCCGTCTGGGCTTCGAGCGCTGGCTCAGTGCGCGTCCCGGCTACGACGTCTGGGTGATGCTCGGTGTGGTGCTGGCGTACACCGCGACCAGCGCGGCGTTGCGTGTGCCGCAAAGCATGTGGCGCTTTTCCGGGTTCGGGGAGATCCAGCGATTGACGTTGGCTTGCACGATTGCCGGGGTGGCATCGGCCGCGGTGGTCATCGGCTTCGGCTTGGTGAAAGTGCCGCGGGCGGTGCTGGCGCTGCATCCGGTGGTGAGCTTGATGGGGCTGGCGCTGGTGCGCATCGTCTACCGGATGACCTACGAACATGCGCGGGCTCGGATCGCTGGCAGCCAGGGCGAGGTGCGGCGCGCGGTGGTGCTGGGCGCCGGGGCTGCGGCTCGGTTGTTGATGGCCGGGCTGCACCAGCAGGGCTGGGTGGTGCTGGCGTTGCTGGACGACGACCCGGCCAAGCACGGCGCCCGCATCAGCGGCGTTCTGGTGCGCGGCCCGCTGGACCTGCTGTCGGCCGCCGACACCGGCCGGGCACTGCTGCAGGGTGCGACGCATGTGGTGGTGGCCCTGCCGTCCGCCAACCGCGCCCAGCGCCGCCGGGCCTTCGATCTGGCAGCCGGCACCGGCCTTCCGGTGTTGACGGTGCCGAGTGCCGACGAGTTGCGCAGCGGCCAGACGCGAATCGAAAGGCTGCGCGACATCGAGCCTGAAGACCTGCTGGGTCGTGAGCCGGTGGTGCTCGACGAAGCCGGCATCGGGGGTCTGCTGCGCGGCAGTTGTGTGTTGATCACCGGTGCCGGCGGCAGCATCGGCAGCGAGCTGTGCCGGCAGGTGGCGCAGTTCGGACCCGCGCGGCTGGTGCTGCTGGAGTTGGGCGAATTCAACCTCTACACCATCGAGCAGGAGCTGACCGAGCGCTTCCCTGCGGTCGAGCTGGTGCGCCTGATCGCCGATGTCAAGGACTTGGCACAGATGCAGCACGTCTGCAGCCAATGGCAGCCGCAAACCGTCTTCCATGCCGCTGCCTACAAACATGTGCCGTTGATGGAAACGCACAACGCGCCAGCCGCGTTGCGCAACAACACGCTCGGCACGCACCATGCCGCCCTGGCTGCAGCGCTTGCCAGAGTCGAACGTTTCGTGCTGATCAGCACCGACAAGGCGGTCAACCCCACCAACGTGATGGGCGCCAGCAAGCGTGCCGCAGAGCGCGTCATCTCGCAGATGGCAGCCGCCCACCCCGGCACGCGGTTCAT
>JBBSPW010000316.1:0-2914 GCA_038258365.1 Burkholderiales bacterium | reverse complement strand
TCCTTGGAGGAAGCACGTGCTGGCAAGCGGCTGGCGGTGCGGGGTACAGGGGCCGGCAGTCAGCCGGCTTGGCCTGCGGCTACTTGGTCAGGATCAGCTTGCCGAGGCTGGTGCGCCGCAAGCGGTAGACCGCGGTGCCATGCTCGATCTCGATTTCCTGGTGAGCGCCCAGCAGGTCGTTGCTCTGCAGGCGAGGCATCGAAGTGCGGTCGGTCGCGAGCGCCGGCGACCTGGATATCGGGTGACCATGCTCCGTGCCGAGCTGGCGAGTGGTGGGGGCGGCGTGTTGGAGATGGGCACTGTTCATGAATCACATAGTAATGCGAATCGTTCTCATTCACAAGTTGGAGTGAAATCGGGTGCCGCGGATGGCGAAGACCTGTGTCTGAAGTGCCAGCGCGGGCCATCCGACAATCGAAACTGCTCGCCTGAATCCGCTTTCGATGCGCCGCTTCGCCACCCTCTATCAGCAACTCGATGCCAGCACCGCCACCCGTGCCAAGGTGGCGGCGCTGGTGCGCTACTTCGGCGACCCGGCGGTGGCGGATGCCGATGCCGCATGGGCGGTGTACTTTCTGGCCGGCGGCAAGCCGCGGCAGGTGATCCCGACGGCTGTGCTGCGCGCCGCAGCCTGCCGCCGCGCCGGCATCGACGACTGGTTGTTCGACGCCTGCTATCACGCGGTCGGCGATCTGGCTGAGACCATCGCCCATGTGCTGCCGCCCGGCAGCCGGCGCAGCGACGACGGCTTGGCCCACTGGATCGAAGAACGCTTGTTGCCGCTGCGCGGATTGGCGGTGGAAGAACAGCTGGAACGCATCGAGGGCGCTTGGGACGAACTGGATGCCGATGGTCGCTTCCTGCTGACCAAACTCATCGGTGGCGGCTTTCGGGTCGGTGTCAGCAGGCTGCTGGTGCAGCGCGCGTTGGCCGAGGTTTCAGGTCTCGATCCGAAGCGTGTGGCCGAGCGGCTGGTGGGCTGGACCGAAGCACGCGCCACCCCGACCGCAAGCCGCTATGCCGAACTGCTGGCGCCTGCGGACCAGGCCGGTCCAACCTCACCGGGTCAGCCCTATCCCTTCTTTCTGGCACACCAGCTGATGGCCGACCCGGCCACGTTGGGGGCGCCGGCCGACTGGCTGGTGGAGTGGAAGTACGACGGCATCCGCGCGCAAGTGGTCAAGCGGCGCTCGCAGGTCTGGATCTGGTCACGCGGCGAAGAACTGGTGACCGAACGATTCCCGGAAGTGGTGGCAGCCGCGATGGCCTGGCCGGACAGCACCGTGGTCGACGGCGAATTGCTGGTCTGGGATGAAGGCAGCACCACCCCCGGTTCGTTCAACCGCTTGCAGCAACGCATCGGCCGCAAAACCTTGCCCAAGCGCTTGCTTGCCGACACGCCTGTGGTGCTGCTGGCCTACGACCTGCTGGAGGCGGGGGGTATCGACCTGCGCACACTGCCGCAGCGCGAGCGCCGCGACCGACTCGAAGCGTTGGCAGCCACCGTGGGTCTGCGCGTGTCACCGCGCGTGGTGGCCGACGGTTGGCCAGCGCTGGCCGCGCTGCGCGCCGGCTCTCGCGACCGTGGGGTCGAGGGGATGATGCTCAAGCAGGTGGGCTCGGCGTACGGCAGCGGGCGCACCAAGGCCGATGGCACCTGGTGGAAGTGGAAGGTCGACCCGCTGACGGCCGACGCAGTGCTGATCTATGCGCAAGCCGGCCATGGCCGTCGCGCCAGCCTCTACACCGACTACACCTTCGCAGTCTGGAGCCGTGAGCCAGTCGATGCTGCCGAAGCGCAGGCGGTGCTGGACGCGATCGCTCGCCGCGAACCCGCACCACCGCGCGACAGCGGCGGGCTGCAGTTGCTGCCCTTCGCCAAGGCCTATTCCGGACTGACCGACATCGAGATCCAGCAGGTCGACCGCATCGTGCGCGCCACCACGCTGGAAAAGTTCGGCCCGGTGCGCAGCCTGAAACCCAGCCTGGTGTTCGAGATCGGCTTCGAGGGCATTCAGGCCAGCCCCCGCCACAAGAGCGGCATTGCGGTGCGCTTCCCGCGCATGCTGCGCATTCGCAGCGACAAGCCGCTGCATGAAGCCGACACGCTGCAGACCCTTCAAGCCTTGATGTCATGAAGCGCCCCGCACGGCGCGTGGCGCGTGGCTGCAAGGCGAAAGCTCGAGGGCTGCCTGCCGCAAATGCTCAACCAGGCTGCTTGGTGGTGCGCAGGTAGGGCTTCAGGGTCTTGAAGCCGCCGGGGAACATCTTCTGGGCGTCTTCGTCGCTGACCGACGGCACGATGATCACATCGTCGCCGTGCTTCCAGTTCACCGGTGTGGCCACCTTGTGCTTGGCGGTCAGCTGCATCGAATCCAGCACCCGCAGGATCTCGTCGAAGTTGCGCCCGGTGGTCATCGGGTAGGTCAACATCAGCTTGATTTTCTTGTCGGGCCCGACCACGAACACCGTGCGCACAGTGGCGTTTTTGGCAGCGGTGCGGCCATCGGCACCCACTTCATCGGCCGGCAGCATGTTGTAGAGCTTGGAGACCTTCAGGTCGTGGTCGCCGATCATCGGAAACTTCGGCCGCGTGCCCTGGGTTTCCTCGATGTCGTCCGACCACTTCTCGTGGTGCGTGACCTCGTCGATGCTGAGGCCGATCAGCTTGGCATTGCGCTTGGTGAACTCGGGCTCGATCCTGGCCATGTAGCCGAGTTCGGTGGTGCAGACGGGGGTGAAGTCCTTCGGGTGCGAGAACAGCACTGCCCATTGGTCACCGATCCAGTCGTGGAACTTGATCTCACCCTGGGTGGTCTGGGCGGTGAAGTCAGGGGCGATGTCGTTGATGCGCAGTGCGGACATGGCGATCTCCTTGTTTGAAGTGATCGGTCATTACAGCACCGTTCGGAAT
>JBBSPW010000315.1:0-2938 GCA_038258365.1 Burkholderiales bacterium | reverse complement strand
GGTGCGATCGACCTCAGCAGCGGCAGCGCCAGCTTCGGCAACACCCCGAACGCTGGCGGCTTTATGGACGCGTTCACCTTCACGACGCTTACCGCTTTCACCTTCAGCTCCAGCATCACCACGGTTCTCAATGGCGCGCAGAACATCGACTTCTCGTCGATCACGCTCACGGGTCCTTCGGGCCTGTTTAGCTTCAATCAGTTGTTGGGCAACCCGTTCGAAACCTGGGGTCTGAACACCGGCGTGCTGGCAGCGGGTAGCTATTCGATCACGCTGTTGGGTGTGAACAGCCCATCCATCGCCAGCTACGGCGGCAACGTCGCGGTCACCGTGGTGCCGGAACCCGAGACCTACGCGCTGATGTTTGCCGGTTTGGGCGTGGTGGGTTTCCTGGCCACGCGCCGCAACCGTCGCGTCTGATTGCCCGTTAGTCGCTTTGCTCGTTGAGGGCAGGCGGCTTCTGTAGATCTAAAGAAGGGGTGGGCCGGTGTGCCGCACCCCTTTTTTCATGGCCGTCTCGATGTTTCCTGCACATCTACACTGCAGTCTCACGAACGATGCGCTGCCCGCCCGACGATGGCTGAACCCAAACCCGCTTCCGACCCGCAACCCACGGCCATCACCGTGCACGAAACGTCGCGCATGCTGGAAATCGGCTTCGACGACGGCGCGTCGTTCCGCATCCCCTTCGAGTTGATGCGCATCTATTCGCCTTCGGCCGAGGTCCAGGGCCACGGCCCTGGGCAAGAGGTGTTGCAGACCGGCAAGCGCCAAGTCGGCATCGACGAGATCAAGCCCGTCGGCCGCTATGCGGTGCAGCCGCGCTTCAGCGACGGCCACGACACCGGCATCTTTTCCTGGCGATACCTGCACCACCTGGGGCAAGACGCGGCCGATCTTTGGCAGCGCTACGAGGCCCGGCTGAAGGCCGCGGGCGTCGACCGTGATGCGCCGATGGGTGGAAAGGCCGCGGCTGCAGGTGCCGGCGGCAGTTGCGGATCGCACTGAACCGCTGGACACGCGAGCAAGACCCCTCTCATGGCACAAACCCATTTCGGCTACGAACCCGTCGACGAAGGCGACAAGGCGGCCCGCGTGCGCGGCGTTTTCGACTCGGTGGCGCCGCGCTACGACCTGATGAACGATGTGCTGTCGTTCGGCCTGCACCGCGCGTGGAAGGCCTACACCGTGGCAGTAGCCGCGGTGCAGCCGGGCATGCAAGTGCTGGACATCGCCGGCGGCACCGGCGACCTCGCGCGTGCCTTTGCCCGCGCAGCCGGGCCGCAGGGCCGGGTGGTGCTCAGCGACATCAACGAGTCGATGCTGGTGGTGGGCCGAGACCGACTGTTGGACGACGGCGTGGTGATGCCGTCGGTGGCTTGCGACGCTGAGCACCTGCCATTTGCGGCCGACCGTTTCGATCTGGTCAGCGTGGCTTTCGGCCTGCGCAACATGACCAACAAGGAGGCCGCCCTGACCGAGATGGGTCGGGTGCTCAAACCGGGTGGCCGCCTGTTGGTGCTGGAATTCTCCAAACCGGCTGCAGCGTTGCAGAAACCGTATGACTGGTATTCGTTCAAGCTGATGCCGCTGCTGGGCAAGTGGGTCGCGGGCGATGCCGACAGCTACCGCTATCTGGCCGAGAGCATCCGCATGCACCCGGACCAGGCCACGCTGAAGTCGATGATGAAGAGCGCCGGCTTCGGCCATGTGGATGTGCACAACCTGGCCAGTGGCATCGTCGCCCTCCACGTCGCCATCAAGTGTTGATTTAGGCCCCGCTCTTCCTGACAGCAGGTAGCGGTGCGCGCCTAGCGCAACGATGCGTCGATGGCGTGAATTTCTGCCGCCTCGGGGCCCTGGTTCGGGTGGCTCGGATGGGGCATTGGGTGGGGGGGCTGCAGGTACACTCTGCGGCTTCGTCCAGCGTCGCCAGACCCGTTCTGCGGCCCAGGGGAGGTTCAGCCCCGGCCTCCAGCGACTTTCCCCAAGGATCCCCAGTCATGACGACGATGAGTCCCGATTTCTCTCGCTCTACCCGCACCCTGTGGCGGCCTCTGGCAGCAACCGTTGCGGTGGTGGCTGTGGTGGCTGTGGTGGCTCTGGTGGGTTGTGGCGAGAAGAAGGACCGCGGTGCCAGCCAGACAGCTGCGAAGGTCAACAAAGACGAGATCACGGTTCACCAGATCAACTTCGTGCTGCAGCAGCAGCGTGGCTTGCGGCCCGACCAAACCGAGCCCGCCAGCCGTCAGATTCTCGAACGCTTGATCGACCAGCAACTGGCGCTGCAAAAGGCCGACGACCTGAAGCTCGACCGTGACCCGCGGGTGGTGCAACAGCTCGAAGCCGGCCGGCGCGAAATTCTGGCCCGCGCTTACCTCGAGAAGATCGGCGAAGCCGCCCCCCGGCCCGCGCCGGACGAGATCAAGGCCTACTACGAAGAGAAGCCGGCGCTGTTCAAGGACCGCCGCATCTACAGCATCCAGGAAGTCGTGATCGAGGCCAAGCCCGAACAGTTCGACCTGATCCGCGAAAAGTTGGCCGCGGCCAAAGGCATCAACGAGTTCGTCGACTTCCTGAAGACCAGCGACCTCAAGTTCTCCGGCAACCAGGCTGTCCGCGCCGCCGAGCAACTGCCGCTGAACAGCCTGGACACTTTCGCCAAGATGAAAGACGGCCAAGCGATGGTGGTTCCGGCGCCCAACGGCTTGCAGGTGGTGTTTCTGGCCGGATCGCGCAGCCAGCCGGTGGCTGAGGAACAAGCCCGCCCGGCTATCGAAGCTTTTCTGATCAACGAACGCCGCCGCAAGCTGGTCGAAGACGACCTGAAAGCCATGCGTGCCGCCGCCAAGATCGAGTACGTGGGCAAGTTCGCAGAAGCCGCGGCTTCGGCCCCGCCGCCGGCAATGACTGCACCCGTTGCGCCGCTCGCCACGCC
>JBBSPW010000314.1:0-2947 GCA_038258365.1 Burkholderiales bacterium | reverse complement strand
TGGTCGGCCCCAGCGGCTGCGGCAAGACCTCTCTGCTGCGGGCCGTGGCCGGTCTGGAGCGTGCCGCTGAAGGCCGCGTGACGATCGACAACGTTGTGCTCAGCGATGCAGGCAGCGGCGTGCATGTACCGCCCGAGCAGCGCCGCATCGGCATGGTGTTCCAGGACCATGCGCTGTTTCCCCACCTGAGCGTGGCAGACAACGTGGCCTTTGGGATCCACCTGCAACCGCGGCGCCAAAGGCTCGAACGCGTGCAGCGGATGCTGCAGTTGGTGGGCCTGAACCATGCAGCCGGCCGCGCGCCGCACCAACTCTCGGGTGGCCAGCAGCAGCGCGTGGCGCTGGCGCGTGCATTGGCCCCTTCACCCCGACTGCTGCTGCTGGACGAACCCTTCTCCAGCCTGGACGTGGACTTGCGCGAACGGCTGGCGCAGGAGGTTCACGAAATCTTGAAGACCAACGGATCCACCGCACTGGTGGTGACCCACGACCAGATGGAGGCCTTTGCGCTGGGTGACGACATCGGCGTGATGAACCACGGTCGCCTGGAGCAATGGGACGATGCCTATTCGCTCTACCACCGCCCGGCCACGCGCTTCGTCGCGAGCTTCATCGGCCACGGGGTGTTCGCGCCGGCCAGTCTGTTGCAAGCGCTGGACTGCCCACTGCCGCCATCCATCGTGGACGACGACTGCGACATCCTGCTGCGGGCCGACGACATCGTCCACGACGACGAAAGCCCGGTGAAGGCTCGCATCGAACGCAAGGCCTTCCGCGGCGCGGAGTTTCTGTACACGCTGCGCTTGAAGGGCGGCGAGCAGGTGCTGGCTTTGGTGCCTTCGCACCACGACCATGCGGTGGGCGAATGGATCGGCATCAGGCCCGCGGTGGACCATGTGGTCACGTTTGCTTCGATCCGCCCGAAGACCGACTGAAAAACGAGCGCCGGATGGCGGTCTGGTGGCGGTCTGGTGGTTACTTCCGCTTGACGGCAGCGGCCTTGGCAGCCGCTTTTGGCCGTTTGGGTGGCGCAGCAGTGGCTGCACCCTTGCGCTCCAGCAGGGCGTCCAGGTTGCCCATGATTTCGGCTTCGATCTTCTTGCTGAAAGCGCCCAGCAGAAACCCGAGTCTGGCCTGCAGATCGAAATGGTCGGCAGCCACCACCAGCCGCCCGTCGACACCGCTGCGCTTGAACTCGACCGTGTCGACCTCGTCGCCTTCGACCACGGTGCATTCCATGTCGAACTTCTCTTCGACCTGCTCGGCCCAGGTGAAAGCCAGCTTGCGAGCCTTCGGCAGGCCCAGTTGATGCGCGCGGTGAATGTGGATGTCGGCCATCGATGTTCGTCAGTTGGGTGGTGCGGGCGGGGTGGGTGCGGGGCTTGCGGGCCTGCGCGCCGGCTGTCTGGGCTTGGGCATCAGCCGGGGTCCGCGAGTTTGGCGCGCCGTTGCGCCCTCGGCAAGGCTGCCAGGGCCTTGACCTCTTTGTAGAAACGTTGGAAGTCGCCGCCGCTGCGCTGAAACAGGCGTTCGAATTCAGGCACCAGTTCGTCGTAGGCCGCCTGCACGCCAAACGCAGCGTTGTTGGCGCTGGCGAACCAGGCGTCGTAGCCGGCATAGCCGCCCCATCGGGTGGCCTTGGCACGCTCGTAATCGGCGCGCATCTCGGCCAGCAGCGCGGCCTTGTGCTGCTGCTTCTGGTCGTCAGGCCACGGGCTGCCGTAGAGCGCATCGAGCCGCTGGCGCCATTGCAATGTGAAATCGCGAAAGTCCTGCCGGCGCCGGTCGAAGACAGCGTACTCGGCCCGTGCGGCTTCACCCGCCTGCGTGGCCAGCCAGCGCTCGCCGCCGATCCTTTCCACCGCCACCGCGAAGGATTCGTTGAAGGTCGTGTCGTCGGCAGCGTAGGCCACCTGGTGCGAGAGCTCGTGAAAGATCAGCCTGGCCAACTCGCCTTCGGGCCAGCGGATGAAGGTGCTGAGCAGCGGGTCGCCGCCCAGCCACTCTGTCAGGCCGAGGGTCGAATAAGCCGGCACGCCGTAGACCCGAACCTCGAGACCTTCGCCCTGCAGCTGCGCGGCCAGTTGATCGGCCGGTGCACGGTCGTAGTAGCCGCGGTAGCCCACACAGCCCATGACCGGAAAGCACCAGGTCTTCAGCGTCAGCGACAGCGCGGGGGCTGCCACCACGTTCCAGACGGCGGCTGTGCGGTCGAGCGCGACATAGCGGCGGTAGCTGCTGTTGTCCGGCAGCTTCAGCTCGACCACCGCATAGTCGCGGATGCGCTGGCTCAACAGCAAGCGCTGTCGCAACAGCGCTGGCGTGGCGGGGTCGGCTTCGACCTCGGTCACGGGGCGCGCCTGGCGCATCAACGCCAGGTGCCCGCTGACCGCCTGCCCGTAGTAGCCGATGCTGCTGCAGCCTGCGGTCAGGCAAACGCTGCCTGCTGCCAGCGCCACCACGGCCAACGCGGCCAGCAGCCCTGTTGCCACGATCAGCGCAACCCGCACCGAACGCGGATGCGCTTCAAGCCGCGACCGACTGAGACCGGTCGGCTGTCGATGCGGCAGCCGCCGATTCGACCTGCACCAGACAATCGTAGAACGTCGGCGCGCGCCCCAGATCGGTCAGGCGCTGGCTCGTCAGCTGGTTGACATTGGTGCCGTCGCCTCCCAGCTTGCGCCACCAGATGCCCATGCCGTTGACCACCCCGGGCCGGGCGCGGTGGCTGACATCGGCCTTGCAGCGGTGCTCGCCGCGGTCGTTCCACACCCGCACCAGGCTGCCGCTCGTGATCTGGCGCGCCGCGGCGTCGTCGGGGTGGATCTCCAGCCGCGGCTCGGGGTCGGCGGCGCGCAGGCTGTCGATGTTGGCAAAGGTCGAATTCAGCATGTGCCGCGCGGGTGGCGAGATCATTGCGAGCGGATAGCGCGCTGCCAACTCGGGG
>JBBSPW010000313.1:0-2995 GCA_038258365.1 Burkholderiales bacterium | reverse complement strand
TGTACGAGGTGCTGGGCGACATCTGGGTGGTGCAGCGCAACCCGTACCTGGAAGACGACCTGCTCGAGAACCCCAAGCGGCGGCAGATGCTGATCGACGCGCTGCACCACCGGCTGGCCGAAGTCGGCAAGCGCCGCACCCCCGGTGCCGACGCGGCCCAGGCCACGCGCGACCGGCTGGTGGGCGAGCTGCTGGCTGCGGCCACCCAGGCGGTCGAAGCCGTCGCCGCGCAGTTCCGCACCGTCTGGGACCTGCGCAAGGCCGCGCGGCGGGTGCTGGGGCGCCACACGCAGAAAGACAACCTGAAGTTCGACGGTTTGTCGCGCGTCTCGCATGTCACCGACGCCACCGACTGGCGGGTGGAGATGCCCTTCGTGGTACTGACCCCCGACACCGAAGCCGAGATGGCGGGGCTGGTCGGCGGTTGCATCGAGCTCGGCCTGACGATCATCCCGCGCGGCGGCGGCACCGGCTACACCGGCGGCGCGGTGCCGCTGACCTGGAAAAGCGCAGTCATCAACACCGAAAAGCTCGAAGCGCTGAGCGCGGTGGAGATGGTCACCCTGCCGGGCTTGTCCGAGCCGGTGGCCACAGTCTGGAGCGAAGCCGGCGTGGTCACGCAGCGCGTGGCCGACGCGGCCGAAGCCGCCGGCTATGTGTTCGCGGTCGACCCCACCTCGGCCGAAGCCAGTTGCATCGGCGGCAACGTGGCGATGAACGCGGGCGGCAAGAAGGCGGTTCTGTGGGGCACCGCGCTCGACAACCTGGCCAGCTGGAAGATGGTGACGCCGCAGGCGCGCTGGCTGGAGGTGGTTCGGTTGGACCACAACCTTGGGAAAATTCATGATGTGGATGAGGCTCGCTTCGAGCTGCGCCACTTCAAGGCCGATGGCAAGACGCTCGAACGCACCGAGATCCTGAGCATCCCCGGGCGCAGCTTTCGCAAGGAAGGTCTGGGCAAGGACGTCACCGACAAGTTCCTGGCCGGCCTGCCCGGGGTGCAGAAGGAAGGTTGCGACGGCCTCATCACCAGTGCGAGGTGGATCGTTCACCGCATGCCCAAGCAGGTGCGCACGGTGTGCCTGGAGTTCTTCGGCAATGCCAAGGACGCGGTACCCAGCATCGTCGAAATCAAGGACTACCTGGCCACCCAGGAGCGCCACGGGGTGTTGCTGGCCGGGCTCGAACATCTGGACGACCGCTATCTGAAGGCGGTGGGCTATGCCACCAAGAGCAAGCGCCCGCTGACTGGCGGAGGATTGCCGAAGATGGTGCTGTTCGGCGACATCGTGGGCGACGACGCCGATGCGGTCGCGCGCGCCACCAGCGAGGTGGTGCGCATCGCCAATTCCCGCGCTGGCGAAGGCTTCGTGGCGGTCAGCCCCGATGCGCGCAAGAAGTTCTGGCTCGACCGCAAGCGCACCGCCGCCATCGCCAAGCACACCAACGCATTCAAGATCAATGAGGACGTGGTGATCCCGCTGCCGCGGATGGGCGAGTACACCGAAGGCATCGAGCGGCTCAACATCGAGCTCAGCCTGCGCAACAAGCTGGAGCTGGTGGGCGAGCTGCAGCAGTTCTTTCGCCAGAGCCCGCTGCCGCTGGGAAAGAGCGACGACGCGGGCGAGATTCCGAACGCGGTGCTGCTGGAAGACCGCGTGCAGCAGGCGCAGACCCTGCTGGAAGCGGTTCGGCGACAGTGGCAGCAATGGCTCGCCGATGTGGCCGCTACCGATCCGCTGAATGTGCCAACAGACGGTGTCTTCGCGCAGCTCCAGGACTACCGCTTGCGGGCTTCGTGGAAGCTGCAGATACTGCAACCGTTGCAGGCGATCTTCCAGGGCGGCTCTTTTCAGCCGATCCTCGAAGAATGCCGCCGTGTGCATGCCCGCGTCCTCAAGGGGCGGGTGTGGGCGGCGTTGCACATGCATGCCGGCGACGGCAACGTGCACACCAACCTGCCCGTCAACAGCGACAACTACGCAATGCTGCAAACGGCGCATGAAGCCGTGGTTCGCATCATGGCGCTGGCGAGGCGGCTCGGCGGGGTCATCAGCGGCGAGCACGGCATCGGCATCACCAAGCTGGAGTTCGTCACCGACGATGAGCTCAAAGGCTTTGCTGACTACAAGCAGCGCATCGACCCCGAAGGCCGATTCAACAAGGGCAAGCTGCTTCGCAGAGCCCGCGATGAAACCTGCGACGACGAGATGCAGGACGCCGGCGGCTGCCGCGACGCCGACCTGAGCGCTGCCTACACCCCGAGCTTCGGCTTGATGGGGCACGAGTCTTTGATCATGCAGCAGAGCGAGATCGGCGCCATCAGCCACAGCATCAAGGACTGCCTGCGCTGCGGCAAGTGCAAGCCGGTGTGCGCCACCCATGTGCCGCGCGCCAACCTGCTGTACAGCCCGCGCAACAAGATTCTGGCGACCTCGCTGCTGATCGAAGCCTTCTTGTACGAAGAGCAAACCCGCCGCGGCATCAGCGTCAAGCACTGGGAAGACTTCGAGGATGTGGCCGACCACTGCACCGTGTGCCACAAGTGCGAAAGCCCGTGCCCGGTCAAGATCGATTTCGGCGATGTGACGATGAACATGCGCAACCTGCTGCGGCGCATGGGCAAGAAGAGCTTCAGACCCGGCAATGCGGCCGCGATGCTGTTCTTGAATGCCACCAATCCGCAAACCATCAAGCTGATGCGCACGGCGATGGTCGATGTGGGCTTCACCTTCCAGCGCTTCATGAACCGGCTGCTGAAGCCGGCCGCCCGGGCTCAGACCGCTTCTCCGAGAGCCACGCTGGGAACAGCGCCCATCAAGGAGCAGGTGATCCACTTCATCAACAAGAAGATGCCGGGCGGGCTGCCCAAGAAAACCGCCCGGGCTCTGCTGGACATCGAAGACAAGGACTATGTTCCGATCATCCGCAACCCCGGGGTGACGACCGCCGACACCGAAGCGGTGTTCTACTTTCCCGGCTGCGGTTCCGAGCG
>JBBSPW010000312.1:0-3007 GCA_038258365.1 Burkholderiales bacterium | reverse complement strand
TGAGCTCCTTGCACCCCGCTGGTCTTTGCGCCGAAGGGCAGTGCCTGGACGAGGGTCTGCTGCAGGGCCTGGACCAGCGGCTGGCCGCCGCGCGCGGCACGCAACTGCTGGTGCTGCACATGCTGGGCAATCACGGGCCAGCGTACTTTCGGCGCTACCCGCCCGCGTTCGCCACCTTCCAGCCTGCTTGCAACACCGACGATCTGCAGCAGTGCAGCCAGCAGCAGATCGTCAATGCCTACGACAACGCGCTGCGCTACACCGACCATGTGCTGGCGAGCCTGATCGCCAAGTTGCAGGCCGCGTCGGACACCGTCGATTCGGTGCTGATCTATGTCTCGGACCACGGCGAATCGCTGGGCGAAAACAATCTGTACCTGCACGGCTTGCCATACGCGATCGCACCGGATGTGCAGAAACGCGTGCCGATGGTGATCTGGACATCGCACGGCCTGCCCGGCGCGATCGGCCTGGACACCGCGTGTCTGCAGCGCCGCGCCGAACAACCGGCCTCGCACGACAACCTGTTCCACACGGTGCTCGGGTTGATGGATGTGCAGACCAAGCTGCTTGAGCCGGCGCTGGATCTGACTGCTGGCTGCCGCAACGGCAGTGCCGCAAAGGTGCCTTGAGGTTGGTGACACTGCAGCCGAGTCCCCTTTCGTCCGGGCTGAGCCGGCACCGTCTCGACTGGCTCGTCACAGGGCTCGGCTTGCTGCTGCTGCTGGTCTGGGACGCCTCGGGCCTCGACCTGTCGGTGATGCAGGCAGTCGGAACCGCGCAGGGCTTTGCGGCACGCGACAGCTGGTGGGCCAGCCGCGTGCTGCACGAAGGGGGACGGATGGCTGCGTGGGCGGTGCTGGCGCTGCTGGTGGTCGATGCGCTGCGCACCGGCGCCACTGCGGCGGAGGCACCGGGCCGCGCCGAGCGTTGGCGCTGGCTGGGGGTGATGCTGGCCGCGGCGCTGCTGATCCCGGCGGTCAAGCGCATCAGCCAAAGCAGCTGTCCGTGGGATCTGCAAGTCTTTGGCGGCCATGCGGCCTATGTCTCACATTGGCAGTGGGGCCTGGCCGATGGCGGACCCGGCCACTGCTTTCCGTCGGGCCATGCCGTGGCGGCCTTCGCCTTCTTCGGCTTGTACTTTTTATGGCGCGACCACCGGCCGGCGCGGGCGCACTGGATGCTGGCCGCCGTGTGCGGGGTTGGCTTGGTGTTCGGGGGCGCGCAGATGGTGCGCGGCGCGCACTACCCGAGCCACACCTTGTGGACTGCATGGTTCGCCTGGACCTTGTGCGTGATGGCCGCGCGGGGGATGCCGCGGCGCTGAACCGCTCGAGCCAAGTCGCACAATGCCGGCTCCCGCCAAGTCGGAGCAGCGCATGTCACAGCCGCAAGACCCCATCGCACGCTGGAAGCACGACGGCGTGGCCGTTATCGGCGGCAACCAGCTCGACTCCAACACCGCGCAGACCCCGGGCATGGACCGCAAGGCCGCGATCAACCTGGCCCGTGTCGGCGCGCAAAAGCTGTGGGCCGGCACCGTGCACATCCACCCCGACGCCAAGACCGGCGCCCACCACCACGGCGCGCTGGAAAGCGTGATCTATGTGGTCAAGGGCCGCGCCCGCATGCGCTGGGGCGAACGGCTCGAATTCACCGCCGAAGCCGGCCCTGGCGACTTCATCTATGTGCCGCCCTATGTGCCGCACCAGGAGATCAACGCCAGCCCCACGGAGACGCTGGAATGCGTGCTGGTGCGCAGCGACGGCGAAGCGGTGGCCATCAACCTGGACATCGAGCCAGCCGAAGCGCCGCAGAACGTGCCGTGGGTCGACGCGACGCATCCGGCGCCCGCAGCGGCGGCGGTCCCTGCTGCCCCTTCCCCACCGCCGTCTTTCGAGCAGCAGGGCTGAGCATGGCTGCAGTCGACGACCCGCGCACCCTACTGCTGGCGCTGTACGACGCCGCTGTGCAGCGCGCGCTTCCGGCGCAGGGCATGGCCGGCTTTCTGCCACCGCCGCCCGGCGGCCGCGCACGCACGCTGGTGCTGGGCGCCGGCAAGGCTGGCGGTTCGATGGCGGCGGCGTTGGACGCGCTGTGGCCCGCCGATGCGCCGCTGTCGGGTTTGGTGGTGACGCGCTACGACCATGTGCCGCCGGCTTACCGGCAGCGTCCGGGCCGGATCGAGGTCGTCGAAGCGGCGCATCCGGTTCCCGACCAGGCCGGGCGACTCGCCGCCGAACGCATTGCCGCACTGGCACGCAGCGCCACCGCCGACGACCTCGTGATCTGCCTGATATCCGGTGGCGGCTCGTCGCTGCTGTCGATGCCGGCAGAAGGCTTGAGCCTGGCGGACAAGCAAGCCATCAACAAGGCGCTCTTGAAAAGCGGCGCCGCCATCGACGAGATGAATTGCGTGCGCAAGCACCTGTCGGCGATCAAGGGCGGCCGGCTGGCGGCGCTGTGCGCGCCGGCGCGGGTGGTGACGCTGTTGATCAGCGATGTACCGGGCGATGAGCCCGGCACCATTGCCAGTGGCCCGACCGTGCCCGACCACAGCACCTGCGCCGATGCACTGGCGGTCCTGAAACGTTATGGCATCGCACTGCCGGCAGCCGCGCGAGCGGGGTTGGAGTCGGGCGCTTTCGAAACACCCAAACCCGGCGATGCGGTGTTCGGTGGGCACACCGTGCACCTGATCGCCACCCCGCAGCAAAGCCTGGAAGCCGCTGCCGACGCCGCCCGTGCAGCCGGCATCGACGCCCATATCCTCAGCGACGAGATCGAAGGCGAAAGCCGCGAAGTCGGCAAGGTTCATGCGGCGCTGGCCCGCGCCGTGGCGCGCCGCGGCGCGCCGTTCGAGAAGCCCTGCGTGATCCTGTCGGGCGGCGAGACCACGGTCACGGTGAAGGAGCGAGACGGCCAAGCACGCGGCAAAGGCGGCCGCGCCACCGAATTCCTGCTGGGCTGCGCCATTGCGCTGCAAGGCGAGCCCGGTGTGCATGTG
>JBBSPW010000311.1:0-3018 GCA_038258365.1 Burkholderiales bacterium | reverse complement strand
GCAAGGGCGGCGCGGTGATTCGCAACGCCACCGCGTACCTGCGGTCGCGCCACGACCAGAAGTCGTCGGTGTCGCTGTCGTTGCCCGTGCGGCGGTGTTCGGCCAGGCCTGCAAAAGCGCGTTGGAAGGCGTGGCTGTGGGCGTTGACCAGACCCGGCAGCGCTGGCGCATCGAGCACGGTTGCGTCGGGCGGGGCGTCGGTGTCCGGCTGCACCGACTGCCAGCAGCCGTCGGCGCCCACCCGCAACACCACGCGTTGCCGCCATCCACTGCCGACCCACGCCAACGGCGCCCACAGCAGGCCGCCGACTTCGGCCGAGGATGCCGCTGCTGATCGGGTGGCTGCGTTCAAGGACGCCAGTCGATCATCGTCTGCACCAACTGTCGCAGCAGCGGTGTGACTTCGGCTGCACGCGCTGCATTCCAGCGCGGCGGGGTCTCGCTTTCGTCCACATAGCAACGCCAGCACATCTCCAGCTGCACCGCATGCAGGCCGTTGTGCGGCTGACCGAAGCTGCGCGTGAGGTGGCCGCCTTTGAAACGGCCGTCGACCACATGGTCGTAGGCGGTCTGTGCTTCCAACGTCTCGATCAGCGCATTTCGCAGACCCGGTGCGCAACTGCTGCCGCCGACCGTGCCCAGGTTCAGGTGCGGCAAGGTGCCTTCGAACAACCACGGCAGCTCGCTCTTGATGCTGTGACCCTCGAACAGCACCGCATGGCCATGTTGATCGTGCAGGCGCTGCATCTCGTTGTGCAGCGCGTTTCGGTAAGGCTGCCAGTAGTGCTTCACGCGCCGGTCGATCTCGGCGTTGTCCGGTTCCAGGCCGCTGCGGTACAGCGGCTCGCCGGTGAAGTGGCGGGTGGGGCAGAGTTCGGTGTTGTTCTGACCGGCGTACATCGGCGTGTTCTCGCTCGGCCGGTTCAGATCGATCAGGTAGCGGCTGTGGCGCGGCACCAGCAGACTCGCGCCCATCTCGACTGCGAAGCCGTAAAGCCGGTCGAGGTACCAGTCGGTGTCTTCGGCCAGCAAGGCGCGTTCGGTGTAGCGCCGGTGCTGGTCGGAAGGCAACGCGGTGCCCACATGCGGCACGCTGATCAAGAGCGGGGTGCTGCCCCGGTGCAGGGTGAGGATGTCGTCTTCGGCGGTCATGCTGCAGTCGAACGTTCGATGCCACCGCAGACGACACGGCGGCAGGGGTTGGGCTGGCCGAAGCGGGCAGCGATCTGACGCGGATGCTCGGCGTCCCAGACCACGAAGTCGGCGCGCATGCCCGCGGCCAGCACACCCCGGTCGTGCAACCCGAGCGCGGCGGCTGCATGCACGGTGATGCCGCGCCAGGCTTCTTCCGGGGTCAGGCGGAACAGCGTGCAGGCCATGTTCAGCATCAACAACAAACTCAGGGTAGGCGACGAGCCGGGGTTGTGGTCGGTGGCGATGGCGATCGGCACACCCGCCGCGCGCAACGCGGCGACCGGCGGCAGCCTGGTTTCGCGCAGAAAGTAGTAAGCGCCGGGCAACAGCATCGCGATGCAGCCGGCGGCTTTCATCGCGCGGATGCCAGCAGCCGACAGGTGTTCCAGGTGGTCGCAACTGAGCGCGCCATAGGCCGCCGCCAGCGCCGCGCCGCCCTGGTCGCTGAGTTGTTCGGCATGCAGCTTGACGGGCAGGCCGAGTGCTCGGGCCGCGTCGAAGATGCGGCCGGTTTGCACGGGTGTGAAGCCGATCGTGTCGCAAAAGGCGTCGACCGCGTCGACCAGCCCGGCTTGCTGCTGCGCCGGCAGCCAGCCGCAGGCATCGTCGATGTAGGCATCGGCGCGGCCGGCGAATTCCGGGGGCAGGGCATGTGCCGCCAGCGAGGTGGTGCGCACGGTCAGCGGCAGCTCGCGGCCCAGCCGCCTCGCCACGGCCAGGCAGCGTGCTTCGTCTGCTGCATTCAAGCCGTACCCCGACTTGATCTCGACCGTCGTCACGCCTTCGGCCATCAACGATCGGGCCCTCGAAGCAGCGCTGTCGTACAGGTCGTCGTCACTGGCTGCGCGCGTGGCGGACACGGTCGACCGGATGCCACCACCGGCCTTGGCGATGTTTTCGTAGCTGGCGCCAAGCAAGCGTTGCTCGAACTCTGCGGTGCGGTCGCCGCCATAGACGAGGTGGGTGTGGGCATCGATCAGCCCCGGGGTGACCAGCGCGCCTTGAAGGTCGACTTCGACCGCCGCTTCAGCGTTCGTCGGCAGGTGCGAATCAGGGCCTACCCAGTGCAGCCGGTCGCCTTCGATGAGCAGCGCGCCGTTGTCGACCCATCCCCAGGGAGTGGCCGCGTCCATCGTTGCCAGCCGGGCATGTCGCCACAGGGACAGCGGGGCGTTCAACGCGCCGGGCTTTCGATGGCGATCCACCAAGCTGCGGCCGGCTCGCTGTCCCTGGAGAGGCTGGTGTCCAGCGTCCATGCCTTGCCGCTCGCATGGTCGATGCAGGCCAGCGACTGCGCCGGCACCTTGCAGGGCGGCAGTCCTTCGATGTGCAACAGCGACGCACTGCCGCACCAGACCGCACGGCGGCGGGCCGGGCTGCGCCAGGCGATGCCGGCTTCGGCGCGCTGCAGCAAGCCGGCCCCGGCTTCGTGGCGAACCATCAAGTTGAGGTCGAGCGTGGGGCCGTCGATCAGACTGCAATGGGGTGCTGTGGCACCGTCGAAAGCCAGCGCGTCATCGGCTGCGGTGACTTCGCGCGTGCAGTCGGCGAGGCGCAGCCGCACCCCTTGCCCCTGCAGCACTGCGAAATGCCGCTCAACGCCGGGGTAGCTGCTGAACGGGCCGTCGCTGTCGATGGTGGCGACGCTGATGCGCCACTGCCACTGCGCCGCCGACGGTCCGAGCCAAAGGTCGCGCGTGGTGCCGCCGCCATTGAGCCAGGGCGTGGCGGGTGTGTCGCTGAGCTTGATGATCCGCATCATGGCTCGAACTCTCCTTGAAGGTGGTAGCGCGCGCCGGGGTGCACCAGCCGCGCGATGGTGAT
>JBBSPW010000310.1:0-3037 GCA_038258365.1 Burkholderiales bacterium | reverse complement strand
CAACGATGCCTGGCTGCCGGCGGCTGGCGGGGCCTCTGCAGACGGTTTGGGTGAGTCCGTGACCACGGGATGCGGTGGGCGCGCCGTCGTGTGGGAAAACCGCCGTCAGACCGCCATGTCAGCGGTTGCGTCGGGCGAGGGCAGCGACAGCACCTCTTCGAGGCTGGTGTCGCCAGCCCAGAACTTTCGCACCCCGTCGTGTTGCAACGACCGGAAGCCGGGGGTGTCGATCGCCAACAAGCTGCGCGGCGAGAACGCACCGCTGGACAGCTGCTGACGCAGGGCATCGGTGGTCGGCAGACACTCGTGCACGCCGATGCGACCGCGGTAGCCGCTGGCGCCGCAGGCCGGGCAGCCATGCGCCACTCGGCCCTTGAAGTCGGCCTGCTGGAGTTCCTGCCGCTCGGCAGCTTCGCGGAGTCGCAGCGGCACATCCGCCCAGGACGCTGGGGTCGCACATTGCGCGCACAAACGGCGGATGAGACGTTGGGCGATCACGCCGCGCACGCTGGCCGCCAGCAGGAAGGGCTCCACCCCCATGTCCACCAGACGCACGAAGGCCGATGCCGCGTCGTTGGTGTGCAGGGTCGACAGAACCTTGTGTCCGGTCAGTGATGCCTGGATCGCGATGCGCGCGGTCTCGGTGTCGCGGATCTCGCCGATCATGATGGTGTCGGGGTCGTGCCGCAGGATGGCGCGCAGCGCGGTCGGAAAACTGAAGCCGATGTCGGCCTGAACCTGGAACTGCGTGACGCCTGGCAGTTGGTACTCGACCGGGTCCTCGACGGTCAGCACTCGGGTGTGTGCCAGATCGGTGGCAGCGAGTGCTGCATACAACGTGGTGCTCTTGCCCGAGCCGGTCGGGCCGGTGACGAGAATGATGCCATCGGCGGCTCCCAGCCACGACTTCAGCATCCTGCCGTGGTCAGCTTCCAGCCCCAACGCGTCGAGGCGAAAGCGGCGGTGTTCTGTCTTCGGCAGCAAACGCAACACGGCGGATTCGCCATGCACGCCGGGGATCACCGAGACCCGCACCTCGGTTTCGATGCCGGCGGCGCGGGTCGAAAAACGGCCGTCTTGCGGCAGCCGGCGCTCGGCGATATCGAGCCCAGCGATCAACTTCAAGCGGCTGGTGACGGCATCGAACTTGGTGCGCGGCTGGGTGTCGACATGGCGCAGTTCGCCGTCGACGCGGTAGCGCACGGCGAAGCTGTCTTCGCTGGGCTCGATGTGGATGTCGGAGGCATTCAGGTCGGTGCCTCGCGCCAGCATCGACGCCACCAGTTCGACGATGGGCGCATCCTGCGCCAGCTGGCGCAAGTCGAGCGTCGCGCCCGACAGGCCGATACCGGCATTGGCGGTAGGAGCGTAGATCGACGCCAAAGCGGCGGTCATGTCTTGCCCGCTGCAAAGCATCACTTCCAGGGTGGAACTGCCTGCCTGGCGTTCGACCTGCTCTATCAGCTCGGGCAGCAGCGGGTCGCGTGCCACGAGCCGTATCGAATCGTTGTTGTGAGGGCTTACAAAAGCCTGCCAGCGCTTGGCCAGGGCTTCGGGAAGCGCATAGGTTTCTGTCAATGCCAAGGTCGCTCGGCTGGCAATCTCTGGCTGCTGCTCACGGTGCCACAAGGGCAAGCCGAGCTGGCGGGACAACGCTTCGTACAGGGTCGACTCGGACAGCAATCCATGGCGAACCAGGATCGAGCCAATGCGCTGGCCAGCTGCACCTGCGGTCTGCTCTTCCAGCGCCCGGCTCAGGTCGGCTGGCGACATTGCGCCGGCGGCGATCAACATCTGTCCAATCAGCATGTTCTGGGTGTGCGGGGTATGAGGCCTGTGCCAGTGCACAAGCAATAGGACGCAAAGCGAAAACGCAATGAAAAAAGCGGGGGTCGAAACCCCCGCTTTTCAGGCAAGCCTCTCTGAAGAGATTACTTGTTGGTTTGGTCGGCGCGGCGGGTGTAATCCGGACCGTCGTCGCCTTGAGCGGCCGAAGATTCCTGGAAGTTACCGGCACCCGGGTTGTAGATGTAGTTCTGAACCCGCAGCGAAGAGCTGGCGGCAGTAATGCGCAGACGCGCATTGGCAGCCGTGTCAGCCGGTGCGCTGTACGTCGGCACGGTAGCTGATGCGTTGGCGTTCATGGCACCGTCCAGAGCCGACGAGGTGTAGTAGCGAACTTCACGCGGCTTGAACGGACCGTTCTTGCCGGCCACGTCATTGACCACGTCCAGCGAGGCGTTGGCACCCAGCGTGCCGTCGGCCTTCAACACTTGAATCACCGGCGACACCGACAGGGTCTCGTCGCTGTTGATCACGCGGATCACGCTGTACCAGCCGCCTGAGGTGGCGAATGCCACGTTCGGCACATAGTTGCGCACGTCGATGCGAACGCCGTTGGCCACCAGGGTGTAGATCGGGCCCGGGCAAACCGGGTTCGCCGCTTCAAGCGAGTTGGCGAACTTGGTGAGCGACCCACCAGTGACAGCAAACACGCTGGTCGGGATGACTTTGGTGTTGGTGGTGCCGTAGCACAGGTAAGCCGGCTTGACCGCATCGGTTGCGGCAGCACCGCGCAGCGCGATCAGACCTGCGTTCGGCACGGTGACCGTGGCCGTCGCGCCGTCAGCGGCGATGGTGCCGGCAGCGATGCTGGCGGTGCAATCGGCAGCGCTGCTGACGAAGAAACTGCCACCGTTGGCAGCGGTCAGGAACTTGCCGCTCACGTTGACGATCAACGACTGCGCTTCAACCACGCCAGCGCCCGTTCCGGGGTTGCCGGCAAACGTCGGGCCCTTGCTGGAATATGGGTTCGTGCCATCCAGGTCGAACAGGACGGTGCGGTCGGTGATGTTGATGGCACCAGCCAAGTTGAACTTGGGAACAAAGTAGAGAACCAGGGAGTTCACCGAGTCCTTGCCGCCCTGAGACACGTAGATGGGGCACGGCACGTCATAGATGGAGCTGTCGATCTTGGTCCATCCAGGGACAACAGACACGCGCGGCACCCCGGTCTTGACGACGCCCTCAAATGTCT
>JBBSPW010000309.1:0-3079 GCA_038258365.1 Burkholderiales bacterium | reverse complement strand
CTGGTCGAGACTGAATTGCAGTACGCCCGCGGTTTGGCGGTGGCGCGCGGAGAGACGGTGCGTTTCACCTTCGGCGTCGGCAACGGCTCGGGCTGTTATGTGATCCACACCGGCAGCCCGGCCTCTTGCCGCTGCATCGCACCCGGGCAGCCCGCCGTTTGCACATCCAACGGCTCGGCCCTGCGGACGGTGGGGTTCACGCCGGCCGAGCGGATCAGCATCCGGACCGCATCCAGCAGCTTCGGGTTCGACCCAATCACCGGCACCGTCACGCCGACCGCAACGCTGAAGCTCAGCAACGCTCAATCGCAAACGCTGCATGTGGTGGTCAACATTCTGGGGCGCGTCCGCGCCTGCAGCCCCAACCGCGTTCCTGGGTATCGGGCATGCTGAGCACCCTGGCCAGTTGGCGCCGCCTGGCGGGCCCCGCACCGCGATTCACCCCCCGTTCGTGGGGGTCGAATGACGAGCGGCGGTTGAGTGGCGACCAGCGGGCGGCGGCGGCACCGATCACAGCGATGGTCTGCGGATAATTCACGCTGTGATCCTGCAACTCCGCGCCACACCAGGCTTGATTCCTCGAAGCGGCATCCGGCAGCGGCATCGGCTGCATTGCAGCGCGTCGGCTCGCGGCTTTACGATCATCGAACTCGTGATCGTGCTGGTGATCATCGGCGTGTTGTCGGCGCTGGTGTATCCGTCGTTCGTCGACTCGATCCGTAAGGGCCGGCGCACCGAAGCCTTCGGTAAGCTCAATGCGGTTCAGTTGGCACAGGAGCGCTGGCGGTCCAACAATGCCACCTATGCCTCCTTGCTGACCGACGCCCCCACTGCCACCCCACCGGGCCTCGGCATCCCGGCCACGACCGGCGACGGGCGCTACGCCATCTCTCTCGAAGCGGGGGTCACCGCCACCACCTACGCCGTGATTGCAAGCGCGATCTCCGGCACCTCGCAGGCGCAGGATGGCAGTTGCGTGCGGCTTCGGGTGCGAATCGCGAGTGGCAACATCTTCTACGGCTCGGCTACTGTGGCCGGCACTTTTGACGAGAGCGCGGGCAACCGCTGCTGGTCACGATGAAACAACCAGCGCGCGGCTTCACGCTGGTCGAGCTGATGGTCGTGATCGCCATTGGCGCGCTTCTCGTGCTGCTGGCCGCGCCGTCGTTCAAGGAAATGATCCTGATGCAACGGCTGCGGGGCGTGAACGCACAGCTCGTCACGGACATGCAATATGCACGCGGCGAAGCCCTGCGAAGCGGACGAGCCACGCGCGTGAATTTGGGCACAGCCTCGGACCGATCCTGCTATGTCATCTACACGTCGCGCAGTGGCGCGCAGGCTTGCGACTGCACGCTCGGCGTGGGCAGTGCCTGCCCTGCTGGAGAAGAACGGGTCGAATTGCGCACCGTCGTCTTGCCTCGAAACGAAAGCGTGAACCTTACTTGGGACATCGATGCGGGCGTGCCGCCGGGCCCTGTGAGCGCCTTCGGCTTCGACCCGGTGACGGGCGGGCTGCTCCACATCCCTTATGACAACGTGGAAGTGCCGTTGGCGCAGGCCATCGTCACGCCCTGCATCGACAACTCGCGTGCCCTGCGAACCACACTGATCCAGTCCGGGCGCCCCGCCGTCTGCGCGCCGGATGTCGCGCGCATGCAGATGTCCAACGCTTGCCCGCTCCCCCCCGTTCCGCCTGCCCCGCAGTGGTCATGTCCTTGAATTACGCCGTCCAGATGCGCACGCATCCGCGACGCCATCAATCCGGCATGTCGCTGGTCGAATTGCTGGTCGGCGTCACGGTGGGGCTGTTCGTCGTTGCGGCAGCGAGCACGCTGCTGGCCATGCAGTTGACCGACAACCGCAGATTGATGCTTGAAACCCAAATCCAGCAGGATTTGCGGGCGAGTGCCGACATCATCGGGCGCGAATTGCGTCGAGCGGGAGCCTGGGGCACGGCGGTGGAAAGCGTTCAGTCGGTCTGGCGTGCAGACCAGGGGTCAGTGCAAACGGTCAACGCACTTGTCAGCCCGACGGCTGCGCCTTCAGACACCGTGACCTTCCAGTCTTCACGCACAACGGGTCAGCCCAACTACGGATTTCGGCTGCTGACCGGGGGCATCGAGACCCAACTGAACACCTCGACGGGCCTCGTCTGGCAAGAACTGACGGACCGCTCCACGATGCTGGTGAGGCGCTTCGTCGTCACGCCGATCAACGAACCCGGTGGGCAGCTTGTTTGCCAGAAGCTGTGCGTAGTGGGCTCGACCTTAACCAAATCCTGCTGGCCAACGACGATGGTGCGCAGTTTCCGCATCGAGATCGACGCCGAAGCGGTCAGCGACTCCAGCGTCAAACGCTCGGTGGATACGAGGGTCCGGTTGCGCAACGACCGGGTGCGATTCGATCCGGCGCTGCCACAGTCGTGCCCGACATGACGCCCGCCCGCACCCTTCGATCGGGCGGCCAACGGCATATGGCCCCTCGTGGCCAACGCGGCGCCGCTACCCTGGTGGTGGTCATGCTGCTGTTTTTCGTCGTATCGCTGACAGCAGCCTACACCGCGCGCAACCTGATTTTCGAGCAGCGAACATCGGCCAACCAGTACCGGGGTTCCCAGAGCAACGAAGCCGCGGAAGCCGGCCTGGATTGGGCCACGGCGATGCTCAACAGCGGTCGCATCGATGATTCCTGCGTGCCCACGGTCGTGCCTGCACAACCCACATTTCGCCAGCGCTATTTGCAGATTACAGCCGACACCGGAATGGTCGTGGCTCCTGCGCGCACGGCACCGGCTTCGACTCCGGACCGCTGGGCGGCTTGCATGTTCGACGGTGTGGCATGGCAGTGCAGCTGCCCCGGCGACGGCGCGCTGGTGGCACCTGTCGTGCCATCGGGCCAGGGACCATTTCCTTCGTTCGGGGTGCGCTTTCGAAGCGACAACTTTATCGGCGCTCGTTCCGGGGTCGTGCGCATCGAGATCAACGGCTGCAACAGCTTCGACCTGGACTGCCTCACCCGGATCAAACTGGGCCCGAATCCCGACCAGTGCCGCGGCATGCTCTGCGGTTTGATGGCG
>JBBSPW010000308.1:0-3107 GCA_038258365.1 Burkholderiales bacterium | reverse complement strand
GGTCAAGGTCAGCTTGCCGGCACGCCACCACACCGCCAGCATCAGCAGGAACGACAGCAACAGTCCGGGGATGATCCCGGCCATGAACATGCGGCCCACCGACTGCTCGGTCACCGCGGCATAGACCACCATCACGATCGACGGCGGGATCAGGATGCCCAGCGTGCCGGCGTTGCAGATCACACCGGCCGCGAACTCCTTGGTATAGCCGTTCTTGACCATGCCGGCGATCACGATCGAGCCGATCGCCACCACGGTCGCCGGGCTGGATCCCGACACCGCCGCGAACAGGGTGCACGCGAGCACGCTGGCAATGGCCAGACCCCCGCGCAGGTGGCCGACGGCAGCCACCGCGAAGCGCACCATGCGTTTGGCGACCCCACCGGTGCTCATCATCACGCCGGCCAGGATGAAGAACGGGATCGACAGCAGCGTGTAGTGCTCGCTGGTTTCGTAGAGCTTGATCGACAGGCTGGCGAGCGAGTCGGTGCCGAAGAACAGGATCGTCAGCAGGCTGGACAGGCCGAGCGAGATCGCCACCGGCATGCCGAGTGCCATCAGGGCGAACAGGCTGATGAAGAGAAAGGTGGTGGTCATGCGGCTTCTTCCTTGGCGCGCAGCTTCATCGCTTCGGCCACTTCATCGCCCAGATGCAAGCTTTCGGACTTGCCGGTCACGAGCGCCCACAGCACCTGCCCGAAGCGAAACGCCAGCAAGCCGTAACCCAGGGGCAGGATTGCGCGCACCACCCAGATCGGGATCGGCATGTCTTCCATCTCGACCCCCACTTCGTACATCTTCGAGACATAGATCAGCGAGCCGTAGATGATGATGCCGGCATAGACCAGGCACAGCACCACGACGCCGATCGACACCGCGCGCCGGGTGCCCGGTTTGAGCTTGCTCACCAGAGCGTCGATGCCGATGTGCGCTCCCACCCGCACCCCGTAGGAGATGCCCACGAAGATCATCACGGCGAAGAACACCGTGGTGAGTTCCAGCGCCCAGGTCCAGCCATGGTTGAAGCCGTAGCGCAGCACCACCTGGGTGAAGGTCAGCAGCGTCATCGCCGCCAACATCAGCACGATGATCCATTCTTCGATCCGGTCGAGCCACTTCATGGAGTGCCTGCCTTCTGAGGGGGTGTCGACGCCGGCGAGCCGGTCGTTGAAAAAAGGCGCCCCACAGGACGCCCTTCAGAACCAAACGCGCCGCCAAGCCACCTACTTGTTGGACTTCTCGGCTGCAGCGATGATGTCTTTGCCGATCTCGCCTTCGAACTGTTTCCACACCGGCTTCATGGCGGCGCGCCACTTGGCGGTTTCGGCCTTGGTCATCGGCAGCACCTCGGCCCGCTTGTCGTCGATGACTTTCTGGCGAAAGCCGGCATCTTCGTCGTAGGCCACCTTGTTGCCGTACTTGATCGACTCGGCCATGGCCTTGGTCAGCCCCGCCTTGATGTCTGCCGGCAGCTTGTTCCACCAAGCCGCGTTGGCGATGACCATGTAGTCGAGCACCCCGTGGTTGCTCTCCATGATGGTCTTCTGCACCTCGTGAAACTTCTTGGTGTAGATGTTCGACCAGGGGTTCTCGGCGCCGTCGACCACACCGGTTTGCAGCGCTTGATAAACCTCGGCGAATGCCAGCTTCTGCGGGTTGCCACCCACGGCCTTGAACTGCGCTTCCAGCACGTCTGAACTCTGGATGCGGAACTTCAGGCCCTTGGCGTCTTCAGGGCTGCGCAGCGGCTTGTTGGCCGAGAGCTGCTTCATGCCGTTGTGCAGATAACCCAGACCGACAATGCCTTTCTTGCTCATCGAGTCGAGCATCTTCTGCCCCACCGGGCCAGCCTGAAAACGGTCGACCGCTTCGATGTCGTCGAACAGGAAGGGCAGATCGAACACCTGCAGCACGCCGGTGTACTTGCCGAACTTGGCCAGCGACGGCGCAATGATCTGCACATCGCCCAGCAACAACGCTTCCATTTCCTTGCCGTCGCCGAACAGCTGGCTGTTCGGGAAGACCTGCACCTCGACCTTGCCGGGGAGTGCCTTTTCAGCGAGTTCCTTGAACTTCAGCGCCGCCTGCCCCTTGGGGGTGGCGTCGGCCACCACATGGCTGTACTTGATCACCATCGGGTCGGCCGATGCCGCGGTGCTGGCCACCCCCAGCACCACGGCAAAGGCGGACATGGCCAATGTGGCCCAATTTCGTTTCATCATCGAGGTCTCCAAGCAGACTGTTTACATTCAGACGGGTCACTGTAGAACCCGGCCGGGTGCTGCCGCAAGTGTGGACAACACTGATCCGGCAGCTTCGAACGCGGCGCCCGCCGCTGCGGTTGACTGCCCAGCCCGCGCAATCGCGGGGGTGGCGGTGCGCCCATTCCCACACCTTTATCTTCTCGAGGTCAGCCCCATGAATCAGCTCGAACAACTGAAGACGATCACGACGGTGGTTGCCGACTCTGGCGACTTCAACCAACTGGCGCAATACGCGCCGCAAGACGCCACGACCAACCCGTCGTTGATCCTGAAGGCGGTGCAGCAAGACGACTACACCGAGCTGTTCAAGCAAACGGTCGCCGCAGCAAAGGGCAAGCCATTGGACGAGCAGGTCGATGCAGTGCTGGTGCGCTTCGGCTGCGAGATTCTGAAGATCATTCCCGGCCGTGTCAGCACCGAAGTCGATGCCAGGCTGTCGTTCGCCACCGACCTGAGCATTGCCCGCGCGCGTCGGCTGATCGGCTTGTACGAAGCCCAAGGCATTGCCCGCGAGCGGGTGCTGATCAAGGTGGCGGCCACCTGGGAAGGCATCCGCGCGGCGGAGGTGCTGACCAAGGAAGGCATCCACTGCAACCTGACGCTGCTGTTCGCGTTTTGCCAGGCGGTTGCCTGCGGGGATGCCGGGGTGCAACTGATCTCGCCCTTTGTCGGCCGCATCTACGACTGGCACAAGAAGGACCAGGGCAAGAACTGGGAGGAGGCGGCCAACGCCGGCGCCAAAGACCCGGGCGTCCAATCCGTCACCGCCATCTACAACCACTACAAAAGCCACGGCATCGAAACCGAAGTGATGGGCGCCAGCTTCCGCAACATCGGCCAGAT
>JBBSPW010000307.1:0-3114 GCA_038258365.1 Burkholderiales bacterium | reverse complement strand
CGACCGCGTGGGGCATGCGTCCACCACGGTCGTCGAGCTGGCAGGCGCGGTCGGCGTGGTGCTGGTCGGATCCTGGCTGGCGCGCCGCAAGCGCAGCGCGCACCCCGAGCCTTGACCGATGCTTGAAACCGCCGTCACCTTCCTGACCGAGCTGAGCTGGGGCGCGGTGCTGAACATCATCGCGATCGACATCCTGCTGGGCGGCGACAACGCGGTGGTGATTGCGCTGGCCTGCCGCAACCTGCCGCCCGACAAGCGCCGCCTGGGGATCCTGTGGGGCACCGCGGGCGCGATCGTGCTGCGGGTGATCCTGATCTTCTTCGCCTTGACCCTGCTGCAACTGCCGGGGCTGAAGATCGCTGGCGCGCTGTTGCTGCTGTGGATCGGCGTCAAGCTGCTGGTGGCCGAAGAAGAAGAAGGCCACGGCGACATCGCCGGCAACAGCCAGCTCTGGGGCGCGGTCAAGACCGTGATCGTGGCCGACTTCGTGATGAGCCTGGACAACGTGATCGCGATCGCCGGCGCAGCCGAAACCGCGGCCCCGGGTCAGCAATTGGCACTGGTGGTCTTCGGTCTGGTGGTGTCGATCCCGATCATCGTCTGGGGCAGCCAGCTGGTGATCAAGCTGATGGACCGCTTCCCGATCGTCATCACCGTGGGCGGCATGCTGCTGGGCTGGATCGCCGGCTCGATGGCGATCACCGACCCGTTGTTGGCAGGCTGGATGCCGACCTCCACCGTGACGGCGGTCACGGGCGAGTTGGTCAAGCCCCCGCAGGTCTTCGTCTACGCCGCGGGGGTGGTCGGTGCGTTGTTCGTGCTGGGTTTGGGGCTGCTGCTGCAGCGCCGCGCCGCCGCGCGCCGGGTCGCCGCCCAGACCGTGCGAACCGACCGGGGCTGACCCGCAGCGATCCAGTGTTGGCTGCGCCGCAAGCCGGGGACACCATCGGCGGCCACCGGCTGCTGCGGCCGATCGGACGCGGCACCGCGAGCGTGGTCTGGCTGGCAGAGCCGCCCGGCAGCGGCAGGGCGGTGGCGCTGAAGCTCGTCGTGCTGCAAGGCGCCGATGCCGAAGGCGATGCGGCCCGCTTCCTCGCTGCAGCCCATCGCGCCGCATCGCTGTCGCACCCCGACATCGTCGCGGTGCATGCCGCAGGCCGCCATGACTTCGACCTCGGCCACGACCGTGGCCGGGCCGGCTTGTGCTGGTTGGCGATGCAAGCCGTGCCCGGCAGCGACCTGTCGCGCTACACCACACCGGCCCGTCTGCTGCCCGAGCGGCTGGTGCTGCGGCTGTTGCAGCGTCTGGCGCTGGCGCTGGCGCATGCACACGCGCGCGGTGTCGTCCACCGCGACCTGAAGCCGGCCAACGTGCTGGTGCACTGGCCCGCATCGACGATGAAGCTGGCCGACTTCGGCTTGGCCCGCAGCGCCGACGCCGAAGCCACGCGCAGCGGTTTGCTGCTGGGCTCGCCTGCCTACATGGCGCCCGAGCAACTGGCCGGCGCCGTGCCCACCCCCGCCACCGACTTTCACGCGCTGGGCGTGTTGGGCTTCGAGTTGCTCGCAGGGCGGCTGCCGTATCAGGGCGGTTCGATGGGCGAACTGCTGCAGGCGGTGGCCACCCACGCGCCTGCCGACCTGCACCGCTTGCGTCTGGCCGTGCCGCAAGCGCTGGCCGATTGCGTGTCGGCATTGCTGGCCAAGTCACCTGCCGACCGGCCCGCCGACGGGCCGAAGCTGGCGCAGCAGTTGCAAGGCATCGACCACGCCTGGGCCGATCTGCAAGGCGGCTGACTGCGTTTTCAGGCACCAGCGGCGCGTTGGTTTTCCCCGTCTTTCGACCGGGTTTCGGACAGGGTTCCGTTGCACAATCGCCCACCCCACTGACACCGGCCGAGGCTGGCAGACACCGTGCCGATGACGATCGAGATCCATGCCGCAGTGGACCCCGGCCGCGCCCGCAGCAACAACGAAGACTCGGTTGCGCACGACGAGCCGGTGGCGTTGGCGGTGCTGGCCGACGGCATGGGCGGCTACAACGCCGGCGAGGTGGCCAGCACCATGGCCACCGAATTCATCTGCACCGAACTCGGCCGCTGGCTGCGTGAAGCCAGCGCCCAGGCCAGCGACGCCGAAGTGCGGCGTGCCATGGACATCTGCGTCGACAACGCCAACCGCGCCATCTTCGACGCATCCAACGCCAACCCCGCCTATGCCGGCATGGGCACCACGCTGGTGGTGGCGGTGTTCAGAGAAGACCGCCTGCTGCTCGGCCATGTGGGCGATTCGCGCGGGTACCGGCTGCGGGGCGGCCGGCTGACCCAGCTGACGCGTGACCATTCGCTGCTGCAGGAACAGATCGATGCCGGGCTCATCACCGCCGAGCAAGCCGCGTTCTCGGCCAACAAGAACCTGGTGACACGCGCGGTCGGGGTCGAAGACACCGTGCTGCTGGACACCCACCACCACGAACTGCAGCCCGGCGACACCGTGCTGTTGTGCTCGGACGGCTTGTCGGACATGGTCGACGACGCCACCATTGCGCAGGTGTTGCTGGAGCACCCCAGTCTGTCGCAGGCGGCAGAGGCGTTGATTGCGGTCGCCAATGACGCGGGCGGGAAGGATAATATCGCGGTCGTTTTGGCGCGAGCAACGGGTGGCGAGGTGGCACCCCGGCGGTCGTGGTGGCCTTTCAAGCGTTAAGGTCAGCCCGTCAATGCGTCGCACGACACGAATCGAAGAATGGCGCTTTTGAGCGCCACTGCCGCTGCAACCCGCAGCGGACTCTTGAGAGGGTAGGCATGGGCAAGCTGGTGGTATCGCTCGACGGTGTGGTCATCAAAGAAGTCCAGATCACCAAGGACAAAACCACGTTGGGCCGCCGGCCCTACAACGACATCGTGATCGACAACCTGGCGGTCAGCGGCGAGCACGCGGTGCTGCAGATGGTGGGCGGCGATGTCTTCATCGAAGACCTGAACAGCACCAACGGCACCTACATCAACGGCAAGGCCGTCAAGAAGCAGCTGCTCACGCACAACGACACGGTCGAGATCGGCAAGTACAAGATCAAGTACCTGGTCGACGAATCGGGCGACTATGAGAAGACCT
>JBBSPW010000306.1:0-3128 GCA_038258365.1 Burkholderiales bacterium | reverse complement strand
CGCAGCAATGCCGGTCCGGCACGCACCTACGGCTTGACGCTGGACCTCGGCCAGTTCAGTCGCAGCGCCACGCCCGGCGCCGGCGGTGTCGGCTTCACCTCGGTCACGACGATTCAGACCCCGGCGGGTGCCGCATTCGCCGCCAACACGGTCGACCCCGAATCGATCCGTTTCAATCCTGCAAGCGGCAACCTGTTGTGGAGCAACGAAGGCCAGCGCGGTGGCGCCGGTGTGCCTGCACTGCAGAACCCGACCGTGCGGGAGATGACACCGGCCGGCGCCTATCTGCGCGACTTCGCGGTGCCGGCCTACTACAACCCGGGCTCGATCGACGGCAGCGCGCCCGGCATCCGCAACAACCTGGCCTTCGAAAGCCTGACGGTGTCCACCGACGGCCGCACGCTCTACACCGCGACCGAGAACGCGCTGGTGCAGGACGGTCCTGCGGCCGCGGTGGGTGTCCGGTCGCCATCGCGCATCCTGTCTTTCGACTTGAGCACCGGCGCGGCCGGCGCGCAGTTCGTCTACGAGGTCGAAGCCGTCGCGCTGCCGCCGAACCCGGCCGGTGGTTTCGCCACCAACGGGCTGGTGGAGTTGCTGGCGGTGGCCGATGGGCAGTTCATCGCGGTCGAGCGTTCGTTCGCAGCCGGCGCGGCCACACCCGGCACCGGTCCGTTCGGCGCCACCGGCAACACCATCCGTCTGTATGCGGTCGATGCGCGTGGCGCCACCGATGTGTCGGGCTTCGAATCGTTGTCCGGGGTGGCCTACACCGCGATGCAGAAGACCTTGCTGCTGGACCTGTCCGACCTGCGCAACGACGACGGCAGCGTGTTGGCGCTGGACAACATCGAAGGCATCAGCCTCGGCCCGGTGCTGGGCGGCCAGCAAACCCTGATCCTGGTGTCCGACAACAACTTCGGCAGCACCCAGTTCACGCAATTCGTGGCGCTGTCGATTGCGTCGCCGGTTCCCGAACCCGGCACGGTGATGTCGATGCTCGGGGGTCTGGTGCTGCTGGGCAGCGTTGCGCGATTGCGCCGCCGCTGAACACCAGAGCCGCTGTCGATCCCGAGCCACCGGTGGACGAAGTCATCCGGCTGTTTCCGACGCCCTTCCTGCGGGCGCCGGGGGTGCTTGCTTCGCCATTGGTGCAAGGGCTGGTCGAGCACTTCACGGCCCAGGCGCTGCGCGAGAACAGCTCGTCGCCCAACCTGTCGCACACCGCGATGCTGAAGCCCTGCGACAGCCGGCTGCTGGTGGAGGCGGTCGCCCGTCTGACACCCAAGCTCGCCGACTTCGGCCAGCTGTTGTTCGGTGAACGGCTGGGCTGGTCGGTCAAGGAGCTGTGGGTCAACGTGCTGGACGCGGGCGGCAGGCAGGCGATGCACAACCATGCCAACAGCTTCATCTCGGGCGTCGTCTACCTGACCCCCACGCATCCGGGTTCGCAAACCGTGTTCATGAAATCACCCGGCGGGACCGACTTCGTCTTCAAGAACGACCACAAAGGCAGCGAGCAGAACGAGTTCAACGCCGACCAGTGGGTCAGCCCGGCACCGCAGCCCGGCGACATGGTTCTCTTTCCCAGCTACCTGATGCATGCGGTGCCGCCGAACCTGGGCGGGCGGCGCATCACATTGAGCTTCAACGCGATCCCGACTCGGCTCGATTCGTGGGGCTACGCGATCGGCTTTCAAGGCTGATGGAGGCGGTAGCCGGTTCTGCCTGGCCGCGCCGCGGCACGGCCGTGCTGATGCTGGCATCGGGCTTCGCAGGGCTCGGCTACCAGATCGTCTGGACCCAGCAATGCGCGCTGTGGCTGGGCCACGAGGCGGCTGCGGTGCTGGCGGTGGTGGCAGCCTTCTTCGGCGGGCTGGCCTTCGGTGCGCTGTTGCTGGGTCCGCAGATCGACCGCAGCGACCGTCCGGTGCGCTGGTATGCCGGCTGCGAAGTGGGGATCGCCATCTGGAGCCTGGCGCTGGCATTCGGGATCGATCCCGTGAGCGCATGGCTGGTGGGCCTCACCGGCGCCGAGCCCACTGCGTTGTGGCAATGGACGGTGGCTTTCGGCGGCACCTTCGCCTTGTTGCTGCCGGCCACTGCGGCGATGGGCGCGACCTTGCCCGCGATGGCACGCATCAGCGCTGCATGGCACCACGAAGGTCGATCCGTGGCCGCGATGGTCGCCGCCAACACCTTCGGCGCGGTGCTGGGGGTGTTGGCAACGGCCTTCTGGCTGGTGCCGCAGCTCGGGCTGCTGCGCACGGCGATGGTGTGTGCGGCGCTCAACCTGCTGTGCGCGGCGGGATCGCTGATCGGCTTTCGTGCGGCGCCGGCTGCGGGTTCGGCGCCTGCCATTGCACCGACTGCGGCGTCACCCGACCCGCTCCGGCTGGTGGTGCTGCTGGCCGCCACCGGGTTGCTGGGCATCGGCTACGAGGTGCTGGTGGTCCGGGTGCTGAGCCAGGTGGCAGAGAACACGGTCTACACCTTCGCGATGCTGCTGGCCGTCTACCTGGTGGGCACAGCAGCCGGCGCGGAAATCTACCGCCGGTTGTCGCCGCCCGTCTCGCCGGAAAGCACCACGCGGCAGCTGCTGCAACTGCTGGCAACGGCCTGCCTGCTGGGAACCGGCAGTTTGTGGCTCGCCGACCCTGTCAAAACCGCCGTGCTGGCATCCGGCGGCGCGTCGATGGCCACCGCGTTGGCGACGGAGGCAGCAATGGCGGTGTTCGCCTTCTTGCTCCCGACCGTGGCGATGGGTGCGCTGTTCAGCCATCTGGGCACGCAAGCCCGATCGGCTGGCATCGGGTTCGGCCGTGCGCTCGGCATCAACACCCTGGGTGCAGCGGCTGCGCCGGCGCTGTTCGGGGTGGTGCTGCTGCCGGCCTTCGGCGCCAAGGCTGCGCTGTTGCTGGTCGCTGGCGGCTACCTGTTGCTGGCACTGCCGTGGAAGCCATGGGCGCCGACCGGACGGTGGCTGGGCGCTGTGCCTGCCCTGAGCGCTGCCGCGGGCCTGCTGGCCCTGGCGTTGTGGGCGCCGCCGCTGGTGTTCATCGACCTGCCCGCAGGCGGTCGCGTGGTCGGCTACGACGAAGGCGCGACGGCGGCAGTCAGCGTGGTCG
>JBBSPW010000305.1:0-3138 GCA_038258365.1 Burkholderiales bacterium | reverse complement strand
AGCCTATGGGCATGTGGGCATCCTGGTCGACAAACCTGGGGATGTGGAGCCGGCGCTGCGGGAAGCGATACGGCTCAAGGACCGCACGGTCTTCCTGGATGTGCGCACCGACCCGACCGAGAACGTCTGGCCGATGGTCAAGGCAGGCAAGGGCATTTCCGAGATGCTGCTGGGGTCCGAAGACCTTTGATCGCGTGGCCAAGCCGCGCCACCCGCCGCTGGCGCGGGTGAAGCGCGCGCAAGATTGAAAGCTGACATGAAACACATCATTGCGGTGCTGCTCGAAAACGAGCCTGGGGCACTGTCGCGCGTGGTGGCCCTGTTTTCGGCGCGCGGCTACAACATCGAAAGCCTGAGCGTGGCGCCCACTGAAGACGGCTCGCTGTCGCGCATGACGATCGTCACCGCGGGTTCCGACGACGTCATCGAGCAGATCACCAAGCACCTGAATCGGCTGATCGAAGTCGTCAAGGTGGTGGACCTGACCGAAGGCCAGTTCACCGAGCGCGAGCTGATGCTCATCAAGGTGCGGGCGGTCGGCAAGGAGCGGGACGAGATGGCACGGCTCGCGGACATCTTTCGTGGCCGCATCATCGATGTCACCGAGAAGAGCTACACGGTCGAGTTGACCGGCGACTCGGCCAAGCTCGACGCTTTTCTGCAAGCGGTCGACCGCGCCGCGATTCTGGAAGTGGTGCGCACCGGTGCCAGCGGCATCGGGCGTGGCGAGCGCATCCTTCGGGTCTGATCCACTGTTCCGCCTTTTCCAATTTCCCAACCCGCACACCGGAGAACCCATGAAGGTCTACTACGACAAGGACGCCGACCTGAGCCTGATCAAGGGCAAGAACGTCACCATCATCGGCTATGGCTCGCAGGGCCATGCGCATGCTCAGAACCTGAACGACAGCGGTGTCAAGGTCACGGTGGGGCTGCGCAAGGGCGGCGCAAGCTGGAGCAAGGTCGAGGGTGCCGGGCTGAAGGTGGCAGAGGTGGCCGATGCCGTCAAGCAGGCCGATGTGGTGATGGTGCTGCTGCCGGACGAACACATCGGCGCGGTTTACGCATCGGAGATCGAGCCCAATATCAGGCAGGGCGCCTCGCTCGCTTTTGCGCATGGCTTCAATGTCCACTACGGCCAAGTCGTGCCGCGCGCCGATCTGGATGTTTGGATGGTGGCACCCAAGGCTCCCGGCCACACGGTGCGCGACACTTACAGCCGCGGTGGCGGAGTGCCGCACCTGATCGCGGTGCATGCAGACCAGAGCGGCAAGGCGCGCGACATGGCGCTGTCGTATGCGGTGGCCAATGGCGGTGGCAAGGCCGGGGTGATCGAAACCAACTTCAGGGAGGAAACCGAAACCGACCTGTTCGGCGAACAAGCGGTGCTGTGCGGTGGCACCGTCGAGCTGATCAAGGCCGGCTACGAAACGCTGGTGGAAGCGGGCTATGCGCCCGAGATGGCGTACTTCGAGTGTTTGCACGAGTTGAAGCTGATCGTCGACCTGATCTACGAAGGCGGCATCGCGAACATGAACTACTCGATCAGCAACAACGCAGAGTACGGCGAGTACGTCACCGGGCCACGCATCATCACCGCTGAAACCAAGCGGGTGATGAAGCAAGTGCTGGCCGATATCCAGAGCGGCGAATATGCCAAGAGCTTCATTCTCGAAAGCCGGGCCGGCGCGCCGACCCTGATGTCGCGGCGGCGCCTGAACGGCGAACACTCGATCGAGGTGGTGGGAGAGAAGCTTCGCGCGATGATGCCCTGGATCAAGGCCAACAAGCTGGTCGACAAGAGTCGCAACTGAGACCGCAACTGAAGCTGCAACCGAAGCCGACATAATGGAAGATTCCCGCGTTTCAGGCTTCGACAACGACGACGCGCAGGCAATGGCCAGCGTGCAACAGCGCAAACGGCGCAAGGGCATCTATGTGTTGCCCAACGCCATCACACTGGCGGCGCTGTTTGCGGGTTTCTATTCAATCGTGATGGCCATGAACGGCCGCTTCGACATCGCGGCGATCGGTATTTTCTGCGCTGCGGTTCTTGACAGCATGGACGGCCGAGTGGCCCGCATGACCAACTCGCAAAGCGCGTTCGGCGAACAGATGGACAGCCTGTGCGACATGGTCAGTTTCGGCGCTGCGCCCGCGCTGATCATGTACGAATGGGCTTTGCGCGACCTGGGCAAGATGGGCTGGGTGCCGGCCTTTGTCTACATCGCTGGCGCAGCCCTGCGGCTGGCGCGCTTCAACACCAACATTGCTGTGGTCGACAAGCGCTTCTTCCAGGGTTTGCCGAGTCCTGCTGCGGCGGCGCTGGTGATGGGCTTCATCTGGGTCATGGACGACTTCGGCTTCAAGGGTGTGCGCCAGATTCCGTGGTTGTCTTGGACGGCATTCGGCATCACCTTGTATGCCGGCTTGTCGATGGTGACCAATGCGCCGTTCTACAGCTTCAAGGTGGTCGGTGCGAAGCAAACCGTGCCTTTCGTGGTGATCGTCGCATTGGCGCTCGGCATCGCTTTGATCGGCCAGAACCCGCCGCTGGCATTGTTCGCGCTGTTCTGCGCTTATGGGCTGTCTGGCTATGCGGTGTATGCGTGGCGCAAGTTCAAAGGTCGGCCCACCAGCGTCATCGCGATCTCCACCGACGATCCCGACGAGCAGGGGTTGCATCGATGAAGCCATGGGCGCCCCCGCTGGCTGCAGGTTGTTCGTATGTGCATCCGTACAAGCGTTCCTACAAGCGCCCGTGCTACATTGCGCCGATGCATCCGACCGTCGCTTCGTTTCGGCCAGCGCTCGCGCTAGACCTACTAAGGAACCTGCGGGTGCGCTGATCGATTTCGTCCGTCTTTTCCAGATCAACGGCCCGCTAGCGCAACGCAGCGGGCCGTTTGCATTTCTGAAGCTCGTTGCGCATCCACCCGCGTCCTCTTTCCGGCTACCCACAAGGCAGACACCATGTCCGACAAGCTCATCATTTTCGACACCACCTTGCGCGACGGCGAACAATCGCCCGGCGCCTCGATGAATCTGCAAGAAAAATTGGAAATCGCTAAGACCCTGGAAAGCCTGGGCGTCGACGTGATTGAAGCCGGTTTTCCGATTGCCTCGCTCGATGATTTT
>JBBSPW010000304.1:0-3143 GCA_038258365.1 Burkholderiales bacterium | reverse complement strand
CCGCCGGGTCCACGCTGCTCGTAAGGTTGCCGTGGCTGTCGTAGGCCTTCGTCACCACACGCCCGCTGGGCGAGGTGATGCGCACCGGCCTGGGGTCGCTTCCGGCATATTGCACGGTGGTGGTCTGCCCCAACGGGTTGCTGCCGGCCGTCATGCGGCCCAGGGCGTCATAGCCGCTGGTCCAGCTGCGGTTCAGCGCATCGACGGTGGCGGTGATGCGGCCATTGGTGTCGTAGGTAAAGCGGGTGCGCCCGCCAATGCCATCAACGTCTTGCGTGACCAGACCAAGTGCGCCGTAGGTGAAGCTGGTGGAGTCATTGAGCGCGTCGCGTCGCGTGACGGTGCCTGCCAAGCCGGTGTTGCTGGCCGGGCGGCTGTAGATGTAGCGGTTGGCGCCTTCGGTATATGAAGCGACTTGGTTGGCGGCGTAGGTGAAGCTGACTTGCACGACATTCGCTTCGTCCGTCGCCGAAAGCAGCTGATAGTAGGTATTCGCATCGCCAGACGGTCGATAGGCCTGCCACGTGTAGCGCATCACGCCCCCGGCGGGGTCGGTCACCGAAGCGAGGTTGGCGCTGAGGTCATAGCCGTAGCGCCAGGTGCGTCCGCCATGATCGGTTATCGACGCCACCAGGCTCGCGCTGTTGTAGGCGATGCTCAACGTGCGTCCATTGCCGTCGCTGATGCTGATGGGGCGCAGCGAGTTGTCATAGCCGAAGCTGGTGCGGTTGCCGTTGGTATCCCAACGCTCGAGCAGCCGCCCGTCCGGCGCGAAGACGTTGCGGCGGCCGTCACGCATCGTCATCGTCACCGTGGTCTGGCCTTCGCTGATGGTTTCAAAACGCGAATCCGGCGCCTTGTAGCTGCCATCAGCCTGTTTGACATAGACGAAACGCTTGCCGTTGGCCGCTTTGTACACGCGCTGCTGAACGCCTGAGTTCGTTGCCGGGTACAACGCGATGTCGAAGTCGACCGTCCAGCCGTTGCCGAACAGACCGACCACCGGATCGTTGGAGTTGTAGGCACGGGTAACGCCCATGTAAGGCCGCCCGCGGAGCCGCACATCGGTGTCGATCCAGACTGCATGACCCAGTGCGGCGTAAACCGGCGAATGCGTCGATCCCGGCTTGCACTCATCACAAGGCGGGCGATCATCCGGCCCTGGCGGCGGCGGGTCGTTGGGCTTGGTGGTGTCATGCCCCTGATCCCAGGGGAAGTGGTAGGCCGAGGCCGGCGGGACCACCGCCACCAGGACGGCAGCGAGCAGCACACGCAATACTTGTGCGGCGCGGGTCAGATCAAGTCTGGGCATGTCGATTCCCCCGTTCGGTGCACGCTCAAGGCTTTGCCGGCGCTGTCGTTACTGCCGGCATCGGAGACGGCATCTGAGGTGTCATCTGCCCCGACAGCTTGACCAAGCGCTGGATCAAGGCATCCATGCGCGCCTTGACCTGCGGGTTGGCGTTCAGCCAGGCCTGCAGCGCATCGGCGTGGCGGTGCGCGTAGGCGCCCATCGTGGCGCCGTTTTGCCGGCCGCATGAATACAGCGCCAACGTCACGCGGTCTTGGGCCGCCTGGGCACTGCTGCGCTTTTGCTCGGCGCTGATGGCGGCGTTGTTGATGGTGCGTGCGCGTTCTTCCACGCCGACCACGGTGGCTTCCTGCGCGGCGACCTGGCATTCGAAGTAACGCGCCGGCGTCAACTCTTCGACCAGCGCTGCGGCCAGGGTTGCCGAGGTCAGTGCTGCCCCGAGTGCCGCCAGCAATGCGATGCGCAAGAGTTGCTTCATGGTCGCGCTCCTTCCGGCGGGTCAATAGAACACGCGCTGCAGCACGTAGCTGGACAGCGATCGGAAGCCGTTGCCCTGGATCGCCGTCAGCCCCAGCCGGTAGGTGCCCGGCGCGGCGTAGCGCCCGTCGCTGGTCTTGCCGTCCCACAGCACGCTGTTGGCCCCTGCTGCCAGCGCCGGGTACTGCAGCCGCTGCACCACGCTGCCGGTGATGGCGTCCTGCACCACCAGCTCCGCCGTGGCCGGCAGGCTCAGGCTGAAGCTCACCGCGCAAACGATCGGCTGCGCCGCCGGTGTCAGCCCGGTGGGGTCGAAGATCGGGGGGGACGAGCTCATCGCGCTGAGCTGCACGCCGCTGCGCACGAACACGGCGTTGTCGGGCAAGGTGTAGGCGAAGATGCCGAACAGGAACGAGTCACCCGGCGCGGGCTTGATGAGCTGGCCTTCGGCGTTGTCGCCGTTCCAGGTGATGCGCTGGGTGCCGCGCCCGAAGGGCTGGCGGGTGTAGAAGGTGACGTAACGCGTGTTGACTCTGAAGCTGCCCATGAAGGCGGTGACTTCGGAGGCGCGGGTGAGCGTGAAGTCGATGCTCAGCGGCTGGTTGTTGTACGGCTCGAAGGTCGAGGGGATGGACGTGCGCGGTGGGTTGTATTGCACCCCGCCGGTGGTGCTGGACAGGTCGTGGCGCTGCAGCACGCCGTTCAGTTCGTACAGCAGCACCACCTTGTAGATGCCTTCGCTGACGTACTGGCCGGCGGTGTTCTTGCCGTCCCAGTTGTCGCTGTAGCTGCCGGCGTTGCGGTTGCTCAGCGGCAGCACGGTGCGCACCAGCGTGCCGTCTCGCGTTTCCACCACCAGCGAGACCTTCGTGGCGCCGGACAAGGTGGTGTTGATGCCGACGGTCTGCGCCAGTTGGGTGTCGAGTGTGTCGGTGTCCAGGCTCAATGCGACGCTGGAGCTGACCGTCACTTGTTTGACATCGTCGGCGCTGCGTCCGTCGGCCATCGTGATGCGCACGCGCGGGTAGTAGGTGCCGCCCATCGCATAGGTGGTGGCGTAGCTGTTGGTGGCGGTGGTGGCGTCGAAGCTGCCGTCGCCATCGACGTCCCAGGCGTAGTTGCTCACCGCCTTGCCTTGCGGGTCGGAGACCGAGGCAGTCAATGTGACGGCCAGCGGCGCCGGACCGCTGCTGCGCGAGACGCTCAAGGTGGCTTGCGGGCTGCCCAGCGGGGCGGCGCGCACTTGCATGGTCGGGACCGATACGACGATGCTGGCGCCCAAGCGGTCGGTAACCCGCAGCTTGGGCTGGAAGGTGCCCACCTGGGTGTAGGCGAAGCTGGTGTTGCCCGAGGG
>JBBSPW010000303.1:0-3147 GCA_038258365.1 Burkholderiales bacterium | reverse complement strand
GGCATGGCCGTCGCCATAGGGATTGCGTGCCTGGGCCATCGTGGTGTACGCCTCGGCATCGTCCAGCAGGCGAGTGGCTTCCTGCACCAGCCGGTCGCCGTCGCGGCCCACCAACAAGGCGGTGCCAGCCTCGATGGCTTCCGGCCGCTCGGTGGTGTCGCGCGTGACCAGCACCGGCTTGCCGAGGCCCGGGGCTTCTTCCTGCACACCGCCGCTGTCGGTGATGACGAAGTGGCAACAGCGCAGCATGGCGACAAAGCAGGGGTAGTCCATGGGCTCGGTCAGATGCACACCGGCCGTGTCCGACAGCAGCCTCTGCACCTGCACCCGCACAGCGGGGTTCAGATGCACCGGGTAGACGATCTCGACATCGCCACGTGCCGCCAGCCGCTTCAGGCTCTGGCACATCTGTGCCAGGCCCGCGTCGAGGTTTTCGCGGCGGTGGCCGGTGACGAGGATGATGCGGCGCCCGCTGCCCAGCACTGCCGGTGCCAGCGGGCCCAGGAAGGCTTGCAGCGCAGCGGGGGTGTCCGGCCGTGAATCGACCCAGCGCAGCGCGTCGATGACGCTGTTGCCGGTGACGACGATGCGGTGCTCCGCAATGCCTTCGCGCCGCAGGTTGCCGGCGGCCCATTCGGTGGGCGCGCAGTGCAGCGCGGCGAACAACCCGATCGCGCGGCGGTTCAACTCTTCGGGCCAGGGCGACTGCAGGTTGCCGGTGCGCAGCCCGGCTTCGACATGCACCACCCGCACGCGTTCGTGAAAAGCCGCCAGCGCGGCGGTGAATGCCGTGGTGGTGTCGCCCTGCACCATGACCCAGTCGGGCTTGAAGCTGCGGATCACCGTTTGTACCCCCACCATCGCAGCGGCCGCCAGTTCGTTGAGCGACTGCCCGGGGCGCATCAACTGCAGTTCCTCATCCGGCGTCAAGCCGAAGGCCAGCAGCACCTGGTCCAGCATCTGCCGGTGTTGACCGGTGGAGCACAAGCGGTGTTCGATGCCGGGCTGCTGCAGGCAGGCCCTGACAATCGGCGCCAGCTTGATCGCTTCCGGCCGGGTGCCGAGCACGGTCAGCAACCGGATCGGCGCTGCATCGGGCGGGGTGGGGGTGAACGCTGAAGCGGGCATCGAAGGCGAGGGTGACGGCGCGGGGTCAGCGGCCGAGCCCCGTGCGCCGGAAAAATTCGCGCAAGCCGGGACCGTACAGGGCGTGGTCGAAATAGCTGTCGAACACGCGACGATAGCTGTCGCGCACGACCGTCGGCTGCAGAACCTGCCGCTCTTGCGCCAGCACGGCAGCAGCGACTGCATCCACATCCAGCCGCTCGGTCATCACCATCGGCTGTACATCGCGAAGCACCGTTGCGTAGTCCCGCACTGCGGTGGTGGTGATGGGGATGACCCCTGCGGCCATGTAGCTGGAAACCTTGGTGGGGGTGGCCACCTGGTTCACCAAATGCTCGCGCCGCAGCACGAAGCCGTATTTGTAGCCGGCCAGCCGCGACTGCAGTTCGGCCAGCGGCACATGGTCGATTTCGACCCCTTCGATGCCTCGTGCCTGCACCATCACCCGCGCGGCGTCGCCTTCGCGGGTCAGCAGCGTCAACGTGGCTTGCGGCAGCTGGCTGCGGATTCGCTTGAAGACGTCCAGTGTTTCGCCGATGCACTGCCACGCATGCATGCCGCCGGCGTAGACGAAGCGCGGGTGCGCGTATTTGCCCGGTTGCTCGAAGCAGTCGTTGCCCAAGTCGGCGTTGACGCAGGGCATCACGAAGGTCGGCGGCATGCGACGCCCGTAGCGGGCGCTGAAGTGTTCGCGCATGGCTTCAGACACCAGCACCACCCCGCGCAGTGCCGGCAGGCCGAACCATTCAAAGAAGCGTTGCAGCGCTTCGCGCGAGCGGCTGCCCATGTGCAGGCGGGCCTCTTCGGGGTAGACGCCCTGCATCCACATCCAGATGCGGGCGCGCGGGCGAAACAAGCGCAGCTTGACCGCGCCTTTGCACTGCACCACGAGCACGGTGCTGTCGGCGCCGACATCGGCCAGGCGCGTGACATGACGCAGGGCATAGCCAAAGTCCGCAGCGGCCTTGGCCAAGGTGCCGACATACCACTCGGTGGCTTCGTTCAACTGCGACGGCGGGCAGTAGAGCAGCAATTCCTTCATGGCTTCGACTTTCGCCTCATGTCGCCGGGTTCAGGCGGCGGCCGAACGGGTCGAGCGCCGCAGCACGGCCATCGCCATCACCAGCAGCAGCAGCGACGCCACCACCCGCGCCGCCTGCAGCCCCGTGTTGCCATGCGCAGCCCAGGCGGCGGTGAGCCCCAGGAAGACGCCACCCCAGATGAGGTTCAGGACACCTGCGGTGACGATCAGCCCGGAGCCGATCAACGCCCCACCCAGCACCGCCAGGCTCGCGCCCAACGACGCGTTGAGCACCATCCAGCGCACGGCCCAAGCGTCTTGCGCCAGCAGCGCCGGGTTCTTCAGCAGGCCGATGAACCACCCGGGCTCGAAGGCCAGGGCTGCACCGATCAGCACGCCGCCCAGCGCGGCCAGCACCGCCGTGATCGAAAGCCGGTCGATCAGCCTTGCACGTGCCGCAGTGCCATCGCCGATGCTCAAGCTGCGGCTGAGCATCGGCAGCAGCGCTTGGCCGACGATGGCCGGCAGGTAGATCAAGAGTTGATGGATTTGCTCCAGCGCGAAGTACTGCGCCAGCTGCCGCACCCCATCGGCGCCGTGAGATATCAGGCTGCTGGCGAAGAAACTCACCGGCATCACCGATGCCGCTGCGATGCTGGTCCACAGAATGTGATTGCGCCACAGCGGCACCCGGTCGATCGAGACAGCGACCGCTGGTGGCGCGCTGGTCGCGGAAGCGGACGAGTCGCCGCGCCAGGGCAGTGCACGCCACAGCACCGCAGCGGCCACACCGCAGGCTCCCACACTGCCGCAGAGCAACCCCCACGACAGGGATGACGCGCGGGCATCGCCCAAGGTGACAGCGATCGCCATGCTGCCGCCCTGCAGCAGTCCGCAGGCCGCCAGCACCGCCGATGCCGCCACCGCCCGGTGGCAGCCGTTCAACGCTGCCACGCACAGCACGACCTGCGCCCACAGCACGGCCGACAAGGCGGCGGGGG
>JBBSPW010000302.1:0-3157 GCA_038258365.1 Burkholderiales bacterium | reverse complement strand
GGCTGGTGGCCACCGCGATGTTGCAGACCGCGCCGCCGCTGGGCATGTAGCGCACCTCCGGGTCGCGCCCCAGGTTGCCGACGATGATGACTTTGTTGACTGAGGCCATGGGCTGCTCCGGCGTGGAAGGTGAGGGGTTGCGAGGGAGGAAGTGATGCGAAATCATTATGGCGCCGGGCTTTTGTTCGCCAATCCCTCTGCAGGGCCACCACCGAAGAGTGCCATCCGATGAGGCTGCCGATCGCTCCCCGCGAACGCCGGCCCCTCGCGACCCGTCGCGTACGATGACCCACCATGTCGGTCTTGACCCAAGAAGCCTCAGCCACGGTCGACGTGGCAGCCACTGGCGACACCCCAGCCCAGGTGCTGCACGCCGTATTCGGCTTCCCGGCCTTTCGCGGCGCGCAGCACGAAATCGTCGACCATGTGGTGGCCGGCGGCGACGCGCTGGTGCTGATGCCCACCGGCGGCGGCAAGAGCTTGTGCTACCAGGTGCCGGCGATCGTGCGGCACCGCAGCGGGCGCGGCGTGACCATTGTCGTGAGCCCGCTGATCGCGTTGATGCACGACCAGGTGGGCGCGCTGGACGAGATCGGCGTGCCGGCCGCGTTTCTCAACTCCAGCCTGGACGCCGACGCCGCGCGCCAGGTCGAACGCGATCTGCTGTCCGGCAAGCTGACGCTGTTGTACGCGGCGCCTGAACGCATCCTGACCCCGCGCTTCATGGCAATGCTGGAATCGTTGAACGAACGCGGTCAGTTGAGCCTGTTCGCGATCGACGAAGCGCATTGCGTCAGCCAGTGGGGGCACGATTTTCGCGAAGAGTACCTGGGCCTGTCGGCACTGCACGAACGCTTCGCCGATGTGCCGCGCATCGCGCTCACCGCCACCGCCGACGACCACACCCGCGCCGACATCGTGCTGCGGTTGAAACTGCAGGACGCGCGGCTCTTCGTTGCCAGCTTCGACCGGCCGAACATCCGCTACACGATCGTCGAGAAGAACGAGCCGCGGCAGCAACTGCTGCGCTTCATCCGCGACGAGCACGAAGCGGAGGACGGCACGAGCTCCGAAACAAGCGCTGGCATCGTCTATTGCCAGAGCCGCAAGCGCGTCGAGGAAACCGCCGCCTGGCTGAGCGCCGAGGGCCTGACCGCCTTGCCGTACCACGCGGGTCTGGACGCTGCCGTGCGGCGCCGCCACCAGGATCGTTTCCTGCGCGAAGACGGCGTGATCATGGTGGCCACGATCGCCTTCGGCATGGGCATCGACAAGCCCGATGTGCGCTTCGTGGCGCACCTGGATTTGCCGAAGAACATCGAGGGCTACTACCAGGAAACCGGCCGCGCCGGCCGCGACGGACTGCCTGCGGATGCCTGGATGACCTATGGGCTGGCGGACGTCGTCAACCAGCGCCGCATGATCGACGACAGCGACGCCGACGACGACTTCAAGCGCCTGCAGCGCGGCAAGCTCGACGCCCTGCTGGCACTGGCCGAAGCGCACGATTGCCGGCGGGTGCGGTTGTTGGCGTACTTCGGGCAGCCCAGTTCAGTTTGCGGAAATTGCGACAACTGTCTGGTGGAACCCGCAACCTGGGACGCGACCGAAGCCGCGCGCAAGGCGCTGTCGTGCATCTACCGCTTTCGCCAGCATGGCGGCCAGCGCTATGGCGCCGTGCACCTGATCGACGTGTTGCGCGGCAAGGCCACCGAGAAGGTGACCCATAACGGGCATGAACGCTTGTCGACCTTCGGCATCGGCGCCGATGTCAGCGACGCGCAGTGGCGGCTGGTGCTGCGGCAGCTGGTCGCGCTCGGCCATGTGGTCACGGAAGGCGACTTCAACACCCTGGCGCTGGCTGACAGCGCCCGCGAGGTGCTGCGCGGCGATGTGCCGGTGCGTCTGCGGGTGGCGACCGAGGGGCGCGCATCCCGAAGCGGGGGCCGCACCACTCGCACACGCAGCGCCGGCTCCAAGTCTTCAACGGGCAAGCCCACTCCGGTGCCGCTGGACACCGCCGCCACTGCGCGCTTTGCCGACCTGAAGGCCTGGCGGGCCGAGGTGGCGCGCGAGCACAACCTGCCCGCGTTCGTGGTCTTCCACGATGCCGCACTGGCCGAGATGGCGCGCCTGCAGCCGACCAGCCTGGACGAGCTGGCGGGCATCAGCGGGGTGGGCGCGAAGAAGCTCGAAGCCTATGGCGGTGAGATCTTGCGGGTGCTGGGCGAACACTGAAACCCCGCGCTGCGGGCCGCGCTCAGGGTGTGCCGGAAGGCGCTCGGCTTTATGATGCTCGGTTGTCCAAGACGCCGACCCTGCCCCCCACTGAGCTGCCACAAATGCCGCTCGACGAATCGCAACAGCGCCCCGCTGAGTCGGCCCAGCCTCGTGCGGCTGAAGCGTTGCGGCTGCCGCGCTCCGAAGTGGAACTGCGCACCCTGCGCATCCGGGGTGCCCGCACCCACAACCTGAAGAACATCGACCTCGACATCCCCAAGCATGCGCTGGTGGTGATCACGGGTCTGAGTGGCTCGGGCAAGAGCAGCCTGGCCTTCGACACGCTCTATGCCGAAGGGCAACGCCGCTATGTCGAAAGCCTGTCGGCCTATGCGCGGCAGTTTCTGCAGCTGATGGACAAGCCCGATGTCGATGTCATCGAGGGTTTGAGCCCCGCCATCAGCATCGAGCAAAAGGCCACCAGCCACAACCCGCGCAGCACCGTCGGCACCATCACCGAGATCCACGACTACCTGCGCCTGCTCTACGCCCGCGCCGGCACGCCGTACTGCCCCGACCACGACGTGCCGTTGCAGGCACAGAGCGTGGCACAGATGGTCGACGCGGTGCTGGCCTTGCCCGAAGACACGCGCCTGATGATCCTGGCGCCGGTGGCGCGCGACCGCAAGGGCGAGTTCAGCGACCTGTTCGAGACCATGCGTGCGCGCGGCTATGTGCGCTTTCGGGTCGGCAGCGACGGCGAGCCGGGCGAAGTGATCGAAGCCGACGACGTGCCCGCCTTGAAGAAGGCCGAGAAGCACGACATCGATGTCGTGATCGACCGCTTGCGCAGCAAACCCGAGGTCAAGCAGCGCCTGGCTGAAAGCTTCGAGGCCGCACTGCGCATTGCCGACGGCCGGGCCATTGCGCTGGAGAT
>JBBSPW010000301.1:0-3183 GCA_038258365.1 Burkholderiales bacterium | reverse complement strand
GCATCGGCTCGATCATCGGACAAGCCCTATGAATCTGAAGCGATTTACAGCCCGCACCTCGCGCGATGCGTTGGCGATGGTTCGGCAGGCTTTCGGCGACGACGCGGTGGTGATGTCCACCCGGCCCTGTGCCGATGGAGTCGAAGTGCTGGCGATGGCACCTGAAAGCGTGGCCCAGCTGGAGCGCGTGGGCGCTGCGGCTCAGGCCTATGCCGCGCCGCGCTTGCCGCAACCGGCGGTGTCTGCCGAGTCCGGGTCGGCGGTTGACGCACCACCGCGTTCCCTGCTGCGCGCAAGAGACGAGCCAGGGCCTGCCGCACCCGCCACGCTGCGCGAGCGGCTGGGTGGGGCAGCACGGCGTCCGCTGCGGGTCGATCCGCACTTGGATGCCGACGACGCGCCGGCAGCCACTGCCCACGTGCAGCAGGATGTGGAGCAGCTGCAAATGAGCACGCTGTCGTTTCAAGACTATGTGCGCGACCGCATGCTGCGCCGCCGCGAGGTCGAGCGCAGCGCGCGACGCCTGCACGGACGAGACGAAAGCGACGGAAGCGACGAAGGCCCCGACACCGAATCGATGGCGCCGCCGTCCGACGAGCGAGTTGACCGTGCCGATCGCGCAAGTCGGGCGGCCGCAGCGCCGATCGAAGCAGCTCGAGCGCGTCACGCTGCTGCCCGCCAGGCCGCGCCGGAGCTGCACGACGCCCCGCTGTCGCTGCAGGACGAGACGGTGCCAATGCCATTCGCCAAGGCGCCCGTCCAGGCCGGTTCGCGGGTTGCGCGTGCCCTGGACTCAGCGCCTGCGGCCGGCCCGTCGCCCCGCGCCGCAGCCGCAGCCGCCACACCGGCGTCGGCATCCGAGAACGCAAACGCAAACGCAAGTACGAGCCCGCGCAGCACCGACGAGCAGATCGCCATGATGAGCGAGCTGCGCTCGATGCGCGGCTTGATCGAGCAGCGCTTCGGTGCGCTCGCCTTCATGGAAAAGCTGCAGCGCCAGCCGCGCCAGGCGCAACTGTCGCAGCGCCTGCTGGACGCCGGCTTCTCGCCGGTGTTGATCAGGAAGTTGGTGCAGAGCCTGCCCGACGATCTGGACGAGGTCACCTGGGCCGCCAGTGTGCTGGAACGCAACCTGGCCACAGCCGAACGCGAACCGGCGCTGGAAGAGGTGGGCGGTGTCTATGCGTTGATCGGCGCCACAGGCGTCGGCAAGACCACCAGCACCGCCAAGCTGGCAGCGGCATTCGCCACCCAGCATGGCGCCACCAACCTGGGTCTGATCACCCTCGACGCCTACCGGGTCGGCGCGCACGAGCAGTTGCGCACCTATGGCCGCATCCTGGGCGTGCCGGTGCACACCGCGCACGACCGGGCATCGCTGGAAGATCTGCTGGAACTGCTTTCCGGCAAGCGCATGGTGCTGATCGACACCGCCGGCATGGCGCAGCGCGACAGCCGCACGCGTGAACTGCTGGAGATGCTGTCGCACCGCTCGATCAACCGCATTCTTGTGGTGAATGCTTCGGCACAGGGCGAAACCATCGAAGACCAGATCGCAGCCTATGCGGCGCACACCTGCCGCGGTTTGATCCTGTCGAAGATGGACGAAGCCGTGAAGCTGGGGCCGGCGCTGGACGCGCTGATCCGCCACAAGCTGAAGATCCTGGCGGTGGCCAACGGCCAGCGCGTGCCTGAAGACTGGCACCGCCTGTCGGCCAACGCGCTGATTCAGCGCGCGCTGCGTGCCGCCGCCGCACCGGCCTGGAAGCTGGACGATGCCGATGTCAGCCTGATCTTTGCGGGCTTGCCGGCGGTGCCGCAGGCAGCTGCGGCCGCAGGCAGCCTGGCTGGCGCTGCACAGCAAACCCACGGAGCCGGCAGCCATGCGTGATTTCTATGCGGCGCCATCGGCTGCAATGCCGCTGGACCAGGCCGACGGCTTGCGGCGCTTGTTCGCGGGTCGCAGGGGGCATCTGCTGGCGCTTGCGGCCAACCCGCATGTGGCCTTCGGCGGCCTGGTGCTGGACCGTCTGGCATCTCAGCTGGCCGCACAGGGTCGCGAGGTGCTGGTGGTGGATGCGGCCAGCACCTCGCCGCTGCCACACGAGTTGCACGGCGTGGACCTGTCGGCCTGCATCGAACGCATCGCGCCGCGCGTGTGCTACCTGCCGGCGCGCGGACTGCCGATCCTGCATGTGGACACCCGCGGTTCGGCCGGCGGCTTCATCGACGCCCTGCAGCAGGCCGCGCCCGAGTCCGAGGTGCTGCTGTTGCATGCCGATGCCACCGACCTGGCGCGCATCCTGAAACACCGCGCAGCGCGCCCGTTGTTGATCGGCGCCGACCATCCTGAAAGCATCAAGCACGCCTATGCCAGCGCCAAGCTGCTGGTCCAGCGTTGCGGGTTGATGACCTTCGATCTGCTGCTGGCGGCCACGCCGATGGCGCCGCGCAGCGCCGCGATCGTGCGCAGCCTGCACGGTTGCCTGGAAAACTTCCTGGGGGCGGTGCTGTGCAACTCCGCAGTCATCGATCCAGCGTTCGGCGGCAACGGCTCCATCGATGCTGCGGAAGCCGAGGCGCAACGCTCGCTGTCCCGTTTGCTGCAAGCCCAGATCGAGCCTGCTGCCGAAACGCTGGTGGCGTCGTCGGCGCTGCACCCCAGCCGCCATGCGGCTGCCATGCCGGGCATCGACGCCGGAGTGCTGCTGCACAGCGCCCGCGCCACCGCCCACCGTTCCGAGCTTCGCGCTGCCACCCGTCAACCCTGCTGAGAGGCCCAACCATGTACACCGCCAAGGGACAACTCGATGCCGGCGTGCTGCTGAAGCAGTACCAGCCGCTCGTGCGCCGTCTTGCCCACCAGATGATCGCCAAGCTGCCCGCCAACGTCGAGCTCGACGACCTGATCCAGGTCGGCATGATCGGCTTGTCGGATGCGCTCGGCCGCTTCGATGCAGCCCAGGGCGTGCAGTTCGAGACCTTCGCCACCCAGCGCATCCGCGGCGCGATGCTCGACGAGCTGCGCGGCAACGACTGGATGAGCCGCGGCGACCGCCGCCACCAGCGCAGCATCGAGTCCGCGGTGCACAAGCTGGAGCAGCGCTTCGGCCGCGCGCCGGCTGAAAGCGAGATCGCCAAGGAGATGGGACTCTCGCTTGTCGACTACCAGGAGCTCCTGGG
>JBBSPW010000300.1:0-3226 GCA_038258365.1 Burkholderiales bacterium | reverse complement strand
GGTCGGCGTCGGTCAGCGGCTGCCCCGCGGCCATCAATTCCAGGTTGCGGGGCGGGTGCAGCGCATCGCCTTCCAGAAACTCGCAGCCGAGCGCGGTGGCCAGCGCCCGCCCTACCGTTGTCTTGCCGCAGCCACTGACGCCCATCGCCACGATCTGCAGCGGCTTCATGGTGCGGGACCGGGACCGCAGCGTTTCATCGCCGAATGCCCCAGCCGGTGGGCCGCAGCGCGTTGCCGGGATGCGCAGCATCCGGTCCCCAGATGGCGTGGTAGGTGTCGCGGCAACGGCCTTGGTGCTGCAGCCGGATGAACGAGAACGTCAACAACAAATACCAGGCCACCAGCGCGACGCCCATCCACCGTGGCGCGTCCGACACCACCAGACCCGTGGCAATCACCACCACCGACAGCCCCACCGACAACCAGCCGATACCTTTGTGCAGCACCTCGAAAGCGCGCCGTCGCAGGGTCATGTCGTAGTGGTCGCCACGCAGTTGGCGGTCAGTCGGGCCGCCCTTGCTGCCGCGAAACCAACCGCCCAGCACCTGCGACAACGCCATCAGCACCACCGACCACCCGAGCAGGTGATGCCACCAGACGGTGCTGCCAGCAGGATGATCGACATCCGCCGCATACAGCCACGCCAGCAACAACCCCGCCAGCATCAAGAGCGTGCCGCCGTACTGGGCCGTGCGGTGGGTGTGCCACCACAACTTGTCGTCGAGCCGCTCGGGCCATTGGCTCGTCGGCCGGATCTTGTAGAAGCGCGCCACCAACGCGCCCAGCGGCAGCAGCACGGCCCACGCCAGCACCATCAGTCGCGCATGCCAGAAGGCCCAGGGCTCGATCACATGCACCGCGGCCCCGGACAGCGGGGTCAGCAACCAGTGAAGAACGGACTCCAAAACGGCCACGTTTGCCACTCGGGTTCAACAAACGGAAGTCAAGGCGCCTGCAGACCGCGGGTGTTGAGCCGCAGGCGGTACAGCGAGCTGCTGGCACAGATGTACAGCCGGTCGCGGTCACTGCCGCCGAAGGTCAGGTTGCCGATCTTCTCGGGCACCGGGATGCGGCCGATGCGGGTGCCGTCGGGGTGGTAAACCTGCACGGCATCCAGGCTGCTGGTGTAGACGAAGCCGTGGTGGTCGAGCCTGAAGCCGTCGGGCAGGCCGGGATCGACCACCGCGAACACGCGCGGATTGGCCAGATCGCCACCAGCCACCACATCGAAAGCGACGATGTGATGGTGGCCGCGCCGGGAATCGAGTCTTGCGGCCGAGGTGTCCGAGACATACAGAAGCGATTCGTCGGGCGAGAACGCCAAGCCGTTCGGGTCTTCCAGCCAGTCGGTCACCATCCGCAGGCTGCCGCTGGTGGGGTCGAAGCGGAACACCTGGTGGCGACCGAGTTCACTGTCAGCGCGGTGGCCTTCGACATCGGAGACGATGCCGTAGGGCGGGTCGGTGAACCAGATCGTGCCATCGGACTTCACGACCACGTCGTTGGGTGAATTGAGGCGTCGGCCCTGGTGGCGGTCGACCACGATTTCATCGGCCAGCGGCTGCATTTCGGGGCCGAAACGGGTGCGCACGATGGCCCGCAAGCCATGTGAGCAATGCAGCAACGACCCATCGGCTTCGCGGGTGTGGCCGTTGGTGAACTCGGCCTGGTCGCGCCACACCGTCATGCCGGTCGATGCATGCCAGCGCAACATGCGGTTGTTGGGGATGTCGGACCACAGCACGCTGTCGTCTTCACGCATCCACACCGGGCCTTCGCTCCAGACCGCGCCGCTGCACAGGTGCTGCAACTCGCCTGCACCATCGGCCACCGCGGCGAAGCGCGGGTCCAGGACTTCGACGGCGCTCATCTCGACTCCCGTGCGGGCATTCAGTCCTGGCACTCCGGCACCGGCGTTTGCGGCGGCCGGTCTTGCAGGCCGTCCATCAGGTTGTTGAAGGCCAGGTCGGCCATCGCCTGCCGGGTCTGGCCGGTGGCGCTGCCCACATGCGGGGTCAGCACCACATGCGGCAAGGCCAGCAAGCGGTCGGGCACGCGGGGTTCGCTCTCGAACACATCGAGCCCGGCGCCGGCAATCACCTTGCGCTCCAGCGCGTCGATCAGGGCGGCTTCATCGACCACCGAGCCGCGGGCGACATTGATCAGGTAGCCGTCCGGCCCCAGCGCCTTCAGCACCTCGGCGTCGATCATCTTCAGTGTGCCGGCGCCACCGGGGGTGATGACGACCAGGAAATCGCTGTCGGCAGCCAGAGACCTCGCGTCGGGGTGGAAGCGCCACGGCAATTCGGCCTTGGCGCTGCGCGCGGTGTAGGCCACGGTCATGCCGAAGGCCAGCGCGCGGTCGGCGATGGCCTTGCCGATGCGGCCCATGCCGACGATGCCGATGCGCGAGCCCGACAACTTGCGGGCCAGCGGCATCGGCCCTTTGGCTGCCCAGTGGCCTTCGCGCACATAGCGGTCGGCAGCCGGAATCTGGCGCGCCGCCGACAGCATCAGCGCGATCGCCAGATCGGCCACATCGTCGTTCAGCACCGACGGGGTGTGTGTGACGATCACCCCTGCCTGCTTCGCCGCCGCCACATCGACCCCGTCGTAGCCCACGCCCATCACCGAAATCACCTTCAGCGCCGGCAGCTTCGCGATCAAGTCGGCGCTTACCTTCGACTCACCGCTGGCGATGATGCCGGTGATGCGCGCTGCGGCTGCGTCGAAGGCTTCGGGGTCGCCGTCGTGGGTGCGGTCGTGCAACTGCGTCGCGCCTTGCACCTGCGGCATCAGCATCGGGCTGAGCTTGGCAACAGCCAACACTTCGGGTCTGGATTCAGGCTTCAAGAACGGCTCCTGGGACGGGTCTGCCAACGGTGGGCGGGACTGTCAATCATCATATGATAGGACCGCCAACGACCCCCGGAGAGCCTGCCTTGAACGATCACCCGAAGACCGCCATCGTTACCGGAGCCGGCAGTGGCATCGGGCAGGGTTGTGCCACCGCGCTGTTGGAGAACGGCTGGAACGTGGTCTTCGTGGGCCGCCGTGAACAGCCGCTGAAAGACGCCATCGCTGCGGCCTGCGGCGACGACGCAGCGATGCAAGAGCGCGCGGCCGCGATGCCCTGCGATGTGGCCGACGAAGCCGCCGTCGGCCAGCTGTACGACGCGGTCGTCACGCGCTTCGGCCGCGTCGACCTGCTGTTCAACAACGCCGG
>JBBSPW010000299.1:0-3256 GCA_038258365.1 Burkholderiales bacterium | reverse complement strand
GCGGCGCGGCGCGCCGGCGCTTGCGCGGCGACCTCGACACCATCGTTGCCAAGGCGATGAAGCCTGCGCCGGATGATCGCTATCGCACGGCGGACGCCTTTGCTGCCGACCTCGTGCGCCATCTGGCACACGAGCCGGTGCTGGCGCGCCCGGACAGCAGGCGCTACCGCATCGGCCGCTTCGTGGCGCGCAACCGTCTGGCGGTGGGCGCATCGGCCGGCATCGCGCTGGCATTGGTTGCGGGTGTGGGCCTGGCGACCTGGCAGGCGCAGCGTGCAGTGACCGAGCAGCGCCGGGCGCAAGAGGTCAAGGACTTCGTGGTCTCGATCTTCGAAGGCGTGGACCCTTACCGCGGCGACGACCGCAGCCTGTCGGCTGTGGAGTTGCTGCAGCAGGCCAAGGCGCGTGTCGATGCCACGCTTTCCAACCGCCCGGCGCTGCGTCTGGAGATGCTGACCCTGATCGGCAACAGCCTGTCGAATCTGCAGGAAATGAAGGCTGGCGAAGCTCTGCTGCGCGACGCGGTGGCCGAAGGCCGTCAGCCACTCGGGGACCGGCATCCGCTGGTGCTGCGGGCGCGCGAGGCGCATGCCTATGCCCTGCGCTATGCCGGCACGCGCCAGCAGCAGCACGCGGTGCTGGACCCGCTGGTGGCGGACCTGCGCGTCCAGGGCGAGCGGATGGTGCGTGAACTGGCGCGGGCGCTGGCAAGCCGCGCCATGCTGCACTGGGCCGACGGAAAACTGCCGCAGGCCGAAGCCGACGCAAGGGAGATGCTGTTGCTCAGCACCCACCGCTTCGGTGTCGACGACCGTTCGACCGAAGAAGCGCGCTGGATGCTGTCGTCATCGCTGCGCAAGCAGGAACGGCACGCCGAAGCGCTGGCCATCGGACGCGAGGCCTATCCGCGCATGGTGGCGCGCCATGGCGGCAACCTGCGCGCGCCAGCGGTCATCGATGCCACCGCCAAGTACGGGCGTTTGCTGGTCAATGGTGGCGAGATCGCAGAAGGCGTTCAACTGCAGGTTCAGGCGCTGGACCATATGGTCGCGGTGTTCGGGCCGCTGAGCCTGGGGGCCGCCTTCATCGGCGCGAACCTGGCCTTGTCGCAGTACGAGGCGGGTGCTTTGGACGATGCGCTTGCCAGCATCGACAGGGCCGCAACCGCGATGGACAAGGCCACGGGCGCAGGGTCCCTGACCCAGGCCGGCGTGCTGCAGTGGCGGGCCATGATCCTGGTTGCCGCGCGGCGCCTGCCCGAGGCACTGGTGGCGGCCGACGAGGCGGTGGCTGCTTTCGAGCACCTGCAAGGCGCAGCGGGCAAGGACACCCTGCTGGCGCGGCAGGACCGCATCGAAGCCCTGGCATTGGCGGGGCAGTTGCAACAAGCCCGCGATGGTTTCGATGCACTGGCAGGGGACTTGCCAGATGCGGCGCTGGTCGACACCGACCCGGCACGTGCGCGGTTGCACGGGTTGCTGCTGCGCTTGGCGGGCGATGGCGAGTCGGCGTTGGCGGTGCACCAGAAGGCCCTCGAAGGGCTGAAGCAAACCCGCAAGGCCGATTTGCTGCGCGTGCACCTGCTTGCCGAACAGGGTGCCGACCTGCTGATGCTTGGCAGGAAAGAACAAGCCGCAGCGGTGCTGCAGCAGTCGCTGACACTGTCGAAGCGGATGCAGCCGCATGACACGCCGGCGCGGGTCGAAGTGATGGCGGCTTTGGCCAGCGCCGGCGCGCGATGAAGCGCACCGATGCGCGTTGATGCCGCGGTGAGGCTTCGCTGACGCGCGCTCTCAGGCCGCAGTCGTTTCAGCGTCCAGTTGCTCTCAGGTTCTGCGGGACTGGGCGAGGGTTTACACAGCCGTGGTCAGCGAAGCCGGCGGCGCTGCAGCAAGCTGCCTACCACCCCGAGTCCGGCCAGGGCCATCGCCCAACTGGCGGGCTCGGGCACCGCACCGAGCATCAGGCTGTAGCTGTAGGCGCCGCTCTGGCTGCTGCCCCCGGTGGTGCTGCGGCCAGAGATGCTGTAATCGCCCGGGCCGAGCAAGCCGGTGACCTCCCAATGGCCGATGCCGATGAACGAATGCAGGCTCCGCCCGTGATCGAAGCCGAAGCCACCGGCCAGCGTCAACTCGCCGGGGTCGGCTGTGGTGCCGTTCAGGTCGAAGATCAGTGTGTACTCGATGGGCTGGTCCAGCGTGAATGCCATCCGAACATTGCTGCTGGCACTGCCGCCTGCAAGCACATAAGGCTGGGCGCCAGCGCCATAGAACTGGGCGCTGCCGTGGCCTTCGATGCGGTCGGGCTGGAAGTCATGGCCCGCCGTCGCGAGGAAGTTGGCGATGCCGTAGACCGGTTGGCCGAGCTGCGTGCCGGACACCTCGCCGCTGTCGAAGACCTCGAATTCATCCGTGCCTTGCAGATCGGTGCGGGTGATGTTCTCGTTGCCCGAGTCGTAGAGCAGCCGGTAGCCGACGATGAAGTCGCCGCGCGCCAGGGCGAAGCGCTCGATCTGCACCGCTTGGGCTTGGGTTGCGGGTGCAGCCAGCAGCAGCGGCATCAGCGACAGCAGCGGCAACAGCGACAGCAGTGGCATCGGCACTGGGGCGCCAGTCGTGCCGGTGGCCCCGCGCCATCGCCGCCGGGCGCGCCAGCAGAGCGCCGCCAAACCAGCCAGCATCAGGGTCCAGGTGCCAGGCTCGGGCACGATGCCGGCCGGATTGTTGGTGGGCGTCAGGCCACTGATCTCGAAGCCGACACCGGGGGCCGTGGGGTCGAGCGGGTCGCGAGTGAAGATCTGCGAGTAGCCCCATCGACCCTGGTCGAACACCCGCATGGTCATCGAGTAATGCACCGTGAACTCGGGCTGCAATCCGGCCGGCAGGTTCGGGTCGAAAGGGATGGCGCTCAGGTCGACCAAACCACGATAGGGCGCTTGCAGACTGGCGAAGCCGGAGCCCAGCGACGTGCCACCGCAGCGCGCGCAAGTCCATTCCCAGGGAGGATTGACGAGCCCCGTGCCGCCGTGGGTCGGGTCCGGTTGGCTGAAGGTCAGTACGCCGTTGTCGTCAACCAGCCTGGCGTTTTGCGACTGCGACCAGAGCGGCGTGAACGAGGCGTCGTTCAGGTAGACCTCGGCGCTCCAGCCCACCTCGGCCAGGATGCAGTTGTTGCAGGTGGTGCCGAGTTCAACGTCCCGGTACAGGTCCAGGCGCGCGAGGCTGTAGACGAAGCCCATGGTCGCTGCGGCGCTGTC
>JBBSPW010000298.1:0-3281 GCA_038258365.1 Burkholderiales bacterium | reverse complement strand
GGTGTTTGGCGGCGAGGTTTGAACCGGGCCGGGCCATGCGTGCTATCCACTAGTCGTGCTGCTTTCGGCTGGCACTACAGTCGTTTCGACAAGGAGACACGCCCATGATTCGCATCCCATCTTCATTTGCCACGCTCGCCGCATGCGGTTTGCTGTTCGCGGGGCTGCCGTTCTCGGCCGCCCTGGCCGCCGATGTCACGCTGAAGGCTTCGCACCAGTTTCCTGGCGGCAAGGGCGATGTGCGCGACGAAATGGTGCAGATGATCGCCAAGGAAGTCGCGGCTGCCAACGTCGGTCTGGAGATCAAGGTCTTCCCCGGCTCCAGCCTCGTGAAGGCGCAGGAGCAGTGGAAGGCGATGCTCAGCGGGCAGATCGACATGAGCTCGTTTCCGCTCGACTACGCGTCTGGTTTCCACCCGCAGTTCGGGGCCACCCTGATGCCCGGACTGGTCAAGAGCCATGCCCATGCGCAACGCATCAATGCGTCGCCGTTCATGAAAGACATCCGCGACATCATCGATCAGGGCGGTGTCCATGTGCTGGCCGATGCGTGGCTGGCCGGTGCGTTCGGCGGCAAGGACAAATGCATCAAGCGGCCGGAAGACGCAGCCGGTTTGAAAGTGCGCTCGGCCGGCTCGACCTTTGCTCAGATGTGGGCCGGTGCCGGCGCGTCGATCGTCTCGATCCCGTCCAGCGAGGTCTACAGCGCGCTGCAGCAGGGCGTGGCGCAAGCGACGGACACCTCGTCGGGCAGCTTCGTTTCGTTCAGGCTTTATGAACAATTGAAATGTGTCACCGCACCTGGCGACAACGCGATGTGGTTCATGTATGAGCCAGTGCTGATCAGCAAGCGCAGCTGGGACAAGCTCGACGCCAAGCAGAAGGCCGCGCTGACCGCGGCGTCGAAGAAGGCCGAGGCCTACTTCAACACCGAATCGAAGAAGCTCGACGACGAGCTGGTCGAAGTCTTCAAGAAGAACAAGACCGAGGTCGTGACGATGACCGATGCCGATGCCGATGCCTGGCGCGCGGTGGCGCAGAAGACGTCGTACAAGGCGTTCTCGGAGAAGGTGCCAGGTGGGAAGGAACTGATCGAGAAGGCGCTCAGCGTCAAGTAGTCGGCAGTCGGCAAGCACCCACGCGCTGTGCCAGCCCCGGAACTTTTGAAACCCAGCCACGCGTCGGACCTGCAGCCCGAAGCTGCTGCCGAGCGTGGTTCGGCAGCGCCGCCACCGGCTTGGGTAGCGGCGATCCACGCGGTGTCCCGCGCGTTCGGTGTTCTTGCCGCGGGTCTGATCCTGGTGTCGATCGGCGTGGTCTGCCAGATGGTTTTCGTGCGGGCGGTGCTGAACCAGTCGTCGATCTGGCAAACCGAGTTCGTCACTTTCTCGCTGGTCGCATCGACCTTCCTCGGCGCGCCCTACATCCTGCTGACGCGCGGCCATGTGGCTGTGGACGTGGTGCCGCTGATGCTGCGCCCACCCGGCCGCCGCGCGCTGCACCTGATCGGCAGTTTGATCGCACTCGGCTTCTGCCTGTTCTTCCTGTACGGATCGTGGCACTGGTGGCACGAGGTCTATGTGCTGAACCAGACCACCTCGTCGATCTGGCGCGCCCGCTTGTGGATTCCGTATGCGGCGGTGCCGATCGGCCTCGGGCTGCTCTGTCTGCAATATGTGGCCGAGATCGTGCAGGTGCTGTCGCGGCGCGAGAATCCGTTCGGGATGGCACCCGAGGACCGGCTGTGAGGCCGCGCCACCGCAGGCCCCTGCGATGAGCCCGTCTTCATGAGTCCACTCTTGATCGGCTTGCTGATCTTCGCGGTGACGATCGCCATGCTGGCCACCGGCATGCCGATCGCCTTCGCACTCGGTGCGGTGGCGCTGCTCTTCATGGTCAGCGTCGACGGCTGGAACAGCGTCAACTTCGTTCCCGAGACGATCTTCGCGGGGCTGAACGACTTCACCCTCGTGTCGCTGCCGATGTTCATCATCATGGGCGCAGCGGTGGCTTCGTCGCGCGCCGGCAGCGACCTCTACGAAGCCCTGGCGCGCTGGCTGCACAAGGTGCCGGGTTCGCTGGTGATCAGCAACATCGGCGCCTGCGCGTTGTTCTCGGCATTGACAGGCTCGTCACCCGCCACCTGCGCCGCCATCGGCAAGATGGGCATTCCGGAGATGCGCAAGCGCGGCTACGACGCCGACCTGGCCACCGGCGCGATCGCGGCAGGCGGCACGCTCGGCATCCTGATCCCGCCCAGCATCACGATGATCCTGTACGGCATCGCTTCGGAAACCTCGATCGGCCGGCTTTTCATCGCCGGCATCATCCCGGGGCTGCTGCTGGTGCTGTTGTTCATGGCCTGGGCGTTGTTCCTCAGCTGGAAGCGCGGCACCAAGCTCGTCGACAGCGACCGCATCTACTCGATGAAGGAAAAGCTGGAGCTGTTGCCGAAGCTGCTGCCGTTCATCGCGGTGATCGTCGGCGTGGTCTATGCGTTGTACGGGGGCATCGCCACGCCATCGGAAGCAGCCGGTGTTGGCGCGCTGCTGTGCCTGGTGATGGTGATGGTGATCTACCGCGTTTGGCAACCGATGGCGCTGTGGGCGATCCTGCGCGACGGGCTGCGTGAGTCGGGCATGCTCCTGATGATCATCGGCACCTCGATCCTGTTCGGCTACATGATGTCGTCGCTGCAGGTCACACAGGCAGTGGCTACATCCATCGGCGACCTGCAGGTCAACCGATGGGTGATCCTGGCGGCGATCAATCTGATGTTGCTGGTGGCCGGGATGTTTCTGCCACCCGCCGCGATCATCCTGATGACCACGCCGATCCTGATGCCGATCATCCGCTCGGCTGGGTTCGACCCGATCTGGTTCGGCGTGATCCTGACCATCAACATGGAGCTCGGCCTGATCACGCCGCCGGTGGGCTTGAACCTCTTCGTCATCAACGGGATCGTGCCCGATGTGAAGTTGCCGACGATCTTGAAAGGCGCGTTTCCGTTCATGCTGTGCATGGTGGTGGCGATCGTGATCCTGTGCCTGTTTCCTGGATTGGCGACCTGGTTGCCGCAGAAGTTGATGGGCTGAATTTTTGTTTGGTCGGCGTTGGCGGGTGTGCTTCTGTGCGTGCGTGCGTGAGGCACGGCAGGCGGTACCCGGCCGGGGGGCGGATGCGGTGGTCTGCGCCTACGGCTCCGACTGCGCTGCGATGCTCGGGCCGGGGTCGCGCTGCCAAACTCTCTGCGCGGGCTGCGCCCGCTCCGTTCAAACAGT
>JBBSPW010000297.1:0-3337 GCA_038258365.1 Burkholderiales bacterium | reverse complement strand
CTGAAGAGCCAGCTGCAAGCCTTGATCGGGCTGCTGGAGCAATCGGACATGGCCGCGCTGGCAGCCCACGACGCGATGCCGCAGCAGCACGGTCGATCGGGATTTGCGCAGTTGCTGCAGCCCTTGGATCGGGCCGTTGCTGCGCTCGACTTTGGCGCGGCATTGCAGCACTGCAAACAGATCGGGCATGAGCTCGGTCTGCAGCCGGGTCTACAGTCCGGTTGGCAGCCCGGTTTGCAGCCCGATACCGACAATGCGACCGCGTCGCACCCCACCGCCATCCGATGAACGCGCGCAGTCCTTTCACCTTGCCGGATGTCGCTGGTGCCGATGCGGCCACAGCAACCCCCGACACGGCGGCGCCGCACCCGGAATCGAGACCGCCGCGACTGCTGCTGGTGGACGACCAGCCGATCAACATCCAGGCTCTGCACCAGGCCTTTGCAGCCGACCACCAGGTGCTGATGGCCACGCGCGGCGAACAAGCATTGGCACTGTGCGCGCGCCAGGCGCCCGACCTGGTGCTGCTGGATGTGGAGATGCCCGAGATGGACGGCTATGAGGTCTGCCGACGCCTGAAAGCCGACCCGGCCACGCAGGACATCCCGGTGATCTTCGTCACGTCGCACAGCGATGCCGAGGCCGAGACCCGCGGGCTCGAAGCCGGTGCGGTGGATTTCATCACCAAGCCCATCAACCCGCGCATCGTCCGCGCCCGGGTGCGCACCCACCTGACGCTCAAGGCCCAGTCCGACTTGCTGCGCCACTGGGTCTACATCGACGGTCTGACCGGTGTCCACAACCGGCGCCATTTCGACGAGCGCCTGGCGGACGAATGGGCGCGTGCCGTGCGCGCCGGCACGGCGCTGTCGGTGCTGCTGATCGATGTCGATTTCTTCAAGCGCTACAACGACCGCTATGGCCATCAGAGCGGCGACGACTGCCTGCGCCGCATCGCTGTGGCCTTGCGCGCGGTGCTGAAGCGCCCTGGCGACATGGTGGCGCGCTATGGCGGCGAGGAGTTCGTCTGCCTGCTGCCCGACACCGCGCTGCCAGGCGCACTGGCGCTGGCCAACGAATTGGGTGCGGCGGTGCGCGCGCTGCAGATCGACCATGCTGCCTCCGATGCGCTGCCGATGGTCAGCGTCAGCATCGGCGCTTGCAGCAATCGTGAAGAGACAGTGGGCAGCGCGGCGACTTTGCTGCGCGAGGCCGATGCGCAGCTGTATGTCGCCAAATCGTGCGGCAGGAACCGGACGAGTCCCCACGCTCCCTGACGAGGGACTTTGAGCCCCCACGCTCCTTGACGGTCGCTGCTCCTCGAGGGGGCGCTCGCCTGCTGCGGGAGAATGGCTGGCCCCAAAGCTCGCTGTCGCTCAGTGCCCTCCGCGGGGGGAACTCGACTGCGGCCCGGCAAAGCCGGTTCCGCGACTCTTCTTGGTGGGTTCGCTGCGCTTCGCTCGAGCCGTATCGCGGAGGCCTGCTGGTTTCGGGGCCTCTCTTCTACACTGGTGAGCACCCAAGCCACTGTGCGCCGCCCGGCGCGACCCTTGCCGATGGCCACTCTGCGTTTTGCCGCTGCGGCGCCCACAGTGCCGCTGTGCCGCCTCGGTGCTGTGTCTGTCGTCATCGCCGCTGCGCTGCTGGCCGGTTGCGCCACCCGGTCCACTGGCATCGTCGATGGCCCCGACCCGAATCCGCCGGCCGGGCTCGACCGAATTGCCGATGCGGTGCCGCGCATCGAGCCGCTGCGCATCGGTGGTCCCAACAAGCCCTATGAGATCTTCGGCCAGCGCTATGTGCCGGTGACAGCCGACGAGCCGCTGGTGCAGAGCGGGCTGGCGTCGTGGTACGGGCGCAAGTTCCACGGGCGGCCGACCTCCAGCGGCGAGATCTACGACATGCATGCGATGACCGCGGCGCACAAGACGATGCCGATTCCGAGCTATGCCCGGGTGCGCAACCCGGCCAACGGACGCGAGGTGGTCGTGCGCATCAACGACCGCGGCCCGTTCTCCGACGGCCGCATCATCGACCTCAGCTATGCCGCCGCGCTGCGGCTGGACCTGCTGCGCGGCGTGTCGCCGGTGCAGGTCGAACGGCTGACCTTCGCGCAGATCCGCGCCGGCATCGGCGTGGCCACTGCGATGGCGGCGCAAGCATCTGGGTCACCCCCGGCGTCGTCGTCTCAAGGTGCGCCGATCGAGTGGGTGACACCGGTGCGGGTGAGTGCGGCGGGTGTGCCGTCGACATCCCCGTCGACAGTCCCGCCGATGGCATCGACTGCGGTGCCAGTGCCAGTGCCGGTCTCGGCCGTGACGCCGGTGGCGGTGGCCGTGGCCGTAGCGCTGCCGGTGACCCCGGCAGCGCCACCCGCGGTGGCCGCTCTGTCGCAGGCCGAAGTGGCGCTGGCGGCGGATCTGTCCGACGGCCCCATGCTGTCGGGCTGGTGGCTGCAGTTGGGCGCCTTTCGCCAGCGCGAAGGTGCGATGCAATTGCAAATGCGGGCGCAGCGAGAGTTGCCTGAAGGGGGCGTTGACATGCCCGCTGTCGCGATTTTCGAGGGCGACGCGCTGTACCGCGTGCAGGTCGGCCCCTACGCGTCGTCCGACTCGGCGTCGATGGCTGCGGCGCGTTTGCGGCAGGGCACCGGTGTTGCGCCAATGCTGGTCGAACGTGGCGCAGGCGGCCGACCGCTGGCCGCACGCTGACGCCCCGCAGCCGATGCCCGGCAACCGAGGTCCAGCAACTGAAGTCAGCAACGGAACCCACGGTGACAGTGAGCACTGCCGCTGAAGGACAACCCGTGCTGCTGTTCAGCGGCCACCGGGTCGACGCGCCCGGCCGCGCGGAGCCCCGGTTTCCCCCTGCGATGGTGCCGCGCGCAGCAGCGGCCATCGAAGCCGCGGTGCAGCAAGCGGTGCTGGCCGTGGCGCCGGACGCGACCGCCGAGCCCGGCGCCGCGCCGCAGATGTTGGCGCTGACACAAGGCGCTGCCGGTGGCGACCTGCTGTTTGCCGAATCGGCCCAGCGCCACGGTCTGCAGTTGCGGTTGTTGCAACCGCAGCCCGAGCCCGAATTCCTGCGCGCATCGGTGCTGCCATCGGCCGATGGCGGGGCCTGGGCAGCGCGCTACCGCGCCGTGGTGCAACAACTGGCTGCTCCGCCACAAATGCTGCCGAGCGAGCTGCCCGTCACCGCAGCCGACGCGACAACCGACAGCGACAGCGACACCGACAGCATCTACGCGCGCTGCAATCTCTGGTTGCTGAACACCGCGCTGCACCACGCCGCCGGCCAGTGGCCGCTGCGGCTGATCTGCCTGTGGAACGGTGCG
>JBBSPW010000296.1:0-3347 GCA_038258365.1 Burkholderiales bacterium | reverse complement strand
TCCCGCACTCGGCCGATTGAATTCGCCGGCTCAGCGCTCGGGCGCAGGCGGCAGGCGTGCCAGCAGCGCCAGTGCCGACGCAGCCGATGCTTCGAGTTCGCGAAAACGGTCCGATGCATCGGGTGCCGTCGGATCTTCGGCCACCGCATCCGCGGTTTGGCGGGTGCTTCCGATGATGGCTTCGACAATCGCCCGGTCGGCATCGGAGCCCCCATCGCGGGCCATGCAGGCCAGGGCCGAATGCAGGTGAGCGCGTGCCGACTCGGATGCTCGAATGGGGCTCTGATCCTGGAAAGTCAGCACGCAGCCCAGCAGCCCGCCTCCCATCGCCGGCACCGGCTCGGCCCTCACCGCCAAAGGCAGGTCGGGCTGGCCGGGGCGCACCAGGGCCAACACGCCGCAGGCGGCGCGGCCGTCTTGCTGCGCTTGGTCGATCAGGTCGCGCACCAGGGTGCCGTCGCGAAAATGCTGCAGCAGCACAGTCAACGGGGCAGCGTGAGCCAGTGCGGCGGCACCGCGCAGCCGGTCGAATGCCACATTCGAACAGTGGAAGCCGCGTTTGGCATCGACCACCACCACAGCATGGTCCGAAGCGACGAACGCGGCACGCAATTGCGCAAGCTGGTGCTCTGCAATCAGCACCCGCACCGCATTCACCTGGGTGGTGATGTCGGCCACCACGCGGCCGAAAGCGCTGGCCAGTGCAAGCTCCATGTCGTTCCAGGGCCGGGCACTGGCTTCGATCAGCTCCGAGCGCAGCCCCACGGGCCGCCAGGCCCAGCGCGCCGCGGCGCCCCCGGCTGCCATTTGGGTGCCCGGCTCGCCGGCCCAGGTGACCGCGAGCCGCTGCTCCGGCCGCAGCCACAGCAGCCAATCCGGGCGCGTGGCCGACAGTCTCACCGCCAGCACCCCGCTGGCGCGGGGCGTCAACGCCGACAGCGACGGTGCTGCCGATTGCAGCGACGCGCAATGGAATCTGCCGCTGGCAAGGGCCGGCCCGTTGTCGAGCCAGCGCAGCAGCGCGGCCACCTGGGGCGCATCCGGCACTTGTCCCAGATGCAGCGTTTCGCCGTGCAGGTGCAACACCGCGCCACTTGCATCCAGCGCCTGCAGCAAGGCCTCCGGATGCCGCACCAGTGCCTGGCGCCAGTCGCCGGCTTCGGCGGTGGCTTCCACCAGACGGGTTTCGAGTTGCCGCACCTGCGGGGCAACCTGCCGCAGCGCCTGCCGGTCGAGCGCAGAGAGCCGAGTGGCGATCACTTCGGCCATCAACTCGACAGCGGTCAGCACGCCCAGGCCCAGACGACGCGGCCGGTGGTGGTGACACACCACCGAACCCCAGAGTCGACCGTCGCGCACGATCGCCACGGTCAGCATCGCGGTCACGCCCAGGCGTTGCAGCGATCCGAGCTGCAGCTCGGATGGGCACCGCAGCAGCGTGGGCCAGAACACCGGCCGTCCTTCTTCCTCACCCAGCGGCAACTGCAGCTGCGGCACCAGATCGACAGGGCGCTGCCGTGCGTCGGCTACCAGCTGAACCCGCGGGCAATGGAGGTGACGCGGGTGCTGCAGCTGCTGTCCATCGGCTGAGGTCGCGTCGTCGATGCGCACCCGCAGACCCAGCAACGACGCCATGCCCGGGTCGCGGGCTTCGGCGACGATCTGCGCATGGCCTTCGGCATGGACCTGCACGATGCAGCGGTCGAAACCGGTCATCTGCCGAAAGCTGCGCACCACCATGTCGCCCAGGGTGCCTGAAGAAGGGGCTTCGGTGAAGCGCTGCACCGCCGCCTGCAACATCGGCAGCAGCACCTCGCGCCGCGGGTCATGGCGGTCGCGGGTGTCAAAGACCGCCCCCGTGCCGTCGATCTCTTCCAGTTCGATTACCAACAAGTCGGTGGCAACGCGTTGCACCCGACCCTCGAAGGCACGAAGTTGTTCGCCGCCCTGCAAGGTGCATCGCACCGCTTGCAGGCGGCCCCGCGGGAGGGCACGGGTGGCCAGCAGTTCCTGCAACCGCATGTCGAGGTCGCCGCCGAGGTCGGCCAGCGTGCACAGCAACAGACCGTCCAGCGGCCGCTGCAGGCAGCGCGACGCGCTCTTGCTGACCTGCACCACCCGAAGTGTGCCGCGCGCACCGGCGTCCGAGCCTGTATCGCGCACCACGATCAGCAAGCCGTGGGGCTGGATCGACCGGACGGGCGGAACCGCCGCGCTGATCCCGTCTTGGCGCGCGGCGGTCTGAAACGAATGACTGCCCGACATGCGGCGCAGTCTACGGAGCGCGCGAGGATTCGGAGCCGGACAAACCCCGATGGCCCGCTCGAAGGAACTGCTGCGGTGCGTCAGTTCCTTCGCGTTGTCCTGTGCGCAGCGCCAGAGGCGCCGATCTCAGACCCTTGCCAGCCCCAAAAGATGGGCCATATCCTTAAAGAAAATACGGATATGCGCCATGGGGCTGCGGCGCACCAGCTTCTTGTTCATGTACGACTCGAAGGTCAGCTGCTGCACATCGCGGTCCTTGCAGATGCTGACGAAACGTTCGCGCCGCTTGTCGCTGCTGTACCAGAAGCGCTGCATCACCGACAACACGATAAACACCGTGCGGTGTTCTTTCATGAACCGCCGGCGCGCCTGCTTCAGTGCTTTCGGGTTGCCGCTCTTCAGAAAACCTTCGGCAGCGTCGGCGGCCAGCCGGCCGCCCACCATCGCGTAGTAGATGCCTTCGCCGGATGCCGGCGCCACCACACCCCCGGCATCACCGGCCAGAACGACATGGCGCCCGTCATCCCAGCGTCGCAGCGGCTTCATCGGCAGCGGTGCGCCTTCACGGCGCAACACCTTCAGATGCTGCAGTCCGGCAGCGGTGCGAAGGGCGCCGGTGGCGCCGCGCAACGAGAAACCCTTGTCCGCACTGCCGGTGCCCACGCTCAGGGTGTCGCCATGCGGAAACACCCAGCCGTAGAAGTCGGGCGACAGCTCGCCTCGGTAGTAGACATCGCAACGGCTGTTGTCGAAGTCGGGCACGCCTGCGTCAGTACATTCGGCCCCGGCCGTGTCGCCCACTCCGGGCGCCTGCAGAATCTCGTGGTAGGCAAACACATGCTTCGTGTCTTCGGCTCCCGGCACGCATTGCTTCGCGACGGCAGAGCGCGCGCCGTCGGCACCGATGACGCAACGTGCCAGTGCTGTCGCAGCCATGCCCGCGGCCGGGCCGTCGTCGGTGTGAGCGCGAAAGTGCACCACCGCGAGACCGTCGTCGGTGGTGCTGATGCGCTCGAAGACCCCGGACCGGCGCACGGCACCGGCGGCGGACGCGCGTTCGCGCAGCCACTCGTCGAAGTGCT
>JBBSPW010000295.1:0-3348 GCA_038258365.1 Burkholderiales bacterium | reverse complement strand
TCAGCCGCAGCAGCGTGCCGGCTTCGATGCCCGCGGCCCCTCCGGCGCCGCAAGCCGGCAGCGGCGAGCGGCCCTACCGCATCCTGGTGGTGGAAGACTCGTTCCTCGTCGTCACCTTGCTCGAAGAAATCTTCGAAGACCTGGGTTGGCAGTCCGTCGGCCCGGCCACGCGCCTGGTCGATGCGCTGCTGCTCGCAGGCACCGGCGTCTTCGATGCGGCCTTGCTGGATGTCAACCTCAACGGCGAGATGTCGTGGGAGGTGGCGCGTGTGCTGGCCGAGCGCGGCGTGCCTTTCGTCTTCAGCACCGGCTACGACATCAAGACCGTGCTGCCGGAGCATTTGGTGGGAACGGCCGTCATCGGCAAGCCCTTTCGCATCCGTGAAGTCGAAGACAAGATCAGGCAGGCGATCGCTGCGCGCCGCGCCAGTGCCTGATGGCGCCCGATGCCGATCCCGACGGCGTGCTCCAGCGGCTCAAGGCCGCAACGCGCGCCGAGCATGACGCCATCGAAGCCGCGCTGGACCTCATGGCGCCCCGGCTGACCTTGACCGACTACCGTCGGCGCTTGCGCCGGTACCACGGCTTTTACGCTCCCCTCGAGCCCCTGATCGCAGCCGCTGCCGACTGGCCGCACTGGCGGCTGGACATGACCGCACGCGCCAAGACGGCGTGGCTGGCGGCCGACCTGTTCTGTCTGGGCGATGCGGGCAAGCACGGCGGAGCGCCGCCTGCGGCGCTGCCGCAATGCAGCGAATTGCCGCCCCTGGACTCGCCGGCGGCCGCCTTCGGTTGCGCGTATGTGCTCGAAGGCGCAACGCTGGGCGGTCGCGTCATCAGCAGGCACATCGAACGCGCACTCGGCTTGAACGCTGCGGATGGTGCCCGCTTTTTTCACGGCTACGGCGACCAGACGGGTGTCATGTGGAAAGCCTTTCGCACCGCGCTGTCCGCGTTTTCGGACCAGCCATGCAACGAAGATAGGGTGGTGGCATCGGCCATCGCCACCTTTGCTGCGCTGCGGAACTGGTGCGCTGCGGATGTCCGGAGCGATGGGCCTCTTGTAGACGTCGCCTTGCAATTCAGCGGAGAGCCGCTTCAAAGCTCCCGTCCATCGCTCGACGCAGCGGCACAGTGAGCCGAGCCGGCTGGATCCGACGCCGACCACCGCTCGTGCCAGCCGCCCGCTGACGTACAAACATGACGCTAAGTGATCCAGCGAACAGACCACGGCAGCCAGACGGTCATGCTCGATGCCTCTCAGACTGTGTCGTTCAACGGCCGGATCCATGCCCACTCGTTGCGAGTCGAAGTTGAAGAAGTTTCATGCTGGCGCGAAAGTTTTGCTGGCCGAAGACGATCCCGTCAATCAGATCATCGCCGCCGCCATGATCGAAGCGGTCGGCCTTCAGGTGGTGGTGGCTGCGGATGGCCTCGAGGCTGTCACCCAGGCTCGCATGGCGGCATTCGACCTGATCCTGATGGACCTGCAAATGCCGCGTCTCGATGGCCTGGATGCCACGCGTGCGATTCGTCTGTTGGCCGGATACGGAGACGTCCCCATCGTGGCCTACACCTCGGAAGAGCCGAACAGCGCGCGCGAGCGTTGCATCGAGGCGGGCATCGACGGCGTGCTCTCCAAGCCCTGCGAAGCAGCAGCGTTCTATGGCCTGCTGCTGTACTGGCTGACCCTTGCACGGTCGCGATCGACGCCGGGAAACGAGGCTTGCGCACCGCGCGGAAACCATTTCTTAGGGGCGGTGCCAAAGGCGGTCGCGCGCGCCACGTGACAAAGTCTCCGAGCGTCCCGCGAACAGGTTCGATCAGCGGGCTTTTCGCGGCCTGTAAGAAGCCGTGCGCGGAGCACCTCGGTAACACCATCGACCCCGTGGTTTCCATTGCTGTCGGGGTGCTGGTGCAGCCTGTTGGACCCCAAGTTGGCCAAGGCGTCGGCTCAACGCCCGGTGGCACCTTCAGCGTCGACTAGCCGGCCAGAAAGCGCTCGGCGGTTCGCAAAGACAGCGCCATGATCGTCAGCGCCGGGTTGGCCACCAACGCGCTCGGGAACACCGAGTTGTCGCAAATCCAGAGGTTGTCGATTTCGAAGGCCCTGCCGTCCGCATCGACCACCGCCCGATCGCTGTGGGTGCCCATCCTGCAGGTGCCGATGGTGTGGGCGGTGCGCGGAATCACATAACTGTGGCGGGCCCCGGCGGCCGACACGATGGCCTGCATCAGCCGGGTTGCATGCTCGGCGATGGCCTGCTCGTTCGGGCCCGGGCTGAAAGAAACGATCGCTTTCGGCACGCCATGCGAGTCGACCTCGTCGGCAAGCACCAGTCGGTTCGAGTCGGATGGCAGGCAGTCGGCATTGATACCGAGGCCCGACAGGTGACGGTAGTCGTCCATCGCCTCGACCAGTGAGCGGCCCCACAAACCGGCGCCGCGCGCCAGTCCGGTCGCCAGCGTCAACGGCATCACGCCGAGGCTCTGGATCAAATAGCCGCCGGCGAAATCGGCATCGGCAGGGCGCAGGGTGTCTTCGGTCAGCAGCGACGACGGATACCCGCGGTGGGCGCGCATCTCGGCATCGAAGCGGCCCCAGACTTGCACCGCGCCATGGGCCATGAAGTTGCGCCCGACCTGCCCGCTGCTGTTGGCAAGACCGGTGTGCAGCAGCAAGCGCGGCGTTTCGATCCCGCCGGCGCAGATGAACAGCGCCTTGCAGCGCTGGCGCCGGTCGACGCCATGCTGCCGGTACACCACCGCGCTGACACGGCCATTGGCATCGCGCTCGATGCCGTGGACGCGGCTTTCGGCGCGGATCTCGGCGCCGTTCTGCAGGGCCAGCGGCAGCCAGGTGGTGTCCATGCTGGTCTTGGCTGCGTTGCGGCAGCCCTGGTGGCAGGAGCCGCAATTGGCGCAGGCCTGACGCAGGTCGCCGCCTTCCTGCTGCCAGTCGCGCGAGACCAGCGCGGCCGGTGCATCGGCCGTGGTGATGCCGAGTGCATCGCAGCCGCGCGCCATCATGTCGGCCGATGCGTTGCGCTGCGCCGGGGGCAACGGATAGCGGCGTGTCGGGTCCCATGGATAGCGGGCCGGGCCAGACACCCCGATGAAGCGTTCAACGCGTTCCAGATAGCCCGTCAGTTCGGCATGCGGGATCGGCCAGTCGGTGCCGACGCCGGCCAGCGTTCGCAGCTGCAGGTCGCGCGGGTCGGGGCGGGGCGTGAACGCGCCCCAGTGCAGGGTCGAACCACCCACGCCGCAGCCGCTGTTGTTGGCGCCGAATGCGGTCGGTGCTGCACCGCCGCTCAGGCGTTCCTCCATCCAGTTGATCTCGGTGCT
>JBBSPW010000294.1:0-3377 GCA_038258365.1 Burkholderiales bacterium | reverse complement strand
GAATCCGAGTATGCGCGGGTGGCCGGCGTGGCTGAGAGTTATGCCGCTGCGGTCGCGCTGGCGCTGTCAACCGATTCAAGGTCCGGATCGGCGCGCTGGTCTGCATAAAAGGCCACCGCCAGTCCGCCGACGGATCGCGCTGCGGCGCGGTGTCAGCCCCCGTGGCTGGCTTGGTCCAGGGCGGCCATGGTCGGCCCGTCGAGTGACAAACGCGCCGCATCGGCCAGCTCGGCCCATTGCGCCACCGACGTGGCGCTGACGATCGGCGCCGAAATGCCGGGCTGCGCGATCTGCCAAGCCAGCGCCACTTGCGCAGGGGTGGCGTTCAGCTGCTCGGCTGCCCGGTCCAGTGCCGCCAGAATGCCAAGCCCGCGCTCGTTCAGGTACTGCTTGACCCCGCCGCCGCGCGTGCTCTTGCCCAGGTCGGCTTCGCTGCGGTACTTGCCGGTCAGAAAGCCCTTGGCCAAACCGAAAAAGTTGATCACGCCCAGGCCGTGCTCGATGCACAGCGGCTGCAACGCATCTTCAAAGACTGCGCGTTCGACCAGGTTGTAGTGAGGCTGCAGGGTCTCGTAGCGCGGCAGCCCCAGTCGCTCACTGGTGGCCAGCGCTTCGGCCAGCCGCGGCGCGCTGTAGTTGGACGCACCGATGGCGCGCACTTTGCCTTCGGTGATGAGCTCACCAAAGGCTGCCAGCGATTCTTCCAGCGGCGTATTCGCATCGTCGTCGTGCGACTGGTACAGATCGATCCGATCGGTTTGCAGCCGCGTGAGCGAGTCGTGCACCGCCTCGCGGATCCAGCGCCGTGACAGCCCTTGCTTGCCAGTGCCTTCGGCCCCCATCGGCTTGCCGACCTTGGTGGCGATCAGCACCCGATCGCGCTTGCCGCTGTGCTTGAGCCAGCGGCCGATGGTGGCTTCGGACTCGCCGCCGCTGTGGCCGGGTGCCCAGCGCGAGTACATGTCTGCGGTATCGATCAAGTTGAAGCCGCCGTCGACGAAAGCGTCCAGCACCGCAAACGAGGTGGCTTCGTCGGCGGTCCAGCCGAACACATTGCCGCCGAGCGACAGCGGGGCGGTGCGCAAGCCGGATCGACCCAGGTCGCGCATCGGCAAGTGGGTGGGGTTGGTAGTCATGTGGATACCTCAAAGCGATGTTGCGCGAGCAAAACGAAGCACCCCCGTAGAGAACCCGCCAAGGCACGCGACCATCCGCGAGGGAAGCGCAGTGCCACCAGCAAGGAAAGCCGCGGAACCGGCTTTGCCGGGCTGCTGGCGAACGCCCCCACGGGGTGAAGCGACCGTCAGGAAGCGTGGGGGCGGAAATTTCAGAGGATGTAGCGGGACAGGTCTTCGTCCTTGGCCAACTCGGCGAGCCGGCCGTCGACCACGGCCGCGTCGATCGTCACCGTCTGACCGTCCCGGTTGGGCGCGTCGAAGCTGATCTCGTCCAGCAGGTGTTCCATCACGGTGGCCAGGCGCCGGGCACCGATGTTCTCGGTGCGCTCGTTGACCTCGAAGGCGATCTGCGCCAGTCGCTGCACACCGTCGGCGGTCACGTCCAGGGTCACGCCTTCGGTGGCCAGCAGTGCTTGATACTGCTTGATCAGACTCGCGTGGGTGCTGGTCAGGATGGCCTCGAAGTCGGCCACCGACAACGAGCGCAACTCGACCCGGATCGGGAAGCGGCCCTGCAGTTCGGGGATCAAGTCGCTGGGCTTCGCGAGGTGGAACGCCCCACTGGCGATGAACAGCATGTGGTCGGTCTTGACGATGCCGTACTTGGTGCTGACGGCAGTGCCTTCCACCAGCGGCAACAGGTCCCGTTGCACGCCCTGGCGGCTGACCTCGGCACTGCTGTGGCTGTCGCTGCGTGAGGCCACCTTGTCGATCTCGTCGATGAAGACGATGCCATTGCCCTCGGCATTCGCCAAGGCTGCAGCGCGTATCTCGTCTTCGTTGACGAGCTTGCCCGCTTCTTCTTCGACCAGCTTGTCCAGTGCGTCGCGGATCTTCAGCTTGCGGGTCTGGCGCTTTTGCGGCGTCATCTGGCTGAACATGCCCTTCAGCTGCTCGGCCATCTCTTCCATGCCCTGCGGACCCAGGATCTCGAGCGACGGTTTCGCTTCGGCCAGATCGAGTTCGATCTCCTTGTCGTCCAGCAAGCCTTCGCGCAAGCGCTTTCGCATCACCTGGCGGGCGGTGTTGTCGGCCGGGGCATCGGCCGCATCGCTCACGAAGCCGATGCTGCGGGCTTCGCGCGCTTCCTTGGCGTCGCGGCTGGGCGGCACCAGTACATCCAGCACCCGCTCTTCGGCGGCGTCTTCGGCGGCCGCGCGGCGGCTCTTGATCTGGCGGTCGCGTTCCTGCTTGACAGCCACATCCATCAGGTCGCGGATGATCGCGTCGACATCCTTGCCCACATAGCCCACCTCGGTGAACTTGGTGGCCTCGACCTTGATGAAGGGTGCATCCGCAAGCTTTGCGAGCCGCCGGGCGATCTCGGTCTTGCCGACCCCGGTGGGGCCGATCATCAGGATGTTCTTGGGCGTGATCTCGCCTTTCAACGAGCCTTCCACGCGCTGGCGCCGCCAGCGGTTGCGCAAGGCGATCGCCACCGCGCGCTTGGCGGCTTGCTGGCCGATGATGTGGCGGTCGAGTTCGGAGACGATCTCCTGCGGGGTCATCGACATCAGTTCATTCCAGACATTCGATCGTGTGACTTTGATTGGTGTAGATGCAGATATCACCGGCAATTTCGAGCGATCGTTTGACGATCTGCGGCGGCGTCATGTCGGTGTGGTCCAGCAGGGCTCGAGCGGCTGCCTGTGCAAACGCCCCGCCGGAGCCGATCGCCACGATGCCGTGCTCGGGTTCCAGCACATCGCCGTTGCCCGTGATGATGAGCGAGCAGGTGCGGTCGGCCACCGCCAGCATCGCTTCGAGCCGCCGCAGCACCCGGTCGGTGCGCCAGTCCTTGGTGAGCTCGATCGCCGCGCGTTGCAGGTGACCCGAATGCCGTTCGAGCTTGGCCTCGAAGCGTTCGAATAGCGTGAAGGCATCGGCGGTGGCGCCGGCAAAGCCGGCCAGCACCTGGTCCTTGTAGAGCCTGCGAACCTTGCGAGCGGTCGATTTCACAACGGTGTTGCCAAGCGTGACCTGCCCGTCGCCGCCGATGGCGACAAGCGCGCCGCGCCGCACGCTGACGATGGTGGTGCCGTGATAAGTGTCCATGGATCGGAGGAGTATGGGGGCGAGCCCGGATCGATCAAGGGCGCCCATCGCCGGCGACGGTGCGCGAGCGAAGCGCAGCGAACCCACCAAGAAAAGCCGCGGAACCGGCTTTGCCGGGCCGCAGGCGAACGCCCCCTCGGGGGG
>JBBSPW010000293.1:0-3387 GCA_038258365.1 Burkholderiales bacterium | reverse complement strand
GACTTCGTGATGTACTGGTGGCATCACGCCGCGCAACTCACGCGACGCGGTGCGTTGGAGCGGTTCGGCTTCATCACCACCAACTCGATTCGGCAGACCTTCAACCGTCGCGTGCTGGAGCCGCATCTGTCCGACAAGAAGCAGCCGCTCTCACTGGCGTTCGCGATTCCGGATCACCCGTGGGTCGACACCGCCGACGGCGCAGCCGTGCGCATTGCGATGACCGTCGGCGTTGCCGGCGAACAGCCGGGCCGCTTGTTGCTGGTCGTGCGTGAGTCGGCGACCGAACAGGACGAGGCGGACATCGAACTCGACGAGCGCCGAGGTATCATCCAGCAGGATTTGCGCACCGGCGCCGCTGTGGCATCCGCGCTGCCGCTCAAGGCGATGGACGGGCTGAGTTCGCGGGACTGAAGCTGCACGGCGCCGGTTTCATCGTCACGCCGGAGCAGGCCAAGGCGCTTGGCTTGGGGAAAACGCCGGGACTGGAGCGCTACATACGCCCTTACCGCAACGGCCGAGACTTGACGGGTACGCCACGGGATGTGTTTGTCATCGATCTGTTCGGCCTGGACGCGGAGCAGGTGCGCTCGCAGTTTCCAGCCATGTACCAGCATCTGCTGGAGCGGGTGAAACCGGAACGCGATTCGAAAGGGCACACAAAGGATGGTGCAGGTTATGCAAGGCTTTGGTGGTTGCACGGCAAGCCACGGCAAGAGTTGAGAAAAAGCCTTACCGGTCTATCGCGCTACATCGCCACCATCGAAACATCGAAGCACCGCACGTTCCAGTTTCTCGATGCGGAAATTGCGCCGGACAACATGCTGATCGCCATCGCGCTCGATGACGCCAGCGCGCTTGGCGTCTTGGGAAGCATTGTCCATGTGACATGGGCGCTCGCGACCGGCAGTCGCCTCGGCGTCGGCAACGACCCACGCTACAACAAGTCGCGCTGCTTCGAGACCTTCCCCTTCCCCGATCTCCATACCGCCGACAAATCCAGCGAACCGCTGCCCGACAGCCGCGAACACGCCAACGCCGCGCCTGGCGCGCTGGCCACCGTCGGCGAACCGCTGTCCGCGCGCATCCGCAGCCTCGCCGAACAGCTCGACGCTCACCGCAAGCGCCAGCAGGCCGCGCATCCGGGGCTCACGCTCACCGGCATGTACAACGTGCTGGACAAGCTGCGCAGCGGCGAACCGCTGACCGCCAAGGAACGCAGCATCCACGAACAAGGCCTGGTCTCCGTGCTGCGCCAGCTCCACGACGAGCTCGACGCCGCCGTGCTCGCCGCCTACGGCTGGCAAGACCTGCTGCCGCTGCTGCAAGCGGCGCACGGTCTCGATGCAGCAACTCCATCCCTTCTCCCGCGTGCGGGAGAAGGTGCCCGGAGGGCGGATGAGGGCGCGAGCGCAGCGAGCATGCCTGCACGCCACACACCCTCACCCCAGCCCTCTCCCGCAAGCGGGAGAGGGGGTGAAAGCCCCTCATCCCAGCCGCCTCCCGCAGGCGGGAGAGGGGATGAAAGCCAAAGCCAAACCGACGCCAAACGCGCCTTCGACGAAGCCATCCTCGAACGCCTCGTCGCCCTCAACGCCCAGCGCGCCGCCGAGGAAGCGCGCGGCCTGGTGCGCTGGCTGCGCCCCGACTTCCAGCACCCGGGCGCACAAGCTGCACCCGCGCAGGCGGAAATCGACATCGCACGCGACGACGACGCCAGCGCGCTACTGCCCGCCGCCGGCAAACGGCCGTGGCCCAAGGACGCCGTCGAACAGGTCCGCGCCGTCGCCGACGCGCTGGCCGCCAGCCCGCTGCCGCTGACCGCCGAGCAAGTGGCCGCCGGTTTCACTGCCCGCGGCCCGTGGAAGAAGCGCGTGCCGCAGCTGCTCGACATGCTGGTCGCCCTGGGCCGCGCCACGGCGCTGGGCGACGGCCGCTATCGCGGGATGCAATGACCGCCTCGATGGTGTTGCCCGACGCCCGTTCGACACCGTGCGCAGAGAGCTCAGTGGATACGCACAACCGTATGTGCCTGATCGCGTAATGACCGGAAATAGTCCTTGAATCAGAGGCTTGAGCGGCCTGATTAGCGTTCAAGTGCAGGTGATTCGCGAATCGCCTGCCTTTGACTAGCGAATAAGCCCGCTTGATTTTGGAATCCAGCATGGCCCGCCCCAACCGTTCCGCCGAGATCGAAACCGCGCTGCTGCAGGCCGTGGCCGCACATCCGCACAATCTGGTCGGCGTGGTCGCCGCGCCGAAGTGCTGCGCGACGAGCAGGGCGGCCAGCTGCCGCTGTTGAAGTGAAGATGCACGGCAGGGCGTGGAAGGCTGACCGTTCGGCAGCCTTTTGTCGCCCTGTTCGCGGTTTGGTCGGGGGCCAATGCGGCTTCGTCGCACGCCGGTTGTAACCACCGTGCAAGAGATGCAACCTGCTCCTGCGCCGCCCATTGCGGCATTGCTTAAAGATCAGGGAGCCTTGCCATGAAGACGCTGATTGCACTGCTCGCCTGGTGCATTCTCTTTGTCCTGTGCTGGCCGCTCGCACTGCTGGCGCTGGTGCTCTGGCCGGTTGCCTGGCTGCTCGCCTTGCCGTTCCGACTGGTGGGCATCACGTTTGCCGCGATGTTCGCGTTCCTGCAGGCGATCCTCTTCCTGCCGGCCCGCATCCTTGGCTGGCGCCCGCGGCAAGGGCAGGCGGGCCACGTGGCTGCGGCCTGATCACAGGTCATGGTCCGCAGGCCGGATTAGCGCAGCGCACAAGGCATGCTGATGTGCGCGCGTCGACGGCTTGCTAGCCACACGCCTTCACCCCGGAGGGAGAAGGAAACGCCGCTGCGCCCATCGTCGCGGTTAACCGCCGGCCAACCGCCCTTGCAGCAATGCCCGCAATTCTTCCTTGTCGGCATCGTCCAGTCCGGATTCGCCCTGCTTGGCCTGCAGCTCATCCATGCGCTGCTGCAGTGCCTGGGTGTTCAATTGCGCCATCACATCCAGAAATGAAAGCTGTAGTTTGTCGATATCCAGCAGCCGAAAGTCGCCGGCGGTAGATGCTGTCGTTTCAACTGGCGGAGACATTGCGAGCTTGGCAAGCGATGCCTCCTCTTCGCGGCCCTCAAATCCAGACAACAATATACCGGTGGTGATGTCAGGCCGTGCGCTCACAAGCGCGATCAATTCGGTTAGTAGTGCGATACCCGGCTGCTTGAGCATCATGAAGTGGTAAGGAGGTGCGAACTTCAGTGCGAATGAAGGATTCTGAACCACGAGCGTAATCGCAGCACGCACCAAGCTGCGTTTTGGGGCGTTGCCGACGGCAGGCGTATTGCGTGCGCGCTGCACTGGCACGTGCGTGGCCGGCGCGCTGTTGCGGGCGCCGACGCCGGT
>JBBSPW010000292.1:0-3402 GCA_038258365.1 Burkholderiales bacterium | reverse complement strand
CGCACCCGCACCTGCTGCGCCATCGCCGCCATCCACGGCACGAACATCGCCGAGCTGCGTGGCGATGGGTGCAGCAGCACCAGCGTGGGTGCATCGGCCGGCCCGGCCTCGCGGTACTGCAGGGTCAAGCCATCGGCATCGTGCAGGTGCCGACGAACGGTGGCGTCCGTGTTCGCCGCCGTGCTCATCGCACCAGCACCAGCGACAGGCCTGGCCACAACACCACGATCGCCAGCCCCAGCAGCAGCAGGCCGATGAAGGGCAACACCGACTTGCAGCATTCGGCGAAGGAGGTCTTGAACGCCACCGCTGCGACGATCAGGTTCAGCCCCATCGGCGGTGTCAGGTAGCCGATCTCCAGGTTGACCAGCATGATCACGCCGAAGTGCACCGGGTCGACGCCCAGGCTCTGCGCCATCGGCACCAGCAGCGGCGACAGGATCAGGATCGCCGAGCCGATGTCGATCAGGCAGCCCCCCACCCGCAGCAGCGCATTGACCGCCAGCAAGAAAACGGCGCGGTCGCTGACCTGGCTGGCGAGCCACTGCGCCGCCATCTCGGGCACATGCTTCTCGCCCAGGAACACATTGATGCTGATGGCCATGATCAACATCGGAAACAGCGCGCCCGACATCTTCACCGTTTCCTGCGTGATGTCGAAGAGCTTTGCCATCGTCAACTGCCGGTGCACCACCACATCGACCAGCACCGCATAGAACAGCGCCACCACCGCTGACTCGGTGGCGGTGAAGTAGCCGCTGTAGATGCCGCCGAGGATGATCACCGGCACCATCAATGCAAACACGCCGCTCTTCAGCGAAGCACCGATCTCTTGCCCGTCGAAGCGCCTCGACTGCCGCAGATGCCGGTTCTTGGCCACCGCATACACACCCAGCAGACCCGCCAGCATCACGCCCGGCAACACCCCGGCCTTGAACAGGTCGGTGATCGACACCGAGGTCATGATGCCGTAGAGGATCATCGGAATCGACGGCGGAATCACGATACCGAGCGTGCCCGCTGCGCACAACAAACCGAGCGAGAAGCGCTTGTCGTAGCCGGCCTTGACGAGCGCCGGGTACAACACCCCGCCAACCGCCAGCATCGTCACAGTGGAAGAGCCCGAGATGGCCGAGAACACCGTGCACGACAGCACGGCAGCCAGTGCCAGGCCACCGGGAATCGGCGCCGTGAACGCAGACATCACGCGGATCAGCCGCGCGGCGATGCTGCCGTTGGCCATGACGTTGCCGGCCAGCACATAGAGCGGAATCGCCAGGAACACCTCGCTGCGCGAGTTCTGCCAGGCATCGAGCGCGGTGTTGCCGACCGCGCCGTCGCTGTAGAAGTAGTAGAGCCAGGCCGAGCCCAGCCCCAGCACCACGATCATGTTCTGGCGCAGCCACAGCAGCAGCGGCACCAGCAGCATCAGACCCAGCAGCGGCAGGGCGGCGGTCATGTGGCAGTCATGCCGGTGTCATGGCGCGGTCGTGTCGCGTTGTCGTTGCGTTGTCGTTGCGTTCATGCTCAGGGGCGCCCGGCGGGCTTTTTCGCGAGCAGCGATGCGGCATCGCCAGCCGCCAACTCGTCGACCCGATCCTGCGTCGGTGCAGCGTTTTCGCCACCGGCTTCGGCCGGCCGCAGCACCGGATAGACCGCATACAAGCCGTGCCGTAACGCGGCGATGCCGAAAGCGGCCACCAGGATGGTCTGAAACGGCCACACCGGCCACTGCATCACCGCATCGACCTCCTGCAATTCGACTGTGACCTGCAGCATCTGCAGGCAAAGAATGGCAGCACCGATGCTGAAGAGCGCAAAGCCGATGTCGGTGGCGCGGTCGAAGGCGCCTGCAAAACGTTGCGGGGTCAGCCCGTCCATGAAGCGCGGCCGCAGGTGTGCGCCGCCGGCCGACGCCACGCCGATGCCGATGAAGGCGATGAAGACCATGCCGTAGACGGCCACCGGCGTGGCCCAGATGCGACCCCCGCCCGCCACCTCGCGGCCGAAGATGTCCAGCCCCAGCACCACCACCATCACCCCGAAGGCGAGCGTGGTGCCGGCCTGTTCGAGCCGACGCAACAAGGCCAGCAGCAGTCGTGCGGCGGTCATGGTCGCGAGCTTTGGTAGCCGCTCACTTCATCGACGCCAGGTCCTTCAGGATCTCGTCGTGGATCTTGCGAGCCTCGGGGCTCATCGCGGCCACCAGTTCGTCACGCGCCACCTTGCCGGCTGCTTGCCATTGCGCGGTTTCGGCTGCTGTCGGTTTGTAGATGGTCACGCCCTTGGCAGCTGCCTGCTCGATGAATGCCTCGTTCAGCTTGCGCGTGTCACGGGCCTGGTCCTTGGCGTTCCAGCCGGCGCGCAGCGCGGCTTGCTGGCTGGCGTCGAGCTTGTCGAACCAGGGCTTGTTGCACATGATCGTGCCGCTGTCGAAGGCATGCGCGGTCAGGGTGTACTGCGGCGCCGATTTCGAAAGGAACGCGCCATAAATCACGATGCCCGACTCGCCGCCCTTGATGAGCCCGGTCTGCAACCCCGGCACCGCTTCGGCGATCGGCAGCACCACCGCTTCGGCACCGGTGGCCTTGATCCAGGCTTGCGAAGCCCGGGCCTGAGTGGCGCGCAGCTTCACGCCCTTGACATCGGCCGGTGACTGGATCTGCACCGTGCCGTACATGTTGGTGAAGCCGGTTTCCACGAAGCTCAGCATCTCCACACCCTTGGCTGCGAACAAACGTCGGTACGTGCTCTGGAGGCTGGAGTCGTAGGCATGGTCGACTTGTTTGAAGTCGGCGAACAGGTAGGGCAGCTGCAGCACCGCGACCTCGGGCAGGATGGTGGACGTGCCTTGCAGCGATGCACCCACGCAATCGACCCGGCCGCGGCGCAGGTTCGACAGCAGGTTGCCTTCGTTGGGGTCGTTGGTGCTGAGGTCGATCTTCAGCGTGCCCTTGCTGTTGCCTTCGGCAGTGGCCTTGAACTTCTGCCAGTAGGTGGCGAAGATGCTGCCCGGTGGCGCGAATGCGCCGATGCGCACGGTGACGGGTTCCTGCGCCTGCACGGCGCTGCCGGTGCAGGCGGCTGCGGCCACGGCCACTATGAGCAGGACGCGCGGGGCGGCGCGGCAGAGGGAGGCATGTGGCGTCATCGCGGGGGCTCCAGTCGGGGTGTGGTTGCCAGACCCAGCACGCCCGGGTTGATCAGGCCATTCGGGTCCAGATGCTGTTTCAACGCCTGAACCAGCGCGGCGGTGGACGGCTGCAGACGCTGCAGGTACGGATACGCGCGGCCGATCTGGAAGTGCACGGCGCCGAAGCTGTCGAGGCGATCGGCGATCTCTCGCCACAGCTGCTGCACCAGCGCGAAAGCTTCGGGGCGGTCGGGCCGGTTGTGCCACGG
>JBBSPW010000291.1:0-3412 GCA_038258365.1 Burkholderiales bacterium | reverse complement strand
GGCGATCGTGGTCATCACGATCCTCGGCCCCGGGCTCATCAACACCGTGATCGCGATCGCGGTCGGCGCGCTGCCGGGCTATGTGCGCCTGACCCGCGCCGCGGCACAAGCCGAGATGGCGCGCGACTATGTCACCGCCAGCCGCGTGGCGGGTGCCGGCACCGCGCGGCTGATGTTCTCGACCGTGATGCCGAACTGCCTGGCACCGCTGATCGTCAACGCCACGCTCGGCTTTTCCTCGGCGATCCTGGAAGCCGCAGCGCTCGGCTTCCTGGGCCTGGGAGTGCAGGCACCGACCCCTGAGTGGGGAAGCATGTTGTCGGCTGCGCGCGATTACATCGAACGCGCGCCGTGGGTGGTGACGATGCCGGGGTTGACGATCCTGTTCACGGTGCTCGCCATCAATTTGATGGGCGATGGCTTGCGCGACGCCCTGGACCCGCGCTTGAGGCAGGCGGCATGAGCCCCCATTTACCTGCGGTGTCACCCCCCGGAGGGGGGCCAGCCGTGTCGACCGCCCCGCTGTTGCAGATCCGCAACCTGCGCGTGCGCTTCGGCGACTTCCAGGCGGTAGCCGGCATCGATCTGGACGTGGCCGCTGGTGAGCTGCTGGGCATCGTCGGCGAATCGGGCTCGGGCAAGTCGGTGTCGATGATGGCCGCGATGGGTTTGATCGACGCGCCCGGCGTGGTCAGTGCCGACGCGTTGCGCTTCGACGGCCACGACCTGCTGACGCTGAAACCCGCGCAGCGCCGGCGGCTGGTGGGCAAGGACATCTCGATGGTGTTTCAGGACGCGCTCAACAGCCTGAACCCGGCGCACACCGTGGGCGACCAGGTGCGCGAGGTGCTCAAGGTGCACATGGGATTGCGCGGCGCGGCGCTCGAAGCGCGGGTGCTGGAATTGTTCGAGACGGTCGAGATCCCGGCTGCGAAGTCGCGGCTTTCCAGCTACCCGCACCAGATGAGTGGCGGCATGAATCAGCGCGTGATGATCGCGATGGCGATGGCCTGCCAACCCCGGCTGCTGATTGCCGATGAGCCCACCACCGCGCTGGACGTGACGATCCAGGCCCAGGTGATGGACCTGCTGGCACGGCTGCAGCGCGAGCAGGGCCTGGCCTTGTTGTTGATCACCCACGACCTGGCCGTGGTGGCGCAGATGGCACGCCGTGTCGCGGTGATGTATGCCGGGCAGGTGGTGGAAACCGGCGAAGTCGATGCGGTGTTCACCCGGCCGCACCACCCCTACACCGCCGCACTGCTGGCGGCGCTGCCCGAGCATGGTGAGTTCGGCAGCCGTTTGCCGGCACTGCCCGGGGTGGTGCCGGGCCGCCACGATCGGCCCGCGGGCTGTTTGCTGGCGCCGCGCTGCCCGCGGGTGCAAGACCGTTGCCGAACCGAGCAGCCGCTGCTGGTCGACGGGGTGCGCTGCTTCTTTCCAATCGTCGAAACGATGGCGACGGGAGCCTCCCTTGCCTAACCCCGAAGCCGACGCGCCGGTGATGCAGGCCCGCGATCTGACGCGCCACTACCGAGTCGGTGGCGGCTGGCTCAAGTCAGCGGCCACCGTGCGGGCGCTGGATGGTGTCGGTTTCGATCTCGCAGCAGGGCGCACCCTGGCGGTGGTGGGCGAATCGGGCTGCGGCAAGAGCACGCTGGCTCGGCAGCTGACATTGATCGAGGCGCCCACGGCAGGCTCGCTGCGGATCGACGGGGTGGACGCAGCCGATGCCGACGCCACCCGCCGCACCGCCTTGCGGCGCCGCGTGCAGATGGTGTTCCAGAACCCGTACGCATCGCTGAACCCGCGCAAGTCGGTGGCCGCGACCCTGGCCGAGCCCCTGCGCATCCACCACAAGCAGCTGTCATCGGCCGACCGGCGCGACCGCGTGCTGCAGATGCTGGACCGCGTGGGTTTGCGGCGCGAGCATGCCGAACGCTTCCCGCACATGTTCAGCGGCGGCCAGCGCCAGCGCATCGGCATTGCGCGGGCGATGATGCTCGGGCCGGGCATCGTCGTCGCCGACGAGCCGACCTCGGCGCTGGATGTGTCGATCCAGGCGCAGATCCTGAATCTGTTCATGGACCTGCAGCAGAGCACCGGCACCGCCTATGTGTTCATCAGCCACAACCTTTCGGTGGTGCGGCATGTGGCGCACGAGGTGATGGTGATGTATTTCGGCCGCGCGGTGGAACAAGGTCCGCGCGCTGCGGTGCTGGACACGCCGCTTCATCCCTACACCCGGGCGCTGCTGGCGGCGGTGCCTGCGCTGCAGGCCGATCAGCGCCGCAGACCTGTGCCGCTGCAAGGCGAGATCCCGAGCCCGCTGGCGCCGCCGGCCGGTTGCGCCTTCCACACCCGCTGCCCGCTGGCCGAAGCCCGTTGCAGGGTCGAAGTACCGCTGCTGCGCGAGGTCGACGGGCGGCGGGTGGCCTGCCATGTGGTGGCGGCTTAGGCCGGGCTCGGCGATGCCACCGCCCACCCGATTCGACATCCATGCGGCGCTGGCCGCGCGGTTGCTGAACGCGGTTCGGCAGCAGAATTTCGGCGCAGAAGCGAGGCCCGTTTCGTCGCCCGTCCTGGCGCCCGACTCGCCGTCCGACTCGCCGCCAGCCACCCCATTCCCAAGCCTCGATCTGGCGCTCGTCGCCTTCGATCCGCAGCAGCCCGCGGCTGCGCGCTGGGCCAACGTGCTGTTCTCGCGCGAGCATCCCGAAGGCCTGGTGGCGCAGTTCGACGGCGCTGCAGGCCGGGTGGTCAACATCCGCTTCGACCGTGACCAGCGCGATGCCGCCGGCACCTCGGTGGCCTTCACGCACGGCAGCAACTGGCAGTCGCTGACCTGGACACCGCTGCAAGGCAATCGGGGACTGCCGCGCGTGGTGGCGCCGTATCCGGCGTCGTTGCTGAAGCTGATGGTGGCGGTGGGCATCGGCCTGGCGCTGGACCGCGGGCTGATCGGTGACTGGCCCGACGCGCTGGCGCCGATGATCACCATCAGCGACAACGACGCCACCGACACCTGCGTGGCGCTGCTGCACCGGGTCGGCATGGTCGATGTGCTCAACGAGCGCTTCGCGGAGCTCGGCCTGCACACCCTGCAACTCAACGGCACCACGCCTGCAGGCGGCTGGCGCAATGCCGATGGCGCCGGGGTCGGCATGATTCACATGACCGCCTGGGACACGGTGCGGCTGTTGTGGCTGCTGGACGCCGATGCACCGCCTGCGCCCTGGCTGTCTGCAGCAAAAGCAACGCTGCCACTGCTGCAACCGGCCACTCGCGACCACCTGCGCGCGGTGCTGCAGCGCCAGCAGTTCGACGAAATCTTGTCGTCGGGCAGCCTGCGCGGTGTGCCCGGCTGGCTGCCCGGTCTGCCCGACGCACCCGGCTTCGCCCACAAGACCGG
>JBBSPW010000290.1:0-3432 GCA_038258365.1 Burkholderiales bacterium | reverse complement strand
GCTCGCCCCGCCACGCACCATGCTGCGGGTCGACCGACGGTCGCAGACGACCCATTGCACCCCACCAGGAGTTTCCCGATGTCCATGCCGAATTTGTCCCTGAAATCCCGCCTGCTCGTGCCGAGCGCATGGGCCTTGTTGGCGCTGACCGCGGCGCTGCCGGCATCGGCGCAGTTCCGCAGCCCCGAAGATGCGGTCGAGTACCGCCAAAGCGCCTTCACCGTGATGGGCACGCACTTCGGCCGCATCGGCGCGATGGTGCAGAACAAGGCACCCTACGATGCCGCCGCAGCGGCGCAGAACGCCGAAGTGGTCGCCTTTGTCTCGAAGCTGCCGTATGCGGGCTTCGTCGAGGGCACCAGCGACACCAAGAAGGGCACGGCCAAGGCCAACATCTGGACCGACCGCGCCAAGTTCGACTCGCTGGCGAAGAAATTGCAGGACGAATCGGCCAAGTTGGCGGTGGCCTCCAAGAGCGGCGGCATGGACGCGCTCAAGCCGGCTTTTCTGGGGGTGGCGGAAACCTGCAAGGCTTGCCATGACGAGTACCGCAACAAGTAGATTGCCCTGCGAGCGAGGAGCCCATTGCGCTGCGCTCGCTCTGCTTGGCTGCTGGACGTGATTTGGCTGGCGGATCGCCTCAGATGGCCATACGACCGCTCGGCGTCTTCAATACCGCCGCCACCGGGGGCTGGCCCGCGACTTCGGGTTGCAGCTGGACACCTCGCAAACGCAGCACCTCGGCCGCGTGCGGTGGCAAGCCGCGCAGGGTCAGGCTGTCGAGCGCAAGGCCGCTGTCGGGCATCGTGTCGGTGGGGTGCGGGCCGTCCCACTGAATCAACGTGGGCAGGGCGCCGCCGCAGCCGGGGCGGCCGTCTCCGGGCACCAGGATCTGCCACGACAGGCGGCCTTGCGGGGTGTCGCGGCTGGCCTTGACCGGATCGCCGGGCTTGCAGCCGACAGCGATCAAGCCCCAGCGGTGCATGTCCAGCATCGTCGAACGCGCCACCAGATGGATCAGCTGCGGACCTTGCTCCGCCAGCCGCACCTGCAGCGCGGGCTCGTCCAGACCGAACCAGCGCGGGCGTGGAGGCGCAGGGGCCGACGGGTCGATGGCGATGATCTCCAGGTACGCCTGCGGCCATGCCGGCGACGCGATCTTCAGCAAGCGGTTGTGGGTGCCGAACAGCGCATGCGTGCCACCCGGGCCGGGTGGGACGCCGAGGGTGCGTTCGCACCAGTCCACGCCGGCTTGCAGTGTGGCCGCCGCCACCACCAGGTGGTCGACTGTGGTGGTCATTTCAGCCTCCTCGCGCTGCGCGAGTGATTGCTCGCCGGGGTCTTGCCTGCTGCGGGCTCACAGCGTCACGCTGCCATCCACGCACACCGACACATCGCCGCCCACCCATACCGTGTCGCCGTCCTGCTCCACATGCACGCGGCCGGCGCGGCGCAGCGCGGTGCCCTGCGCAGCCAGGTAGCGCGGCGGCGCCAGGCCTGCGCCGATCAGCCACAGCGCCAAACCGGCGTTCAGGCTGCCGGTGACGGGGTCTTCGGGCACGCCCATGCTGGGCACGAAAGCCCGCACCTCGAACAGCGCCTCGTGGCCCGCTGCTTGCGCGCCGACCAAGCCCAGCTTGACGCCGCCGAGCAAGCCGAAGTCGGGCTGCACCGACAACACCTGCGCGGCCGATCGCAGCATCAGCGCGCACCAGCCGGGGCCGTTGTCGACCCACTGGTGGTGCAGCACATCGGAAATGTCGATCGCGAGCGCCTGCACGATGCGCTGCAGCAACGCGTCGTCCAGCGGCCCGCTGCGGCGCAACGGCGGCGCCGCAAAGGCCAGCCGGGCGGGCGCGCCAGCGCTGCCGCGACGAATCCGCACCAAGCCGACACCGCATTCCTGCACCACCACACCGGCCTGGCGCGGCTGGCCGCCGGCGGCCAGCCAGGCATGGCAGCTGCCGAGCGTGGGATGCCCAGCGAACGGCAATTCGCCACCGGGGGTGTGGATGCGCACCCGGTAGTCGGCGAGCGCGGGATCGGTGGGCGGCAGCAAGAAAGTGGTCTCGGACAGGTTGGTCCAGCGTGCGAACGCGGCCATGGTGCTGTCATCCAGGCCTTCGGCGCCATGCACGACGGCCAGCGGGTTGCCCTTGTAGGGCTGCTCGGCGAACACGTCGAGCTGATGAAAGCGGCGGCTGCGTCCAGCTGACGGGCTCATCGGGCTCATCGGGCTCACGGTGCCGCCTCGGCGCCTGTCGGCACTGAAGACGCCAGGGCCGCGTTCAGCACCCCGGCCAGCAGGGCCACCCCCTGCGCGATCTGCTCGGGCGACACCGTCACGAAGCTCAAGCGCAGGGTGTTGGCGCGCCCCTGGTGCGGGTAGAAGGTGGCGCCCGGCACGAAGGCCATGCCGGCTTCGAGCGCGCGCGGCAGCAGGGCTGTGGCGTCGAGCTGCGGTGGCAGCTCCAGCCAGAAGAACATGCCGCCGGCAGGTTTGACCCAGCGGCAGGTGTCGGCCATGTGCTGCGCCAGCGCGGATTGCATGGCGTTGCGCTGGGCGGCATAGCGTTTGCGGATGGTCGGCACATGGTCGCGCAGGAAGCCCTCCTTGATGACCTCGTGCACCAGGCGCTGGTTGAAGGTGGGGGTGTGAAGGTCGGCGGCCTGCTTGGCTTGCAGCAGCTTGGGCATCAGCGCGCGCGGTGCCACCAGATAGCCGAGCCGCAAGCCGGGGGCCAGCACCTTGCTGAACGAGCCCAGGTAGACCGCGCCGTTGTCCGCCATTGCGGTGGCCGACAGCGGCGGCGGTGGTGGCTGGTCGAACCACAGGTCGCCGTAGGGGTTGTCTTCGACGATCGGCAAGCCGAGTTCGGCCGCACGCTCCACCAGCGCCAGCCGTCGTGCCGCGGTCATGCTTCGCCCGCTCGGGTTCTGGAAGTTGGGCAGCAGGTAGATGAAGCGTGCGCCTTCGGCCTGGTCCAGCAGCGGCGGCAGCGGGCCGGCGTCGTCGCCGTCGATGGCGATGAACTCGGGCTCGTAGGGCGCGAAGGCCTGCAAGGCGCCGAGGTAGGTGGGCGACTCCACCGCCACGGCGCTGCCGGGGTCGATCAGCACCTTGCCCACCAGGTCCAGCCCTTGTTGCGAACCGGTGGTGATCAGCACCTGCGACGCATCGACCGCCATGCCGTGCCCCGCCAACTCGGCTGCCACCCACTCGCGCAGCGGCCCAACACCTTCGCTGGCACCGTATTGCAAAGCCTGCTGCGGATGGTCGCGCAGCACGCGGGCACTGGCTTCGGCCATCGCCGCCACCGGAAAGCTGTCAGGAGACGGCAAACCGCCGGCCAGCGAGATGATGCCGGGTTGTTCGGTGAGCTTCAGGATCTCGCGGATCGTCGACGGGTTGAGCCGTTCGGCACGGCGGGC
>JBBSPW010000289.1:0-3488 GCA_038258365.1 Burkholderiales bacterium | reverse complement strand
GGGCGTCTGGTGCTGAAGATGGACTACCCGACGGTGGTGCCGTTCCTGCAGAACGCCACCCGCGAAGCTGCACGGCAAAAGGTCTGGACTGCGTTTCAGGACAAGGGCGGACCCGACAACCTGGCCCGGCTCGACGAGGTGCTGGCGCTGCGCTTCGAACTGGCGCAACTGCATGGCGAGCCCGACTATGCAAGCTTCGCGCTGCGCCAGCGCATGGCCGCGACGCCAGCTGCGGTGGAGTCGTTTCTGAGCCGGGTGCGTGATGCGGTGCTGACGCTGGAACAGCGTGAGCTGGCCGATCTTCGAACCGAAAAAGCCATCTTGACCGGCCAACCGGTGGCCGATGTTCGCGTCCAGCGCTGGGACACCGGCTACCTGCAGGAACGCATCAAGCGCGAGCGCTACGCCATCGACCAGGAAAAGCTGCGCGCGTACTTCCCCACCGATGCCAGCGTCGCCTTCGCGATGCGGGTGGCCGAGCAGTTGTACGGCATTCGTTTCGACCCGGTGAAGCTGCCGGTGTGGCATCCGGATGTGCGCGCGTATGCGGTTTACGACCGGTCCGATGCCGCGTCGGGCGGCAAGGGCGGCAAGGGCGGCAATGCGGGCAAGGGCGGCGCATTCCTCGGCACGGTCTATCTCGACCTGGTGCCGCGGGAAGGGAAGTACGGCCATGCCGCCGCCTTCGGCATCGTGTCCGGCTCGACCCTGGCCGGCCGCAAGCCGACATCGGTGCTCGTCACGAACTTCAACGCGAAGGGCCTGGATCACGACGAACTCGAAACGCTGCTGCACGAGTTCGGCCATGTGCTGCACGGCGTGCTGTCGACCACCCGCTATGCCGATCAGTCGGGCACCTCGGTCAAGCGCGACTTCGTCGAGGCGCCGTCACAGATGTTCGAGGAATGGGCACGCCGGCCGCAGACGTTGGCGCTGTTTGCCGACGTCTGCCCCGCTTGCCCGCGCTTGTCGCCCGAACAACTGAAGCAGCTCGATGCGGCACGCACCTACGGCCGCGGTCTTCGCTACAGCCGCCAGTGGGAATACGCAAGCTACGACATGCGGCTGCACACCGGCCAGCCGAAGCCGGCGCTGCAGACCTGGATCGATCTGGAACAGACGATGCCGCTCGGCTATGTCGAAGGCACGATCTTCCCGGCTGGCTTCGGCCACCTGATGGGGGGCTATGCGGCCGGCTACTACGGCTACATGTGGTCCGAAGTGATGGCGCTCGACATGCTGTCGGCCTTTCACGGCGATCTGATGAGCCCGGAAACCGGGCGCCGCTACCGGCAACTGATCCTGTCGCGCGGCGGCGAGGTGCCACCGCAGCAGATGGTCGAGCGCTTTCTGGGCCGCAAGCCTTCGCCGGATGCGTTTTTCGCCGAGATCACCGGCAAGCGTTAAGCCGCGGTTGGCGGGCTGGCGCGCTGTCTAACCCGGCACCGCCATGCACCGCTGCCAGCGCGTTTGCACCCGCGTTGCGAACCATTCGGTGGTCAGCTTGCGCTGGATCTTCGGACTCGTCAGTGTGATGGTCGGGATCGACGCGCGCGGCAGCGGCCGGCCTTTGATCGAGTCGGCCAGCGCATAGGTGCGCTGGGCCAGCTGGCTGGCGCCGAAGTCCGGGCCACTGCCGGACTCCAGCGCGTCGCGGATCGCACGGTCATCCAGGCCGAGCCGGTCACCGATCGATCGCACCGCCACTTCGGTGGCGCCGGGCCGGCTGCGGTCGCCGTCGAAGCGGATGAGATCGCCATCGGCCACCAGCGGAATGCCGGTGATGCTGCTGACCGCCTGCTGAAAGGCTGCGTTGCGGCTGGCGTACTGGCCGGCGTTGTAGTCGGCGAAACGGTGGATCGGCTGGTCGTAGGGAGCCGGGTAGTCCAGCAGATGGGCGATGCCGAAGTAGAGCCCCCCGCGGCGGCTGAAAACTTCATTGCGCAGCGATCCATCGATGACATAGGGATACGGTTTTTGGGCCAGGTGCTGGCGGGCAAAGTCGATCTGCACCTGCATCGGCCCGGCGGTGTGCACCGGGTTGTAGCCGCCGAACAGGCGCTGCCCCAGCGGTACCGCGGAAATGAAGTCGTCGAAGACATTGCTCAGGTCGCGCTCGGTTTTTGCCGCGTCGATGCGGTCGGCGTAGGTCTTGCCGCTCGGTGAATCGAGCTTCAACGCCAGATGCAGCAAAGTCGTCGGCAGACCCAGGCTGCTGGCGCGGCGGTCGATCTCGGCCCAGGCGATGCGCGCCATGCCGGGCACCTTCGGGTCGACCACGAAGCCCGACTCTTGCGCCGTGACGGCCAGCACCGCGCACAGGTTCGATTCGCTGGGCGCGATCTTCAGCGCCGCCAACGCGGCCTGGATGTCGATGGCCCACCCGGTGCGGTCGGGCACCGAGGCCGGCATGCGTTCGACGATGCGGGCACGGACCTCGGCCGGATTCGGCAGCGGGTGCAAGGGCGGTGCGTCGCTGGCGCAGCCGGCTTGAAGCGCTGCCCACACCGCCAGCAGCGCCGCCCCTGTCAGCAAAGACAACGGCGTGCGTGCGGCAACGGTCTGCGAATGCGATGGAGCCATGGCAGATTGTTGGTCAAACCCGAACGATCGGGGCGTGTTCCCCCGCCGGGGTCAGTGTCGCAGCGCCTCGCCCGTAAGCCCGCTCGGCATGTGGGCCGCTGGCGTTTTCAGCAGGCCGGCGAGGCTGGCTGCATCGGGCTGCGTGCTGGCCATCCACTCATCGAAACGGCGCCGTGCTTCCGGTCCCCAGCGGCGGTAGATTTTCATCCCCAGCCAACCCGTCAGGCCCAGCACCAGCAGCGTCTTGATGCCGCGCGCCAGTGCCACGAGGGTGGCGATACCCATGCCGAGCGCCACCCACTGGACCCACCAGACGCCGTGGAACGTCATGGCGTTGATGGCCCAACACAAGCCGACCACGAAGACCGCCTTGAACGGCATGAAGATGGCGTCGCTCAGGTTGCGGACGGGGCGGGTGATGGTTTTGATGAGGCTCATGGCGGCTCCGGTTCGTGCTGTCGATGCACCGACTGTGAAATGCATGGGACCGGCGCGCCATTGCGCTGCGACGAAACGACGGCAAGGGGCGCCAAGCGTGGATCCGGGGCGCTGGCAGCCGTGGTCCGACACCGCACCAGGCGAGCCAGTCTTGGGTTAGCATCGGCGCATGACAAATATCCATTTGGCATCCAGCCCGGATTACATCGGCCATGCGCTATTGGCGCCCCGCTTGGCGGGACTCTTCAGCCGCTCTGCCGCGATGGGTTTGCTCAGCGACACCGATGTGATCGAGCTGACCGCCGGCAGCGTGCGCGGCCTGCTGGCCGATCTGCAGCAGCACGGGCTGGCTGGCGGCGCCAGCATCACCTTGGCACCGTTGACGCGCGACGCGCCGCAAGACTGGGACGTGGCCACCGGCCGCCTGCTGGAATCGCGGCTGGACCAGTTGACCCAGGTGCTCGAAG
>JBBSPW010000288.1:0-3563 GCA_038258365.1 Burkholderiales bacterium | reverse complement strand
GGCGGGTGAGATTGCCGCTCATCAAGCGGGGGAGCCCAGAAGTCGGTTTGGGCTTCAGCATGCCGTGCACCCATCGGGTTGGGGCTGCCACGCCGAAGCACCTTCGTTCGTGTTCACCAGCGCGTCGACCAGCAGCCGCCACGCGCACAACTCGGGCCGGCCGGGCTTGCGTTCGCCGAACAGCATCGCCACCGTTTCGCCGGCGGCGTCGAACAACTCCAACGAGGTCACGAGCCCGTCGCTGGTGGGCTTGCGAACCGCCCAGGCTGCTGCGATGTGGTCTTCGCGCAGGTGCAGGTTGAAGCCCGCATCCAGCACGTTGAGCCACGGCCCCAGCACCTCCACCCGCTGCACCCGGCCGGCGTGGATCTGGATCATGCCGGGGTTGCCGACAAACACCATCACCGGCAGCGCATCGCGCGCCGCAGCCTGCAACACCTCGCGCGCGGCGCCGGTGTCCACGCGTTGTGCAAACGCGGGATCTGCGAGCCGCAGCGCCTGGGTGCGTGCCAGCCCGTGCTTGCGCAGCAGACCGAAGAAGTCGTGCGTGTCGCGCAGCGACGCCCAGCCACTGCGGAAGGCGGCCACATCGATCTGCGCGTCGGGGGTTTCGGCCGCTGCGGCTGCAGCAGCCACGGGCTCGATGCCGGGTGTCTGGTTGGCATGCCGATGGCGTTCGATCAACGCTTGCCACGAAACGAGATCGCTCGCTGGCCGCGTGAAAACCTTGTGCAGCGCCAGCCCGCCGGCATCGAAGAACTGCAGGCTGCGTTGCACACCTTTGTCCGAGGTTTCGTGCACCGCAAAGCCATGCACCCAGTGCCGGTAGAACACACGCAGGTCGATCTCGGCACCCAGCACCAGCCCCATCTCCTGGCCGGCCGGTCCGTGGGCGCTGCTGTCGCGGTAGGTGCCGGTCTTCTCGTGCACGCACGAGGCGTTGCGGGTCAGCGCCATTACCGGGCCGACGGCTTCCAATTCGCCGATCACCTGCGGCCAGGGTCCGTGCAGCCGTTGCGCGGTCAGGCCGCCATCGGCCGGGTCGCGCCCGCCATGGGCGGCGATCAGCTCGCCTTCGCTGGCGTGCAAGGCGGCTGCGATGTCGCGGTGTCGCATCGCTCCGCTGCGGCGTGCGGCTGCATAGCCGTCGCGCAGTTGTTCGACGACGGCGGATTCGAGATCGAGGGTGGGGCTCATGGCGCAAGTGCTCCAGGGTCAGAAGTCGTGACGCAGCGACAGCTGCAGATGGCGGCCGGGGGCCGTGTAGGCATCGCGCACCGGGCTGTTGTCAGCAAGCCCGCGCACATCGCTCCAGCGCCAGTAGGTGGCATTGGTGACGTTGTTCAAATTGGCGACCAGGGTCCAGTCGGGCCGCGGCTGCCAGCGCGCGCCCAGGTCAAGCACGGTGTAGGCGCCGGGTGCGAATGAGGGCGAAGACGCAGGCGGATCGGCTGCTGCGATGCGGCTGCGTGATTTGGCATTCGCATGCAGCACATCGGCATGCAGCAGCCAGGCGCCGCGCTCGAAGCGCAGCCCGAGCGCGGTGCGCAGCGGGTCGATGCTGTCCAGAGGTTCATCGACACCCGCTCGGGTGCTGGTGCCGCGCGCAGTCGCACTCGCCAGGCTCAGGCTCCAGTCGCGTGCAAAGCGCCAGTCGCCGCGCAGCTCCACACCGCGGATGCGGGCGCTGGCCAGGTTGATGTGCTGGAACACGGCAGGGTCGGCGGGTGTGAAGCTGCCGCCCACCACCTCCTGGCTGATGAAGTCGCGGTAGCGGTTGTCGTACGCTGCCACCTGCCAGCGAAGTTGGTTGTGCGCCGATCCGAATTGCCCCCGCAAGCCGATCTCGATGCTGCTGGCCTTCTCGGCCTGCAGGTTCGGGTTGCCTTCGCTGCGGTAGCCCACCGCCACGTTGCTGAAGCTGTTGTTGACCTGCCCTGGCGTGGGTGCGCGAAAGCCCCGCGACCACTGCGCATACGGCACCAGCGCCTCGTTCACCCGCCACAGCAGGCCGAAGCGCGGCGTCACGGCATCGCCAGACAGCTTGACCGGCACGTCGCCGCCGTAACCATTGCCCGATGGGTCGAGGTTGTAGCGGTCGTAGCGCAGGCCCGGAATCAGCGTCACCCGGCCGGCAGCGGTGGGCAGCTCGATCTCGTCCTGCACGAAGGCACCGAGCAAGGTGTAGTCGGTGTCGGGGAACGGCTTGGCCGGAAAGGTTTCGCCAAACGGCGGCGGCGCGCTGGGGTTGGGGGTACCGTCACGCACGGCGTCGATTCGGGTGCGGCTTGCATCCAGGCCATAACTCAGTCGCTGACTGGTGGTGCCGACCCTGCTGGTTTCCAGTTGCGTGCTCAGGCCGACCACGCGTTCGCGGTAGCGGCTGTCGCGGGTGCGGTCGGCTGCGGTGTTGCGGTCTTCGGCTGCCAACTGGCGCGTGGTCGAATGCTGCAGATAGAGCCGGGTGCTGGCCTTCTGCAGCCAGACCGCGTCGAGGTCGTCGTAGCGGTGGTCGAGCGCGATCCGCGTTCGCTCGACGCGGTCGTCGGCGGTCAGGCCCACCACCGCGGTCGGCGACAGCACAGCCGGCGGCGCCGGCGCTACCGCAATGACCGCGCGGCCCGACAGCACATCGGTGTCGATGTCGCGGCGCGTGGCCTCGAGCGTGGCGCCGATGCGGTGTTGCGGGCTCCAGTTGAAACCCAGCTTGCCCAGCAGCGCCTGCTGGCGGTAGTCGACCGGGTTCGGTGCGGTGCGGCGGCTGTCGGCGACGTTGTCGGTGCCTTGGCTGTCGGTCTCATGGCCGTTGCGCTGACTCAGCAGCAGCAGGCCCTCGATGCGGTTGCTCCGAAACGCCGCAGCGGCGGTCAACATCACCGAATCGTCGACCTGCGTGCCGCCGAGCCGCACGAAGCCGCCGCTGTTGCGCCCGGGCTGCAGCACATCGGCCGGATCGAGCGTGCGCAGCACCAGCGCACCGGCCAGACCGTCGCTGCCGAAGCTGGTCGAGGCCGGGCCGCGCAGCACCTCGGCGGCCGCGGTGGTTTCCAGTGACAGGCTGTCGAGCCGGCCGGTGGCGAAAGCGCCGAAGCTGAAGCTGGCCGGTGCGCGGACCCCGTCGACCAGGATCAGCACCTGGTTGCCTTCGAGCCCGCGGATGTTGAGGCCTTCGGTGCCGGCACGGCCGGTGCTGGCGCCCGCCGCACCGAAGCGGGCCGGCGCGGCGCGCACGCTGATGTCGACCTGGTTGCGGAACAGATCCTTCAGGTCGCGCGCGCCCTGGGTTTCGATCTCGCGCGCCGGCGTCACGGTCACGGTGGCCGGCACCTCGTCGATGCGCCGGTCGGTGCGGGTGGCGGTGTTGGTCAGTGCCGGCAGTTCAGCCGGGTTCGCGGCAGCGGCAGAAGCTGGAGTAGAGGCAGACAGCAGCGCCGCAGATGCGGTCGCTTCGACAGCGGATGGCGGTGTCTGAGCCCAGGCCATCCCACTGCCGAGGGTCAATTCAAACGTCAAACCGAGCGTCAGGGTCGACCAGGCAGCAAGGCCCGGCGGGTTGTTCTTCT
>JBBSPW010000287.1:0-3601 GCA_038258365.1 Burkholderiales bacterium | reverse complement strand
TGCACCACGCGGTAGGCATCGCGCAAGCTGTCGGCCAGCGGAATCTCGGGTTGCACATGCTTGCCTGCGGCCATGCAGGCCACCGCCTGGTCGGCATGCATCTGGGTCGGTGTGCAGAGGATGACCGCGTCGATCTCGGCGATGGCCAGGCTGTCTTCGAGCCGCGTGGTGGCATGGGCGATGCCGTACTTGCTCGCCATGTCCTGCGTCTTCTGCAGCTCGCGGCCGATCAGCGAGACGACCTCGACCCCGTCGATGCGCCGGATGCCATCGAGGTGCTTGGTGCCGAATGCGCCGGCACCGGCCAGGGCGACTTTGATGGTCATGCCAGCCTCCGCGGAGCTGCCTCCAGGAGGCCGGAGCCCTCCCGGGTGGCAGCGAATGTGAGTGAACTTGGGGGCGTCATGAGTTCTCCAGGATCAGGTGGCCGACTGCGGTATTCGATGCCGGCACATGATAGAAACGGTGTACCACCCGCGGTGCAGCACCCCCAACGATGTCGGCCATCGCGCCGCGTGCGATCAGCCACATCACCAGTTCGATGCCTTCGCTGCCGGCTTCGCGCACATAGTCGATGTGCGGCACCTCAGCCAAGCCGCGCGGGTCGGCGATCAAGCGGTCGATGAAACGCCGGTCCCACTCGGCATTGATGAGCCCGGCACGCGGCCCCTGCAATTGGTGGCTCATGCCACCGGTGCCCCAGATCTGCACCTTCAACGGCGCGTCGAAGCGCTCGATCGCGCGGCGGATGGCCTGGCCCAACATGAAACAGCGGCGGCCCGAGGGCACCGGGTACTGCAGCACATTGACTGCGAAAGGAATCACCGCGCAAGGCCAAGTGCCGGCCACCGGATCCTGCGGGCCGCACATCAGGCTCAGCGGCACCGTCAGGCCGTGGTCCACCTCCATGCGGTTGACGATCGTCAGGTCGAAGTCCTGCTGGATGACGCTGTGCGCGATGTGTGCCGCCAGTTCCGGATGACCGATCACGGTGGGCACCGGTCGTGGCCCCCAGCCCTCGTCGGCGGGCTGAAACGAGGCCGCGGTGCCGATCGCGAAGGTCGGGATCATGTCCAGGCTGAAGGCGGTCGCATGGTCGTTGTAGACCAGCAAGACCACATCGGGCTGTTGCGCCCGCATCCACTGTTTGGAGAACTCGTACCCAGCAAAGACGCGCTGCCAGTAGGGCTCGGTGTGCTTGCCCGTGTCCAGCGCAGCGCCGATCGCCGGCACATGCGAGGTGTAGACCGACGCGGTGATGGCGGCCATGCGCTACAGCCCCACCGCGGTGCTGCTGCCTTGCGGTTGCCGGTGCGCCTGGGCGTCGCCGTCTTCGCCCACCACACGGTTGCCTTCGATCGAGCGGCCGCCGTGCACCATCATCTCGCGGTACTCGTCTTCGGTCATGCCGGTCATGCTGCCGGCCATTTGCTGAAAGCTCTTGCCGAGCGTGGCGCCGAGCTTGGCCAGGAAGTAGATGTTGCCGCCTGCGGCGATGCAGCGGTTCAGGTCGCGCGCCAGCACCGCCTGCTTTTGCTCCTCGCTCATCGGCCAGGTGTCCAGATAGGCGCGCATGTCGGCCTTGAATCGTTCGCGGTTCTCGGCTTTCATCAGGCTCATGCAGAACTGGTTCAGGGGGTAGCCCTTGCGCGATTGCTCGGCGTCGAAGACGGTGGTGCCGGGCACGTCGAGATAGGGTTTGTCGAGACTCATCGCGTCTCCTCGGGCCAGTAGAGGCGCATCGGGTTGTCGACCAGCAGTTGCTGCTGATGCTCGGTGGTGGTGGCGATGCGCGGAATGAAGTCCACCAGCAAACCGTCGTCCGGCATGTGATTCTTCAGGTTGGGATGCGGCCAGTCGGTGCCCCACAGCACGCGGTCCGGAAAGCGCTGGATCAAGCGCTGCGCAAAGGGCAGCACATCGCGATAGGCCGCGCGCTCGCCATCCAGCGCTTTCGGGCCTGAGACGCTCAGTCGTTCGGGGCAGCTGAGCTTGCTCCAGACGTTGGGGTGTTCGTGCATGAAGCGCTGGAACAGCGCGAACTCGGGGCCGTCGACCGGCTGGCTCACATCCGGGCGGCCCATGTGGTCGACCACCACGGTGGTGGGCAGCGCGCTGAAGAAGTCCCACAGTTCGGGCAGGTCCACGGCTTCGAAGTAGATCACCACATGCCAGCCGAGTGACTGGATGCGCGCAGCGATCTCCATCAATTCGTCCCTGGGCGTGAAGTCGACCAGTCGCTTGACGAAGTTGAAGCGCACCCCGCGCACCCCGGCGTCGTGCAGGTCTTGCAGTTCGCGGTCGCTGATGCTGCGTTTGACGGTGGCCACGCCGCGCGCCTTGCCGTCGGAGGCGCGGCAGGCATCGGCCATGGCGCGGTTGTCGGCGCCATGGCAGGTGGCCTGGACGATGACGTTGCGGGCAAAGCCGAGTCGGTCGCGCAATGCGAACAACTGCGCTTTCGATGCGTCGCAGGGGGTGTACTTGCGCTCGGGTGCGAAGGGGAACTCGCTGCCCGGGCCGAAGACATGGCAATGGGCGTCGACGCTGCCGGGGGGCAGCTGGAAGCGCGGCTGACTCGGATTCGGGTACCAGTCGAGCCAGCCGGGGGTCTTCCTAAAGGGTGCTGTTTGCGAGTCGATGTCCGGGCTCATGTGCGTCTGCGGGTGCGTCTGCGGGTGCGTCTGAGGGTCCGTGTGCGGGTCCATCTGCGGGGCCTTCATGGTTTGCGAACCGGGTGGTCGGCACGTGCGAGCAGCCGGTCGGCTTCGCATCGCCAGTCGGCGCTGCGAGCGAACGACGGGCTGCCCCGCGCACCGAACACCCCGGAATCGGCCCGATCGGCGATCGCCGCCTGCCGCTGGGCGGTACCGGCGGCAGAGAACGGCTCCAGCCCCGCTTCGCGCACGGTTTGCGCCACCTCCAGCACTTCTTCGCTGCGGCGGCGGCCATGCTCGATCACGCGCTGAAAGAAGTAGGCGGCCTGCTGGTTCCAGTCGATGCCGGGAAAGGTTTCCTGCAACGATGCGATCACCGCATCTTCGACACCGTAGTGGCGCGCGGTGGTGAAGCTTTCGATCACCATCGCTTCCAGGCCCTTGACCATCACGCTGCGGCACATCTTGGTGGCACTGGCCACACCCAGCGTGTCGCTGGCCACGGTGGCGCTGAACCCCAATTCGGTCAGAAGTGGCAGGAGTGCAGTGGCATGTGGACCACCCAGCAACAGCGGCACGCGGACGCGGTAGGGCGTAATCGAGGTCATCACCGCGCCTTCGACATAGCGTGCGCCGACCCGGTCGACGATCACTGCGGCGCGTTGCTTGGCGCCCGGCGATGCCGAGTTGAAGTCCAGGAACCAGGCGCCTTGCCGCAAGGCCGGCGCGCAGGCTTCGGCCACCGCCGCGGTCTGGCTGGCGGTGACCGCCGAGATCACGAGATCGGCTTCGCCAACGGCATCCGCTGCTTGGCCAACCAGCGGCACCGCATGCGCGGTGGCGTGCAGCTGGTAGTCCGGTTCGTCATGCTTCAGGTCGAAGGCAGCGACTGGATTGCCGCGGGCGCGCAGGTCCTCGGCGAGGATGCGGCCGACTTCGCCGTA
>JBBSPW010000286.1:0-3633 GCA_038258365.1 Burkholderiales bacterium | reverse complement strand
GCGGCCCGCGCCACCATGACTTGAAGCGGGTCCGGCCGGTGAAGCGCCTCGGCGGCGGCATGCCCGGCTTGTCCCAGGTCGCCGTCATTGGGGTCTAGGGGCAGCGATGGCAGGTGAGGGCCGCCGCCGGCGGGCCACACTCAACCGATGGGTGGCGGTTCGGCCCGCAGACGTTTGGAATGCGAGTGGACCGCTTCGACCAGGGCCACCACATGCTCGGGCGGGGTGTGCTGGTTGATGCCGTGGCCCAGGTTGAAGATGTGGCCGTCGGTGCCTCCGTCCTTGCGTTGGGGATGGCCGAATCGATCCAGCAGCTCGATCGCCTCGCGCACCACCACGTCGGGCGGCGCAAACAGCACCGCCGGGTCCAGGTTGCCCTGCAGCGCCACGCGGCTGCCGACGCGCCGGCGCGCCGCGGCGATGTCCACGGTCCAGTCGATGCCCACCCCATCGGCACCGATGTCGGCGATGGCTTCCAGCCACGGACCGCCGCCTTTGGTGAAAACGATGCACGGGATGCGCTGGCCGTCTTTCTCGCGCTGCAGGCCGTCGACCACGCGACGCGTGTAGTCCAGGCTGAAACGCTGGAAGGCGCCGTCTGCCAGCACCCCGCCCCAGCTGTCGAACACCATCACGGCTTGCGCACCAGCATCGATCTGCGCGTTCAGGTAGGCGGTGACGGCCTGGGCGTTGACCTCCAGGATGCGGTGCATCAGATCGGGCCGCCCGTACAGCATCGACTTGACGAGCCGGTAATCGGAAGAGCCGGCACCTTCGACCATGTAGCAGGCGAGCGTCCACGGGCTGCCGGAAAAGCCGATCAGAGGCACCCGGCCCTGCAAGGCGCGGCGAATCGAGGTCACCGCATCGAACACATAGCGCAGCTTGTCCAGATCCGGCACCGCCAGCGCGGCCACCGCGGCCTCGTCGCGCACCGGGTGGGCGACGCGCGGGCCCTCACCCACGCCGAAGCTCAGGCCCAGACCCATCGCGTCGGGCACGGTCAGGATGTCGCTGAAAAGGATCGCCGCATCGAGCGGAAAGCGGTCCAGCGGCTGCAGGGTGACTTCGGTGGCGTACTGCACGTTGGTGGCCAACGCCATGAAGCTGTCGCCGGCTTTGGTGCGGGTGGCCTTGTACTCGGGCAGATAGCGCCCCGCTTGCCGCATCAACCACACGGGGGTGTGGGGGGTGGGTTGGCGCAGGCAGGCGCGCAGGAAGCTGTCGTTTTGCAGGGTCGGCCACATGGCGGCGATTATGGCCGCGGGGTTGGCGCCGACTGCTTGTGGACCGGCTCGTCGGCCCGGTCGTGGGCCTGCGCGTGCGGACCTTCCGGCCGCGGCGCTTGCAGCCATGCGACTGCCGCGGATGCGACATCGTTGCCGGGTGCCGGTTGCAGCACCTCGGGCGCCAGCACCCGGGTGCCGGCGGCGGCAGCCGGCAAGGCTTGCGCCAGCTGCACCACGCAGCGCGCCAGCAGCGCGGCGCGCAGCGGCAACTGTTGCTGCGGCACCAGCCAGTGCAACTGCGACAGCCACCAGCCGGCCGCCCGCTGGACCCACAGCAACCCGCGCCCCGCCGTCGCCCCACCCCCCTGCTGTGCGGCACGCACGAACAAGAGGCGCTCGAAACCCAAGGCATCGACCGCGGTCTCGTCCAGCGTCGCCAGCCCATGTCGCAACGCATGCGGCAGCAGGGCCGGCGCATGCGGCACCACCACCAGCAAGCGCCGAACACCGTGGCGGCGCAAAGCAACGGCCAGTGGCACCAGGTCGGCCGGATCGGGTTGGACGAAGGCATCGTCGCGGCCATTGCTGTGGCGCTGGCGTTCGAACACCAGGACCGCGGTGGTGTCGGCCAAGACCCGTGGCGGCTCCCATGGCGCCGCAGCAGCGCCCGCGGGGTCGGCATCCAGCACCGCTTGCTGCAAAGGATCCAAACCGCGCAGTGCCGACGCCAACGGGCTCGACACCAGCGCCTGCACCCGGGCGAATCGGCCTGCGATTAGCGCTTCGGCCAGAACCGCGGAGCCGAGCGCACCGCCAGCGCCCAGCAGCAGCAGGTTGCGCTGCACCGGCAGGTCGCAGGGACTGGGGCGCAAGGCACCGCGCAACGCAGGTTCGAGCAGATGCATCGGCGGATTGTCATGGCCGCTTTCACGCGCCGCCGGCGGGTAGCATGCAGCCGCCACAGATTCCAAAGGAGCGCATCGCATGACCCTGACGCCGAACTTGCCATTGACTCTGCCCGCGCATCCCCCGCGCCGTGCGACCCGGCTGCTGCTGATCCTGGCGGTGGCGCTGCTCTCGGGCTGCGGCTACAACGACTTTCAGCGCCTGGACGAAAAGATCAAGTCGTCCTGGAGCGAGGTGCTGAACCAGTACCAGCGGCGCGCCGACCTGGTGCCCAACATCGTGGCCAGCGTCAAGGGCGAAGCCAACTTCGAGCAAGAAACGTTGACCCGCGTGATCGAAGCCCGCGCCCGCGCCACCAGCATCAACGCCACCCCCGAACTCATCAACGACCCCGCCGCGTTCCAGAAATTTCAGGCCGCGCAGAGCGAGTTGAGTGGCGCTTTGTCGCGGCTCCTGGTGACGGTCGAGCAGTACCCGAACCTGAAGGCCAACCAGGCCTTTCAGGATCTGCGGGTGACCCTGGAAGGCACCGAGAACCGCATCACGGTGGCACGCAACAACTACATCGGAGCGGTGCAGGCCTACAACGTGCTGGCGCGCAGTTTTCCGACCAACCTGACCGCCAAGGTGTTGGGCTATGAGGTCAAGCCCGGCCTGGCAGTGCAGAACGAAGCGCAGATCAGCGTTCCGCCCGCGGTCGACTTCAGCAAGCCAGCCGCGCCTGCCGCATCCCGGTGATCCTTGCGATGCGCGTTGCGATGCGCACGGCGGCGTTGCTGGCGGCCATTGGGCTCGCGGTCGCTGGGTCGGTGACGGCTGGACCGGCGCTGGCCCAGCCGGTGCAACCGGTGCCCCCGCTCAGCGCGCGCGTGATCGACCAGACCGGCACCTTGCAGCCGGCGCAGATCGACGCGCTGCAGAACAAGCTGGCCGCCTTCGAGGCGGCATCGGGTCCGCAGATCGTGCTGCTGATGGTGCCCACCGCGGCACCCGAAGACATCGCGGCATTTGCCCAGCGGGTGGCCGACACCTGGAAGATCGGCCGCCGCGAGGTCGGCGACGGCGTGCTGCTGGTGGTGGCCAAGAACGACCGCCGCGTGCGCATCGAGGTGGCCAAGGCGCTGGAAGGCGCGGTACCCGACCTGGCCGCGCGCCGCATCATCGACAACGCCATCACGCCTGCGTTTCGAGCCGGCGACTATGCGGGCGGGCTGAATGCCGCGGTCGATGGGCTCGAAGCCCGGATCCGCGGTGAAGACCTGCCGGCGCCAGCGCCTCGCGGGCGCAGCAATGCACGCCAGGGCCTGCAGCTCGGCGACCTGCCGATGTTCCTGTTCGTCGCGGTGCCGGTGTTCGGTGCCTTCGTCTCGCGCATCGTCGGGCGCAAGTTCGGCTCTGTGCTGACTGCGGGTGCCGCGGGCGCAGCCGGCTGGTTCCTGACCAGCAGCGTGCTGCTGGCAGTGGGCGCGGCTGTTGCCGCGCTGGTGCTGGTGGGATT
>JBBSPW010000285.1:0-3686 GCA_038258365.1 Burkholderiales bacterium | reverse complement strand
GCCGACCGGGCGGGTGCGGGTGGCACCACCCGCAAGCCCGCGGCAGGCCTGCGGGTGACCGACTGCGCCGCTGCCGCGTGCCGACGGGTGGCGGTGGCGCGGGTCTGGGTCTGGGGCTGGCGGGATACGGTGGCTGTGTGCATGGTGCGCGTCGGTGGGTGTGCGATGGCCAGACTGTCTGCGCCCTGCCTCTCAAGCGGCTCACCGAAGATCACAGCCAGATCACATGTGGCTTGCCGCTGCTGTAAGAATCCGGCCACCCGGGCCGACCCGAACACCATGCCCAGCCACATCCTCGTTGCCGAAGACCAGGGCGACATCCGCGACCTGATCGTGCTGAACCTGCGCGCTGCCGACTACGCGGTCGAAGCCGTGGCCGACGGCCAGGCCGCGCTGGACCGCGAAAGCGAACGCGCCAGCGACCTGCTGATCCTGGACCGGATGATGCCGCGCATGGACGGGCTGGAAGTCTGCAAGGCGCTGCGCCAGCGCGGGCGCGCCACACCGATCCTGATGCTGACCGCCAAGAGCACCGAGCTCGACCGCGTGCTGGGCCTGGAGCTCGGCGCCGACGACTACCTGACCAAGCCGTTCTCGATGGCCGAACTGCTGGCCAGGGTCAAAGCGCTGTTGCGGCGCGCCGAACTGCTGCGTTCGGCCCAGTCGGCGCCGGCCAGCGAGGCGGTGCTGCGCAACGGCGAACTGGAAATCCAGCCGGCCCGGCGTGAGGTGCGGGTGGCGGGTGGCGCGCTGGACTTCACCGCGCTCGAATTCGATCTGTTGCTGCACTTCGCAGCGCACCCGGGACGGGTTTTTTCGCGGGCGCAGTTGCTGGACGCTGTCTGGGGCTACAGCCACGATGGCTACGAGCACACGGTCACCACCCACATCAACCGCTTGCGTGCCAAGGTCGAAGCCGACCCGATGAACCCGCGCTTCATCCTCACGGTGCGCGGTGCGGGCTACAAGATGCGGGACCCGCCGCCGTGACGGTTCGGTTCCGGCTGGCGCTGACGGTGTTTTTGACGGGCCTGGCGACCGCCATCGGCGTGATCGTCACGGTGGTGATCGCGTTTCAACGCTTCGATCACGAAACCAATTTCCAGCGCGCAGACGCCTTTCTGAGCCGGGTGGTGGCGCTGCACGACGACCTGCTGGCCCAGCGCGAGCGCAACCCCGACGAATTCGGCGCCTTCCTGCGCAACCTGCTGCTGTACGAGCCCGACACCCAGCTCTATCTGCTGGATGCCGACGGCACCGTGCTCGCCACGACCACCACCTTGCAGCCGGGTTTCAAGATCTCGATGACCCCGGTGCGTGAAGCCACCGCTGCTGCAGCCAGCGGCGACAGGCGCACCGCAGCTTATGTGATGGGCGAAGACCCGCTGTACATGGAAGCCGACGCGGTGGTGGCGGCACGCGCGCTGCAGCGCGCGGTGATCCGCCCGTCGACTGCGGCGCAGGGTTATCTGTACCTGGTGTGCAGCAAGGGCGGGCAGCAGGCGTCGCGCTGGGCGCTGCTGCGCAGCAGCCTGGCGTCGCCGGCGCTGGCGTCGGTGGCGGCGGTGATCCTGCTCAGCACCGCGCTCGCGGCCTGGATCATCGTCACCGTCACGCGGCCGCTGCGGGTGTTGAGCGACGACATGGCCGCGGCTGCCCGCACCGGCTTCGGCGGCAATGCCAGCATGCTCTCAGCCAGCGCTACGGCAAGCGCAGCTGCCGCCGGGTCGACCGACGAGTTCAGCCGCCTGCGTGGCGGCTTGAACACCATGCTCGCGACCCTGCACATGCAATGGGACGAGCTGCGCCGCCTGGACAACTTCCGGCGCGAAAGCGTCAGCAACCTGTCGCACGATCTGCGCTCGCCACTGACCGCCACTGTGGCCTGCCTGGAAACGCTGGAACGGCGCTGGCAGGCGGATGCGGACGCCGGCGCTTCGTCAGCAAGCTCGACTCCGGACACGCGCAGCGCCGAAGACCTGCGCCTGGTGGCGGTGGCCCTGCGCAACACCCACAACGCGGCGCGCATGGTGCGCTCGCTGGGCGACCTGGCGCTGCTGGACGAGCCCGAGTTCAAGCTGCGCCCGACCCGGCTCGACCTGTCCGAGGTGCTGGACGACATCACCCGGCGCTTTGCCGACCGGGCGGCGGTGCGCGGCGTGGCGTTGCGTTTCGATCAGGTGGGCAGCGCGCCGCCCGTGGCGCAAGTCGATGTGGAATTGTTCGAGCGCGCCATCGCGAACCTGCTGGACAACGCGCTCAAGTTCACACCGGCCGGCCAGCGCATCGAAGTCGGCGCTGAGCATTGCGGCAGCCGGGTGCGGGTGACGGTGGCCGACAGCGGCGCAGGGATCCGGCCCACCGACCTGCCGCAGCTGTTCGACCGGCTCTACCAAAGCCGCGTCGGCACCGCGCCGGCCACCAGTGAAGAAGGCAAGGGCCTGGGGTTGGCCATCGTCAAGCGCATCTGCGAGTTGCACAGGGGCAGCGTGTCGGTGACGAGCGAATCGGGCACCGGCACGGTGGTGACGATCGAGTTGCCGGCCGGCTGAAGATCTGCCGGTGGCGGGTTCACCCGCCCGCCGCCGCCTTGGCCCGCATCTTGGCGTTGATGTAGGCGCCGTGCGGCACATGCAGCAGGTCGGCCACGCGCCACAGCGTGTGCTGCTCGTGTGCTTCGAGGTGGCCGTCGGCATACGCCACCTGCCACATCGCCTCCACCACCTGCAGCTTCTGGCCCATGTCCAGCGTGTCGTTCAGGAGCGTGGTGAACGCGAAGAAGTCGGTGGCGTCGCGGGCGCTGGCCTGGGCGCGTTCGACCAGCAGCGAAACCGCGTCTTCACGCAGATCGAAGCGCTGTTGCAGCACGCGCATCACGGTTTCACGCTCCGTGGTGTCGATGTGGTCGTCGGCCCGCATCACCTCCACCAGCAGCACGGCGGTGGCCAGTTGCAAGCGGCGCGCGGAATCGGCGGGGCTTGCCTGATGCGTTTCGGCCAGCACCGAGTCGAACAGCTGCTTCAGACTGCGCAGCATCGCGTTCAGGCCCGCATCGCCGCGTCGGAGGTGGCGGACGTTTTGGCTGTATCGGCCACAGCGCCGCGAAGGGCTGCACGCGCCGCAAGCCGCGGCAGTTCGGCTTCCTGCTCACCCAGGTCCCAATACAACCCGGCCATCAGCGCCAACGCCTGCCGTGCCACCGGGGCCAGCAGGTGCTCGTCCGGTGCATGCTGGCTGCAGCCGGCATAGCTGTGCGGCACCCACACCGTCGGCAGGCCGAGGATGTCGGCGAACACGTCGTTGGGCAGCGAGCCGCCCAGGTTCGGCAGCAGCACCGGCACCTGCCCGGTGCTGCGGGCTATCGATGCCAGAGCGAAGCGAACCCAGGCGTTGTCGGGGTCGAGCCGGGTCGCGGCCATCACCACCGGTTCGCTGACCGTGATGCCTGCGAAGCCATGCGCTTGCAGATGGGCCTGCACTTGGCTGCGCAGTTGCGAGACATCGGTGCCGACCACAAAGCGCATGTGCATCGTGGCCTTGGCGCTGGGCGGAATCGCATTGACCGGGAAGTCGGGGGTGCCGGTGCGCATCGCCAGCACTTCCAGCGTGTTCCAGCCGATCACGCGCTCGGCCGGGGTCAACCCGGGCTCGCCCCAGGCCACATCCACTTCGGGGTCGCCGGGGTC
>JBBSPW010000284.1:0-3702 GCA_038258365.1 Burkholderiales bacterium | reverse complement strand
GGTGCGGTGCTGCGCGGCAAGACGGTGCTGATCACCGGCGCCGGCGGCAGCATCGGCAGCGAACTGTGCCGCCAGGTGGCGCGTTTCGAGCCGGCACGGCTGGTGCTGTACGAACTGAGCGAGTTCAACCTGTACACGATCGAACAGGAGTTGTCCGAAGCCTGGCCGGCGCTGCCGCTGGTGCGGTTGATGGGCGACGTGAAAGACCTGGGCCATCTGCGCCATACCTTTGCGCGCTGGCAGCCGGCGGTGGTTTTCCATGCCGCGGCGTTCAAGCACGTGCCGCTGATGGAAGAAGAAAACGCCTGGGCCGCGTTGCGTAACAACACACTGGGTACTTACCACGCGGCGCTGGCCGCGGCCGAGAACGGCGCCCAGCGATTCGTGCTGATCAGCACCGACAAGGCGGTCAACCCCACCAACGTGATGGGCGCCAGCAAGCGTGCCGCAGAGCGCGTCATCTCGCAGATGGCAGCCGCCCACCCCGGCACGCGGTTCATGGCGGTGCGTTTTGGCAACGTGCTGGGCAGCAGCGGCAGCGTGATCCCGAAGTTCAAGGAGCAGATCGCTCGCGGCGGCCCGGTCACGGTCACGCATCCGGAGATCATTCGCTATTTCATGACCATTCCCGAAGCCGCGCGGCTGGTGCTGCAGGCCGCAGCCATCGGCGAGAGCGGCCAGGTGCTGGTGCTGGACATGGGCGAGCCGGTGAAGATCGCCGACCTGGCGCGCGACCTGATCCGCCTTGCCGGACACACCACTGACGAGATCGACATCGTCTACACCGGTCTTCGTGCCGGCGAGAAGTTGTATGAGGAACTGCTGGCCGATGCCGACGAAACCGTGCCGACCGCAGTGCCGCGACTGCGCATCGCGCGGCTCGACGACCGCCAGCCGCCCCTGCAGCCGCTGCTGGACTGGGTGCTGCAGTGCAGCGGTGCCGACCCCGCCGAGTTGCGGGCGCGGTTGGGGGCGGCTGTGCCGGAATACCGGCCCGCCGGCGATGCCCCGCTCGCCAATCCGCAGCCGCGGCTGGCATTCCCCCATTTCGACCCCGGCCCCGATCAGACCGACAACGCACAACTCCAGGCGCCGACGCCAGTGAAGTGAATGTTCATCGCTTCGCCGGAAACTTCAGTCGGGCCGCCCGGCGCTTTCGTGGGCATTCGGTCAGCAGGACAAACCTCATCCAGCCGGTGGGCTGCCACGGCGGCCCTGCGACGGCCCGCTGCCGTCATCGACGACATCGAAGGCAGTTGGCGGCAGACCAGCCAACCGGCGGTCATGCATGCCTTGCAGTGCGTGCTCGAAGTGACGGGTGAAGCGGGTGGTGTCGAACAGAGGCGCTGAGGTGCGTTTGCGGACGAGTTCTGCGCGCAACAGCGCCAGGCGATCGGGCTCCAGGGCCAGCGACAGCGCCAGGTTTTCGTATGCGGCTGCATTGCTGGTGATGCAATGATGCAGGCCGATTGCCTGCAGCAGGCTCGAAGCGACGCGGGCAGCGAACGCGCCGCCCCGCATCGTCACCAGCGGGAGTCCGGCCCACAGCGCATCGCTGGCGGTGGTGTGGGCGTTGACGGGCCAGGTGTCCAGAAACAAGTCGGCCAGCCGCTGTCGCCCCAGGTGCTCGTCCACCGGCAGTCGAGCCGCAAATACCAGCCGTGCCGGATCGACACCGCGCGCCTGCGCTTCGCGCCGAAGGTTGTGCGCGGTCTGCGGGTGGTCTTCCAGCAGCCACAGCACGCTGCCTTCAACTTTCGACAGAAGCCGCATCCAGATGTCGAACACTGCTGGCGTGATCTTGTAGCTGTTGTTGAAGCAGCAGAACACAAAGCCGGTATGCGGCAACCCGAGTTCTGCGCGACTGAACCCGCGCGGCGACACCGCACGGGCCGCGTCGTTGCACTGGTAACTGTCAGGCAGCCGCACAACCTGCTCGCTGAACTGCGCCGCCAGATGCTCGGGCACTGTCGTGGCGTCGGCCAGCAGGTAGTCCATCTGCGGCGACCCACTGGTGCCGGGATAACCCAGATACGACACCTGCACCGGCGCGGCGCGGTGGCCGAAGATGCCAACACGGCCGTCGTGCGTGTAGCCCTTCAGGTCGATGGCGATGTCGATACCCAGCGTTTGCATCGTGGCGGCAGCCTGCGCATCGGACTGCTCGCGGATGTCGATGAAGCGGTCGAAGGCGCGCCGCAACCGTTGCTGGTAGCGGTCGCCGTTGAGCGGTCCGTACGACAGGGCCATGCTTTCGAAGCGTGCTTTGTTCAGTGCCTCGACCAGCCCTGCGATCAGATGGGCCGTGGCATGTTCATGCAGGTCGGCGCTGACGAAGGCCACACGGATGCGTCGCTCGGGATCGGGTCGCGACGCTGGCCTCATGGCACTAGGCTCGATGGACAATCCTGCCGAGAAGGCGCGGGCCGAGCACAGTTGAACCGCCGGGTCGTCGGTGACGGTGAGCATCACGAACGGTGTGGCCAGCGATCCGCCCTGCAATGCGTCTTCGACCAAGCGGCCAGCAGCTTCGTCGCGCCCGCTCCAGTCGCACAGAGTTTGCTTCAAGTAGAAGGCATTGCCGGCTTGGTAGGGCTGTTGCGGATCCAGCGCCAGCGAGGCCTGCGCATCGGCCGCTGCTTCTGCCAGCCGCCGCATCCGCATCCACAGCGCACTGCGGTTGGCATAAGCCATCGCGGCTTCGTGCGGCGCGCACTGCGCGCGCGCGGCAATCGCCCGGTCGTAGGCTTGCATTGCCTGTGGCAGGTGGTCCAGGGCGGCTTCAGCCACGCCCAGATTGATCTCTGCCTGGACCAATTCCGGTTGCAAGCGCAGAGCGCGCTGGTAGTGGTCGGTGGCGGCGGCGAACTGACGCTGCGCGGCCAGCAGGGCGCCCATGCCGTTGTGCGTGGCAGCCCGCTCGGGTTGCAGTTGCAGCGAGCGCTGCAGATCGCCATGGGCGCCGGCGTGGTGGCCACGGGCGGTGCGCAAGGCAGCGCGGTGGGTCAGTGCTTCGACGTAATCGGCATCGATCTCGATGGCGCGGCTGTATGCAGCTTCGGCAGCATCCAGCTGTTTTAGATTCCACAGCACCAGCGCGCGAGCGTTGTGAGCCGGTGCATGGTCTGGCGCCATCGACAGCACGTGGTCGAACTGCCGCAAAGCCTGCGGGTTCTTGTTTTCGGCCAGCCAGGTGATCCCCAGATTGCTGGCCGCTTTCAAATGTCCGGGATCCACGGTCAGCACCGCTCGGAAGTGCTCGGCGGCTTGTTCGGTGCGCCCGAGCTCACGCTCGCAGATGCCGAGCCCTAGCCGTGCGTCGAGGTCTTGCGGCTGCGCCGCCAACAGAGCCCTGAACGCATCGTGCGCGGGTTGCATCCGCCCGGCCTGCAGGTTCAGCTCGCCGAGGGCTGCGAGCGTCGCTTCATCAGCACCCGCCAGGTTGGCGAACTGCTGGAGCGCATCGGCTGCGCCGGATGCTTGCCCGAGCGCACGGCGTGCAGCTGCCAGATTGCGCCAAGCCAGTGCCATTGCTGGCTGCAGCGTCAGAGCGCGCTCGATCAGCTGAGATGCCTCCGCTGCCTCGCCTTGCTGCAGCCGAGCCACGCCCAACATGTGCAGAGCGTCGACGTTGCCCGGCTCGGTGCGCAGCACCACCTGGTAGTCGGCAGCCGCACCGGCCAGATCCCCGCGCTGGTGGCG
>JBBSPW010000283.1:0-3703 GCA_038258365.1 Burkholderiales bacterium | reverse complement strand
ATCTTGCCTTCGACCGCCATCTGCAGGATCAGCTTGTGCGTGGCCTCGAAGACCTCTGGCCGCTCCATCCTCAGCGCGGCCAGTTCGTTGACGTCGAAGAAGCGGCGGTAGTTGATCTCGTCGGCCGCCACGCGCCATTGCGACAGGCGATACGGCTGGCTGTCGACCAGCGCGTCCAACATGTCGAAGCTTCTGCGGTCGCCGACCTGGCCGTTGATGCTGGCCACCACCTGCTCGATCGCAGCCACCAGCGCACCGGACTCGGCCACCAACTTGGCCAGACGCCCCTTCAAGGTGGTCTTGTCGTGCTGGCGTCGGCTGCGGGCGTCGCCATCGCTGGTCTGGTGCGCGGGCAAGGCATCGAAGGCAGCCGCCAGCTGGGTGGCGCCACCGATGGCGATGGTGTCTGATTGCGTCAGATGCGGCAGCGCACGCCGCAGCAGCGCTCCATAGCCAGCCGGATCGACGGGCAGGCGGTGCTCGAAGTAGCTGAGGGTGAAGTAGGCCCGCTCGCGCTCGAAGCCGAGCTTGATCTCGCCTCGCTCCAGCACCACACCGTACTGGTCGCCCAGGATCGGCAGCAACACGCGGCCCGCCAATGCGGGGTCGGCCGAGCGCCAGTCGATGTCGAAGGTCTCGGCATGGACCGACGCGGCGCCGTTTTCCAGCACATCCAGCCACCAGGCGTTGTCACCGCCCAGCACGCCCATGTGGTTCGGCACGATGTCCACCAGCAAACCCATCTGGTGGGCATGCAGGGTGTCGATCATTTGTTGAAACTGCTCGGGCGTGCCGAGCTCGGGGTTCAACTCGCCATGGTTGACCACGTCGTAGCCATGCCGGCTGCCCGGACGCGCTCGCAGGGGTGGCGAGCAGTACAGGTGGCTGATGCCGAGGGCTGCCCAGTACGGCACCAACTCGGTTGCGGCCACGAAGCCGAAGTCCAGATGAAACTGCACCCGGTAGGTGGCCCGCGGGATGATGGCCGTGCCGCTTCGGCGCGCCTGAAGGTTGCCGGAAGTCGATGGCGCTACAGCGGATACAGCGGATACAGCGGATACAGCGGATACAGCGGACGAGGCTGACACAGCAGACCCGGTCATCGATTGCGGTCGTTGCGCGGGTTCTGCAGGTTGCGGCCGGCAGTCGGGCTGCTGCCGTCGGCGGCGCCTTCTGCGCCGTTGCGGGGAAACCAGCGCTCGATCAATGCGGCAGCGCGGTCGCGCCCGCCGAGCCCGAACGACAACGCCAATGCCACCACGATGCCCGCCAGCAGGATCAGGAATGTCTGCTGGATCAAGCCGCCACCGATGTCCAGGTGGTCCACCGCCAGCAGCACCACGAAGGCCATGATCGCGTACTGCATGATCCGGCCGAGGATCTCGCCGTCGCCGATGTCTGCGGCACGGCAGTAGCTCTGCACCGCGTTGCCGGCAAAGCGGGCGAAGTAGCTGCCGAATACCACCACCAGCATCGCCACCAAGAGCCGCGGCACGAACAGCATCACGCGGGTCAACAATTCGGTGACCTGGGTCAGTCCCAGGCTGTTGAAAGCGATGATCAGCGAAGCGAGTATCACCAGCGCATAGGCGAGCCAGCCCAGCAGCTCGGTGGTGTCCTGCTCGGTGCCGCCCTGTTGCAGGAAGTTGTCGATGCCGGCTCGTTCGGTCAGCACATGAAAGTTCAAGGCCCGCAGCGCCTTCACCACCACCAGCTTGAAGGCCTTGGCCAGCAACCAGCCGATGAACAACACCACGGCGGCCAGCGCCAGCCGCGGCAGGAAAGCGCCGATCTGGATCAAAAGCGCGCGGATCGGTTCGAGCATCACGTCGATGTTCTGCATGGGGGTGTCCTCAGATTCAGGTGTGGTCAGCCGAGGCCAAGGCGGCAATGCCGGCCAGCGGAACGCCGACCCAGTCGGGCCGGTTGTCGATTTCGTAGCGCAGTTCGTACAGCGCCTTTTCCAGCTCGAACAGATCGAGCAGGGCGGATGAGGCCTGGAAGCCGTCGGCCGAGCCATACACCGTCGAGCCCGCGACCACTTCGCGGTAGGTGTCGAGGAAGCCATTGCGCACCCGCTGCTCCCACTCGCGTGCCACCGGTGTCAGGCGCTCGATCTCGACCGGCCCGGTGGCCGAGCGGTGCAGCGCCGTGTGGCGGGCGTAATCGAATGAGCGCAGCATGCCCGCGACATCGCGCAGGGGGCTGTGCTTGGCGCGCCTTTCATCCAGCGTGCGCTGGGGCTCGCCTTCGAAGTCGATGATCAGGAAGTCGTCGCGGTCGATCAGCACCTGACCCAGGTGCAGATCGCCGTGCAAGCGGGTCTTGAGCCCGATCGGCTGCGTGCCGGCCACCTGGTCGATGCGCCGGGCCAGCGCGTCGCGCGACTGCAGCACATCGGCGGCCAAGGCGCCCATCGCATCGTTGAAGCCGCTGCGCTGCGCATCGAGCATCGACATCGTCTGGTCGAGTTCGCTGCGCACCGCTGCGGCCCAGCGCTGCAGGTCGACCGCTTGCACCGGCTCGGGGTCGAACGCGGCAGCGCCGGTGGTCCGCGCCAGCGCCACATGCAACTCGGCCACCCGCCGCGCCAGCACCTGCATGCGTTCGACCACACCGCCCACACTGTCCTGCGCCGGTTGCCCATCGACCGTTGCCGAGCCGCGGCGCTCCAGCACCTGCGCCATCTGGTCGACCGCAAAGGTCCAGGCATCGCCCTGGTTCTTCACCTGCGCCTGCAGGATCGCAAGCGTCCACAGCGTGCCGTCGGCCGCGTGGTAGTCGACATTGCCGGCCACCGGCACGCAGTTGGCATACGCAACGGCATCGGTCAGGTGGCGGCCCATCTCGAGCTCGGGGCTGATCCCCGGTTGCAGCCGGCGGTAGGCCTTCAGGAAGAGGCTGTCGCCCAGCAGGCTGACCGAGTTGCTGCTGGTGGTCAGGCGGTGCACCGTGGTGCTGCCTTGCATCGCAGCAGCGGCCACCGCGTCGTAGGCCTGGGTGCGGCTGAACTGGATCGTGCCGTGGTCGGTCTTCAGCACGCGCATGTCGCCGATGCCCTGCACCAGGGTGCGGCAGAAGGCTTCGTCGGCCATCGCGTCCGACAACACCCCCATCTTGGCTTGCTGGCGGATGCGGCTGATGGCCATCGGCGCCAACAATCGGGTGCGGTCCTCGTCGTCGTCGTCATAGGCCAGCACCATCGGCATGAAGTAGCGCGACGCATGCGTCCTGGCGCCGACGGTGGGGTTGCCGGTTTGGACATCGACAACAGCCAATAGCCAGTCGCCGTCGCGGCGCTGCTCGGGCGGCGCCATCGCAGCCTGGTCAACGATCACCACGCGCTCGGGCGTTTCGTTCTTGGCCGCATACCAGCGTTGTCGCAGCACATGCTGCGGCAGCAATCCGGTTTCGAGTTGGTTGCGGGTTTTCTCTGCCAGCCCCATGCGCCACGGCACGACCTTGTTGCGGAAGAAACTGCTCCAGTTGTCGAACAGCACCAGCACCGGCAGGTCTTCGGCCGGCAGCTGCTCGGTGTGCCACCTGGGCGGCTCGGCGTCGGTCGAGAGCTTGAACCAGAAGAAGCCATAGCTCGGCAAGGTCAGCAGATAGTTCAAGTCTCCGAGTGGCGGAAAGGTGCTGCGGCCCATCATTTCCACCGGCACCCGGCCGCGCCAGTGCGACAGGTCCAGCTCCACCGGCT
>JBBSPW010000282.1:0-3714 GCA_038258365.1 Burkholderiales bacterium | reverse complement strand
CCCGCAGGTCCAGTTCGCCCGCTCGCTTGTTGCGCGACTGCACCCCCCACCCCCCGGAGGTGCCGTCGCGCAACAGCCGCCATTTGCGCAACGGGTCGCCGCGGCCCACCGGTTCGATCTTGATGACATCGGCACCGAACTCGGCCAGGGTCTTGCCGGCAAAGGGGCCGGCAATCAACTGGCCCAACTCGATGACCTTGATCCCCTTCAACGCTTCCATGCGGGCTCCGGTGTGGGTGGCGGCCCGCGACTGTAGGCGTGCAGGTGGGTCTCGCCTCGGGCCAGCTCAATCGATCGCGACCCCGACTCTTTGCGCCGCCTGCTGCAACTCGGCCCAGGTGGCCGCGTCGACCACCACCCCGTCGCGCTGACGCGCTGCGCGCGCGGCGCGCTCGGGCTCACCCGCGATGCGCACGCCGTCGCTGCCGGCACCCGGTGGGCACTGGCGCAGCCAGGCCACGAAAGCCGCGGCCTCTTCATCGAACGAGGCTCCGGTGCCCAGCTTGACCGGGTCGATCAGCACGGTCAGCATGCCGTTCAGCACCGCACGCCGACCATCTGCCGCCTGGTGCCAAGTGCCACCGCCGCTCAGCGCACCGCCCAGCAGTTCGCAGGCCACGGCCATGCCGTAGCCCTTGTGTTCGCCGAAGGTCAGCAACGCGCCGAACAAGCCGCCTGGCTGCGGCACCACCACCACGCCGGGGTCGGTGGTTGGCGCACCTTGCCCGTCGATCAAGGTGCCTGGTGCCACCCGTTCGCCCTTGTTGTGGGCCACGCGCATCTTGCCCTGCGCGACGCGGCTGGTCGCGAAGTCGAGCACGAAAGGCTCGGCGCCTTTCAAAGGAACGCCGATGCAGCAGGGGTTGGTGCCGAAGCGCCCGTCGCCACCGCCCCAGGGCGCCACCACCGGGCGCGCCATCACGTTGACGAAGTGCAGCGACACGAGCCCTGCCGCGGTCGCCATCTCGGCGAAGTGGCCGATGCGGCCCAGGTGGTGCGCACGGGCGAGGGTGAAGATGCAGCTGCCGCCGCTTCGCGCACGTTCGATGCCGAGCGCCATCGCCTGCAGCCCGACGATCTGGCCATAGCCATGCTGGCCATCCAGGCTCAGCAGCGCGCCCAAGTCGGTGGTGACAGTCATGGCCGCATTGGGTTTCAACCCGCCTTCGGCCACCGCATCGACATAACGCGGCACCATGCCCACGCCATGCGAATCGTGGCCGCTGAGGTTGGCCAGCACCAGGTTGGCAGCCACCTGTTCGGCTTCGGCACGCGCGCTTCCGGCAGCGGCCAGGATGTCGGCAACCTGCCGCTGCAGCGCAGCGGGCTGAATCAATCGATCGTTCTCGCTCATATCAATGCCTGTAGGTTCACATGACGGCGCCGACTTGCCAGGGCACGAACTCGTTCTGGCCGTAGCCGTGCAATTCGCTCTTGCTGGGCTCGCCGGACGCTGTTGCCAGCACGCGCTCGAAGATCAAGCGCCCCAATTCTTCGACCGTGGCGCTGCCATCGACGATGGTGCCGCAGTTGATGTCCATGTCGTCTTCCTGGCGCTTCCACAGCGCGGAGTTGGTGGCCAGTTTCAGCGAGGGTGACGGCGCGCAGCCATAGGCCGAGCCGCGGCCGGTGGTGAAGCAGATCAGGTTCGCGCCACCGGCCACTTGCCCGGTTGCGCTGACCGGGTCGTAGCCTGGGGTGTCCATGTAGACCAAGCCGTGTTCGGTGACCGGCTCGGCGTATTCATACACCGCCTGCAGGTTGCCTGTGCCACCTTTAGCCACCGCGCCGAGTGATTTCTCGAGGATGGTCGTCAGCCCGCCGGCCTTGTTGCCTGGCGAGGGGTTGTTGTTCATCTCGCCGCCGTTGATGGCGGTGTAGTGCTCCCACCAGCGGATGCGCTCGATCAGCTTGTCGCCGACCTCGCGCCGCACTGCGCGGCGGGTCAGCAGGTGCTCGGCGCCGTAGATCTCGGGTGTCTCCGACAGGATCGCGGTGCCGCCATGGGCCACCAGCAGGTCCACCGCGGCGCCCAGCGCCGGGTTGGCGCTGATGCCCGAATAGCCGTCCGAGCCACCGCATTGCAAGCCGATCGTGATGTGCGCGGCGCTGCAGGGTTGCCGCTCGACCCGGTTCGCGCCTGGCAGCATCGCGTCGATCAACTCGATTCCCTTGGCGACGGTGCGCGTCGTGCCACCGCTGTCCTGGATGTTGAACACGCGAAAGTTGTCGCCTTCGCGCAAATTGCCGGTGGCGAGCCAGGCGTTGATCTGGTTGGCCTCGCAACCCAGCCCCACCACCAGCACCGCCGCGAAGTTGGGGTGCGTGGCATAGCCGGTCAAGGTGCGGTTGAGGATCTGCATGCCCATGCCGGCGGTGTCCATGCCGCAGCCTGTGCCGTGGGTCAACGCCACCACACCGTCGACATTCGGGTAGGCCGCCAGTGCTGCCGGATTGGTGTGGCGCGAGTAGTGGTCGGCAATGGCGCGCGCAGCGGTGGCCGAGCAGTTGACGCTGGTCAAGATGCCGATGTAGTTGCGGGTGGCCACGCGGCCATCGGCGCGGGTGATGCCCATGAACATCGCTTCCTGCCGCGCAGCCTGCGGTTTGACATCGGCGCCGAAAGCGTAGTCGCGCTCGAAATGGCCCTTGTCGGGGCCCATGTCGAGGTTGTGCGTGTGGATGTGCTCGCCGGCCGCAATCGGCTGGCTTGCAAAGCCGATCACCTGGTCGTAGCGCCGCACCGGTGCGCCGGTGGCGATGCTGCGCACCGCCATCTTGTGGCCCGGCGGAATCAGCCCGCGAGAGATGACGCCTTCGACCTCGGTGCCGCCGACGAGTTGGCTGCGGGCGATCACGACATCGTCGTTGGAATGCAGGCGGATAAAGGGTTTCATGAGGAGTGTCGGTCGATGTCGATCGAATCGATGTGGCGTGACAAGCGCCGTGACAAGCGCCCACGGGCGGCAGCCAGCAGCAGCCGGGAATAGAGCTTGTGAAAGCCCAACAGCAGATGGAAGGCCGCGCCGAGGTCGGTGCTGCCACCGGGTGCGCCGCGCCGCGGCACCACAGCCGATCCGAAGGTGAGCCGGGTCGCGGTTTCTCGACCTGGCTTTGCTGCCGACCCCACAGCGGTACCCGCGGAAGACGCCGCAGAGGCTGCAGATTCCAAAGGCGCCACCATCAGCCACGATTTCGTTCGCCCCGTGAAGTCGGCCATCAGCAGCTCGTCGGCACGCCGGGCTTCGACCCGCCAAGCCGAAAAGTGATCGCTTTCGTTCAGCGCGAGCCGCCTCGCATCGGCGTCGGTGGCCGGTCTGGATGCGAACAAGCCCAGCAGGCGACGCTCGATCTTGAACAGCCAGCTGCAGTAGAACGCTTCTACGAAAGCAGCGTGTGAGACACCGCCCATGATCTGCGTCGAATAGCAGTCGACATAGGCGCCGCTGTGAGCGGCAGCAGTGGCTGCCAGCAACGAGTCGCGCGGCACGGCCGCTGGGACGACATCCGGGTTCATGTCAGGACTGCGAGTCCTCAGTAGAACATCCGCGGCAACCACAGCACGATCGCCGGCACATAGGTGATGATGACCAGAGCCAGCAAGAGCGGAATCAACCAGGGCAGGATCGCCATCGTCGTGCGCTCGAAGCTCAGGCCTGCCACCCGCGCCAGAACGAACAGCACCATGCCCATCGGCGGGTGCAGCAAGCCGAT
>JBBSPW010000281.1:0-3722 GCA_038258365.1 Burkholderiales bacterium | reverse complement strand
TCGTCAAGGGCGGCGACGGCGGCTTCGGCAATCTGCACTTCAAGTCCAGCACCAACCGCTCGCCGCGCCAGAAAACCCCTGGATGGCCCGGGGAAGCAAAGAAGCTGCAACTGGAGCTGCGGGTGTTGGCCGATGTCGGCCTGCTGGGCATGCCCAATGCCGGCAAATCGACGTTGATCGCGGCGATCTCGAACGCCCGGCCCAAGATTGCCGACTATCCGTTCACCACATTGCATCCGAACCTGGGCGTGGTGCGGGTGGGGCCGGAGAAGAGCTTTGTCGTCGCAGACATTCCGGGGCTGATCGAAGGTGCGTCCGAAGGCGCCGGGCTCGGCCACCAGTTCCTGCGCCACCTGCAGCGCACCCGGTTGTTGTTGCACATCGTCGATGCCGCGCCTTTCGACGATGGCACCGACCCTGTTGCGCAAGCGAAGGCGATCGTCGCCGAGCTGAAGAAGTACGACCCGGCGCTGCATGCCAAGCCGCGCTGGCTGGTCTTCAACAAGCTCGACATGGTGCCGACCGAAGAGCGTGAAACGCGCGTCAAGGACTATGTGCGCCGGCTGCGCTGGAAGGGGCCGGTGTTCTCGATCTCGGCTTTGGCGCGGGACGGGCTGCAGCCGCTGGTCGAACGCATCTACCAGCATGTGTCCGAGCACCAGCGGGTCGAGGTGCTTCCAGACCCGCGCTTCGATGCGGCGGTCGATGCCCCACCATGACCCCGGAGGTTGAGTCGCCGTTGGTGCCGGTGGCCACCACCACGCGGTCGGTGGTCCAGTCGGCGCGCCGCATCGTCGTCAAGGTCGGCTCGAGCCTGGTCACCAACGACGGCCGTGGAGTCGATGCCGAAGCGATCGGCAACTGGTCGCGCCAATTGGCGTTGCTGGCGCACCAGGGCCGCGAGGTGATGATGGTTTCCAGCGGCGCCATCGCCGAAGGCATGAAGCGTCTGGGTTGGCCGCAACGCCCGCGTGAGTTGCCCGAGTTGCAAGCTGCAGCAGCGGTCGGGCAGATGGGTCTTGCGCACATGTACGAGTCGTGCCTGTCCGAGCATGGGCTGGTCAGCGCGCAGGTGCTACTCACGCATGCCGACCTGTCGGATCGCGAGCGTTACCTGAATGCCCGCTCGGCTTTGCTGACCCTGCTGTCGTTGAAGGTGGTGCCGGTCATCAACGAAAACGATTGCGTGGTCACCGACGAGATCCGCTTCGGCGACAACGACACGCTGGGAGCGCTGGTGGCCAACTTGGTCGATGCCGACGCCTACATCATCCTGACCGACCAGCGCGGACTCTATTCGGCCGATCCGCGCAAGGACGCCCAGGCCCGCTTCATCGACGAGGCGATGGCCGGCGACGTGTCACTGGAAGCGATGGCCGGAGGCGCCGGCTCCACGCTCGGTCGGGGCGGCATGTTGACCAAGGTGCTGGCCGCGCGGCGCGCTGCCGGCAGCGGCAGCAGCACCGTGATCGCCTGGGGCCGCGAACCCGATGTGCTGTTGCGCCTGGCCGCCGGTGAGCGCATCGGCACCACGCTGCAGGCGCGCACGCCGAAGCTGCAGGCCCGCAAGCAATGGATGGTGGACCACCTGCAACTGCGCGGCACGGTGGTGGTGGACGACGGTGCGGTTGCCAAGCTGCGAGATGGCGGCAAAAGCCTGTTGCCGATCGGTGTGCAAGAGGTGCGCGGCGAGTTCGCGCGCGGAGATGTCATCGTGGTGCGGTCGGCTGCAGGTGCAGAGGTGGCGCGCGGTCTGGCCAACTATTCGGCCGCCGAGGCCCGGCTGATCGCGCGCAAGCCTTCTTCGCAAATTGCGGCGCTGCTGGGCTATGCCAACGAGCCTGAGTTGATCCACCGGACCAATCTGGTGCTGATGTAGGTCGATCCCGGACCGCCGCGCTCCGCCTGGCGCGCTATCACCGGGACGGGTCGTCAGTCAGCCGCAGCTGGCTTGGCCGCCGGGCTGAATCCCACTGCACCGACCCCGGCGCTGCCGTTGCTGACGGTCGCCCCGGGCAGGCCGGCGCTGTCGAAGCGCTGGCCCCTCAGCCCGCTGCGCAGAAAGCGATTTTGGTGGTGCACCCGCGGCATGTAGCGCGCCAGTTCGGTCAGCGCCAGCTCGTAGACATTGCGCTTGAACTCGATCACCACCTCGAGCGGCACCCAATACTCGTTCCAGCGCCAGGCATCGAACTCGGGATGGTCGGTCGCACGCAGGTTCATGTCGCTGTCGCGACCGGTCAGGCGCAACAAAAACCAGATCTGCTTCTGCCCGCGATAGTGGCCCCGCGCGTCACGGCGGATGAAGTGTTCGGGTACCTCGTAGCGCAGCCAGTCGCGCGTACGGCCCACGATCTGCACATGATCAGGCAGAAGGCCAACCTCTTCCTGCAACTCGCGAAACATCGCCTGTTCCGGCGATTCACCGTGTTTGATGCCGCCTTGCGGAAACTGCCACGAGTGGGTGCGCAGCCGTTTGCCCCAGAAGACTTGATTGCGAGCGTTCAGCAGGATGATGCCGACGTTTGGCCTGAAGCCATCACGGTCGAGCATAATCAAACCCCGATTTTTGGATTGTTTTTCATTATTGCACCGCTGTCGTGCAATGTGCTTTCCTCGCTAACCCGCACTCGCTGCGTCGCGCCTGAGTCACGCGCCCACATGACGCTTGCCACACAGCCGACCTGCACCGCAAACGTCGGCATCCACGATGCCCCAAAGCTCCCCCGCATGAAAGCTTCCGCGACGTTCATTTCCACGCTCAAGGAAGCGCCCGCCGATGCCGAAGTGGCCAGCCACCGCCTGATGCTGCGCGCCGGCTTGATCAAGCGCTTGGGCGCCGGCATATACAGCTACATGCCGCTCGGCCTGCGGGTGATCCGCAAGGTCGAGGCGATCATCCGAGAAGAGATGGACCGTGCCGGCGCGGTCGAGTTGCTGATGCCGGTGGTGCAGCCGGCCGAGCTGTGGCAAGAGTCGGGTCGCTTCCAGGCCTACGGGCCCGAGCTGTTGCGCGTCAAAGACCGCCACGACCGCGATTTCGTGATCCAGCCCACCAGCGAAGAGGTCATCACCGACATCGCCCGCCAAGAGCTGCGCAGCTACAAGCAGTTGCCACGAAATTTCTATCACATCCAGACCAAGTTTCGCGACGAACGGCGGCCGCGCTTCGGCGTCATGCGCGGCCGCGAGTTCACGATGAAGGATGCGTACTCTTTCGACCGCGATGTCGAATCCGGCCGCAAGAGTTACGAGGCCATGCAAGCCGCCTACACGCGCATCTTCGACCGCATGGGGCTGGTCTACCGGGCCGTTGCAGCCGACAGCGGTGCCATCGGTGGCGATGTGTCGCAGGAATTCCAGGTCATCGCCGACACCGGCGAAGACGCGATCGTCTATTGCCCCGACAGCGACTACGCCGCCAACATCGAACTCGCCGAAGCGCTGCCGCTGGGTGCCGAGCGTGCGGCACCCGCCGAGCCGCTGACCGACACGCCCACGCCGGGCAAGAGCACCTGCGCGGCCGTGGCTGACTTGCTCGGGCTGCCGCTCACGCGCACCGTCAAATCGCTGGTTCTGGCCACCGAAGAGAAGAACGCCGCCGGCGAGGTTGTCAAGAGCACCCTGTGGCTGCTGCTGGTGCGGGGCGACCACGAACTCAACGAGATCAAGGCCAGCAAGATTCCGGGGTTGAAAGACGGCTTTCGCTTCGCGACCGTGGC
>JBBSPW010000280.1:0-3748 GCA_038258365.1 Burkholderiales bacterium | reverse complement strand
CAGCTCTGCAGGTCGGCCGGACCCGTGATCGGCGCGTCGGGCTGGCCTGCCGCATCGCGGGCGCGGGCCAGCAAGCGTGAATTGGTCGAATCGACACGCGCCACCACCTCCACCGACAAACCGGGCAGCAGCGGCTCCAGTTGTTTCCACAGCGCTTCGGCGCCCCATTGCAGGTGCTGCAACGCGGTCATCCCGCCCGGCGGCGCTTGGGCGCCAGCATCGTGCCGCGGCAGATCGGGCTGCCGCAGCGGCAGGCGTATTCGCGCTTCAGCTTGACGGTCTGACGCGCGTCGATCACCAAGCCATAGTCGAAGAACAACTCTTCGCCCGGATAGAGGTCGCGCAGCGCCTTGATCCAGACCCGGCTGCCGTCTTCCTCGGCTTCGCAATTCGGCGCGCAGGCGTGGTTGATCCAGCGCGAGGCATTGCCGCCCACCTTGCCGTCGATCACATGCTTGTCGTCGATGTGAAAGTAGAAGGTGTGGTTCGGATCGGTGGGGTCGTGCGGGTGGCGCTTGAGAGCCTGCTTCCAGGTGATCAGCTCGCCCTTGTATTCGATCACCACGGCGCCGGCCGCGATCGGCTGCAACACGAACACACCCTTGCCATGAACACTGCTGCGGCGCACCTGGATGCGCCGCGCGTCGGTGGCCGCGGGCGGCATGGAAGGCCTCGGCCGCTCAGCCGCAGGGGTGGCAGGCGAATCGAACGCCGGCACGGCGGCTTGCGAGGTCTTGCTCATTCGGTACATTGAAATCGTACGAGCGCGCGCGGGTGTGCGCGAGGAGGGCGGATTGTAGGCACGCACCGCCAGCACCCAGAACCAGGAACCCCATGAGCAAAACGATCATCATTGCCGAGAAGCCGAGCGTGGCGCAGGACATCGTCCGCGCGCTGACCCCCGTGGCCGGCAAGTTCGAGAAGCATGCCGAATACTTCGAGAGCGACAGCCATGTCGTCACTTCTGCGGTCGGGCATCTGGTGGAGATCAAGGCGCCGGACGAGTTCGACGTCAAGCGCGGCAAGTGGAGCTTCGCCAACCTGCCGGTGGTGCCGCCGCACTTCGACGTGGCGCCGATCGACAAGGCCAAGACGCGGCTGAATGCGGTGGTCAAGCTGGTCAAGCGCAAGGATGTGAGCGCGATCATCAACGCCTGCGACGCCGGGCGCGAGGGCGAGCTGATCTTTCGCCTGATCCTGCAATATGCCTATGGCGACAAGGCACATGGCAAGCCGATCACTCGGCTGTGGCTGCAAAGCATGACCCCGCAGGCGATCCGCGACGGCTTCGACGCCCTGCGCACCGACCAGCAGATGCTGGGCCTGGCCGATGCGGCGCGCAGCCGGTCCGAAGCCGATTGGCTGGTGGGAATCAACGGCACCCGCGCGATGACCGCTTTCAACAGCCGCGACGGCGGCTTCTTCCTGACCACCGTGGGTCGGGTGCAGACGCCGACGCTGTCGATCGTGGTCGAGCGCGAAGAGAAGATCCGCCGCCATGTGGCGCGCGCCTACTGGGAGGTCAAGGCCACCTTCGATGCGGTGGCCGGTCAATACGAAGGCAAGTGGTTCGACCCGGCGTGGAAGAAGGCACCGAAGGGCGGCGGAAAAGACGCAGCAGAGCCCGACCCCGAAGCCCGCGCCGACCGCTTGTGGAATGCAGCCGATGCCGAAGCCATTGCAGCCGCGGTGCGCGGGCAAGCGGCCAGCGTGGTCGACGAAGCCAAGCCCAGCACCCAGGCCAGCCCGCTGCTGTACGACCTGACGACGTTGCAGCGCGAGGCCAACAGCCGCTTCGGCTTCAGCGCCAAGACCACGCTGTCGCTGGCGCAGGCGCTGTACGAAAAACACAAGGTGCTGACCTATCCGCGAACCGATTCGCGCGCGCTGCCTGAGGACTATCTGCAAACGGTCAAGGACACCTTCGGCATGCTGGCCAAGGAAGACCTGCCGGGGCCCCTGCGCGATCTGCGCCAGCATGCGAAGAAGGGCATCGATGCCGGCTACATCAAGCCGACGAAGCGGGTGTTCGACAACGCCAAGGTCTCGGACCACTTTGCGATCATCCCGACCTTGCAGGCACCGAAGTCGCTGTCGGAGATCGAGTTGAAGCTCTACGACATGGTGGTCAAGCGCTTCATTGCGGTGTTCTACCCGTCGGCCGAGTTCATGGTCACGACCCGCGTCAGCACGGTGGCGCACGAAGGAAAGCAGCACACCTTCCAGACCAATGGCAAGGTGCTGGTCAACCCCGGCTGGCTGGCGGTGTACGGCAAGGAAGCGCAAGACGACGATGCCAACCTGGTGGCGGTGGCGGCGGGCGAGCAAGTGCGGGTGGAAGACGTGTCGGCCAATGCGCTGAAAACCAAGCCGCCGGCGCGCTACACCGAAGCCACCTTGCTGAGTGCGATGGAAGGCGCCGGCAAGCTGATCGATGACGAGGAGTTTCGCCAGGCGATGCGAGAGAAAGGCCTCGGCACTCCGGCAACCCGCGCGCAAACCATCGAAGGCCTGATCGCCGAGAAGTACATGCTGCGCGACGGCCGCGAGCTGGTGCCCACCGCGAAGGCCTTTCAGTTGATGACGCTGCTGCGCGGCTTGGCGATCGAAGACCTGACCAAACCCGAGCTGACGGGCAACTGGGAATACAAACTGTCCGAGATGGAGCAGGGGCGGCTGCCGCGGTCGGCCTTCATGGATGAGATCGCGCAGATGGCCGAGCGCATCGTCAAGAAGGCCAAGGAATACGACCGCGACACGATCCCCGGTGACTACGCCACGCTCAAGGTGCCCTGCCCCAACTGCGGCGGCGTGGTCAAGGAGAACTACCGCCGCTTCTCGTGCACCGGCGTGGCTGACACCAACCCGGGCAACGACGAAGGCTGCGGCTTCTCGATCACGAAGATTCCGGCCGGCCGCGCTTTCGAAACCGCAGAGGCCGAGGCTTTCATCCACGACCACAAGATCGGACCGCTGGAAGGCTTCAGGTCGAAGAAGGGCTTTCCGTTCACCGCCGAACTGAAGCTGGTGCACGACGACGAGACACGCAACTGGAAACTGGAGTTCGACTTCGGCGACGACGCAAAGGCGGCAGAAAACGATGGCGAACCGGTGGACTTTGGCGACCAGCAGAGCCTGGGCGCCTGCCCCAAATGCAAGGGTCGCGTGTTCGAGTTCGGCAGCAACTACCTCTGCGAGCACAGCGTCGGCGCAAAGGTCACCTGCGACTTCAAAACCGGCAAGATCATCTTGCAACAACCGGTGCCCCCCGAAGAAGCGACCAAGCTGCTGGCCACCGGCAAGACCAGCTTGCTGGAGAACTTCGTCAGCAACAAGACCCGGCGCAAGTTCAAGGCGTATCTGGCGTGGGATGCGAAGGAAGGCAAGGTGGGATTCGAGTTCGAGCCGCGGCCTGCGAAGCCCGCAGGCAAGGCAGCAGGCAAGACAGCGGGAAAGACAGCCGCAAAGAAGGCCACCGGCAGCGCTGTGAAACAAGCCGCTGCAAAGAAGGCCGCATCCTGAGTGTCCCAGGCTCAGCCGGGGACAGCTGTTCCCCGCCGGGATCGGGCCGAGTGGCACAGTCACACGCTCTTGAGAAACGGCCGAGCCGGCTGCGGTGACAGTCGCTGTCTTCTACAAGCTGCTGGCGATCTTCCTGACGGTCGGCATCGGCTATGGCGCCGGGCGCGCGGGCTGGCTCGGCCCGCGCAGCGATGGCGGCAAGTCGGCGCGGCTGCTGTCGGACGTG
>JBBSPW010000279.1:0-3763 GCA_038258365.1 Burkholderiales bacterium | reverse complement strand
TCGTCGTTGCGGGTCGACAGCGCACGCGCGGCCGCAAAACCGCCGATGCCGAGCGGCGAGACGGTGCTCTCGGCCCCGCCGGCCACCATCACATCGGCATCGCCGTACTCGATCAGGCGACCCGCTTCACCGATGCAGTGCAGCCCGGTGGTGCAGGCGGTGACGATGGCCATGTTGGGGCCGGTGAAACCGTACTTGATCGAGACATGACCCGAGATCATGTTGATGATCGACGCCGGCACGAAGAAGGGCGTGATGCGCCTCGGGCCGCGGGCCCGGTACTCGTCGCTGGTTTGCTCGATCATCGGCAAGCCGCCGATACCCGATCCGATCACGCAACCGATGCGCTCGGCTTGCGCTTCCGAAAGCGTGTCGCCATGGGGCAGTCCCGCGTCCTGCACCGCCTGAATCGCCGCGGCCATGCCGTAGTGGATGAAGACATCCATGTGGCGCGCTTCCTTGGCCGGGATGTAGTCCTCGATCCGGAAGTTCTTGACCTCGCCGGCCACGCGGCACGAAAACGCGGATGCATCGAACTTCGTGATCAAGTCGATGCCGGTCTTGCCGGCCACCAGGTTCGACCAGCCTTCGGTCACCGAGTTTCCGACCGGGCTGACGAGCCCGAGCCCGGTGACGACGACGCGCCGGCGGGTCATCTGTGGGCTGCCCGCGATCAGGCTTTCTGGTGGCTCGACGCGTAGTCGATGGCCAGCTGCACCGTGGTGATCTTTTCGGCTTCCTCATCGGGAATTTCGATGCTGAATTCGTCCTCGAGTGCCATCACCAGCTCGACCGTGTCGAGCGAGTCGGCGCCCAGGTCGGCAACGAAAGCCTTCTCGTTGGTGACATCGGACTCGGGAACGCCGAGTTGTTCGGCAATGATTTTCTTGACTCGCGCTTCGATATCGCTCATGACTCCTCCGGGAGTGGGATCGTTCAGACAACCGGCGATTCTACCGGTGAGGCGTTGCGTGTTTTGGGTGCCTGGCTGCGGGGGAATCCCGCCTGCCGCAGGGCTGTTTGTCAGCCCACTGCACAGCACACGGGTGGATCTCCGGCTCGGCTGGTCTCGATTGCTCAGTTCATGTACATGCCGCCGTTCACATGCAACTCGGTGCCGGTGATGTAGCCGGCTTGGCGGCTGGCCAGAAACACCACCGCATGGGCCACCTCTTCGACCTCGCCCAGCCGCGCCAGTGGAATCTGCGCCAGCAGCGCCTTGCGAGCGCCCTCGGGCAAACCGTCGGTCATGTCGGTGGCGATGAAACCGGGCGCCACGCAGTTGACCGTGATGTTGCGGCTGCCCAATTCACGCGCCAGGGCACGCGACAAACCGGCCACCCCGGCCTTGGCCGCCGCATAGTTGGCCTGACCGGCATTGCCGATCGCCCCCACCACAGAAGTGATGTTGACGATGCGGCCGAAACGTTGCTTCATCATCGGCCGGCTGGCCGCGCGGCAGGCCCGGAACACCGCCTTCAGGTTGGTGTTATGAACCGCATCCCAGTCTTCGTCCTTCATGCGCATCGACAGCATGTCGCGGGTGATGCCGGCGTTGTTGACCAGCACATGCAAGCCGCCGTGCTGCTTGACGATGCCTTCGATGGCCGCGTCCAGCGCCGCGCCATCGGTGACATCCAGCACGAGTCCGCTGCCGCCCGGGGTTCCGACATGCGTGTCGCCCTGTTTCGCCAGCATGAGCCCGATGCGTTCGGCGCCGGCCTCGGTGGTGGCGGTGCCGACCACGCGGCAGCCCGCATGCGCCAGCGCCAATGCCACCGCACGGCCGATGCCTCGGGATGCGCCGGTGACCAGGGCGGTCATCGGCTGGTCTGCAGACACGGACTCGCTCATGCCACCAACGCCATGGTCGCCTGCAGACTGGCCGGGTCGGCGATGGTGGCGGTGGTCATGTCGGCGTCGATCCGCTTGACGAGCCCGGCCAGCACCTTGCCGGGACCGCATTCGATCACCGTCTGCAGCCCGCGCGCTTGCAAGGCCCGCACCACCTCGACCCATCGCACCGGGCCGAAGGCCTGGCGGTAGAGCGCGTCACGGATGTCGTCGGGGTCGCTGCACACGGCCACATCGATGTTGTTGACCACCGGCAGGCGCGGCGTCTGGATCGGCACCGAAGCCAATCGCTCACGCAGCGCCTCGGCTGCGGGCCGCATCAGAGGCGAATGAAAAGGTGCCGACACCGCCAGCAGCAACGCTCGCTTGGCGCCCATTTCCCTGAGCCGAACGCAGGCTGCGTCCACCGCTGCCTTGCTGCCGGCAATCACCGTCTGCTTCGGATCGTTGAAGTTGGCGGCCGCCACCGGCTGGCCGCTTCGCAATTCGATCTCGGCGCAGGCTTTGCTGACCACATCGGCATCCAGCCCCAGGATCGCTGCCATCGCGCCCTCGCCCACCGGCACCGCCTTCTGCATGGCTTCGGCTCGCAGCCGCACCAGCGGCATCGCATCGGCCAGGCTCAACGCACCCGCTGCGACCAGCGCGCTGTACTCGCCCAGCGAATGTCCCGCCACTGCCGCCGGCTCGGCACCGCCCTCGGCGCGCCAGGCGTTGAGGCAGGCAATGCCCGCAGCCAACATCACAGGCTGGGTATGGACGGTGAGGTCCAGGCTTTCCTTCGGCCCGTTGCGAATCAAGCCGAGCAAATCGAGGTCGATGGCGCTCGATGCTTCCTGCAGCGTGCGCAGCACCGCCGGATGGTCGCCGAAGCCGTCGAGCATGCCGACCGACTGCGACCCCTGGCCGGGGAAGACGAAAGCGAATGCAGGCATGGAGTCGATGACCTTTTTGTTCACGCGCGGCGGATCGAAAGAACGGCTCAGTAATCGAGCAGCACCGCGCCCCAAGTGAAACCGCCGCCCACGCCTTCGAGCAACACCGTGTCACCGCGCTTGACGCGGCCGCTGCGCACCGCCACGTCGAGCGCCAGCGGCACTGATGCAGCCGAGGTGTTGCCATGCTCGTCCACGGTTGCCACCAACTTGTCCAGCGGCAGCTTCAGCTTCTTGGCGGTGCCCTGCATGATGCGAATGTTGGCCTGGTGCGGGATCAGCCAGTCCAGATCGGCTTCGGTTCGGCCGGCCTTGGCCAGCACGCTGCGCGCGGCGCTTTCCAGCACGCCCACGGCCAGCTTGAAAACCGCCTGGCCGTCCATCTTCAACAGCGGATCGCCCACCACCTGACCTCCGGCCACAGTGCCTGGCACGCAAAGGATGCCGACATGGCGGCCGTCGGCATGCAGCTCGGTCGCGAGAATCCCGGGTTCGGTACTGGCTTCCAGCACAACCGCGCCAGCGCCATCGCCGAACAGCACGCAGGTGCTGCGGTCGTTGAAGTCGAGGATGCGCGAGAAGATTTCTGCGCCCACCACCAGCGCGCAACGGGCCGCACCGGACTTGATCATCGAATCGGCCACCGCCAACGCATAGACGAAGCCAGAACACACCGCTTGCAGGTCGAACGCGGCGCAGCCGTTGGCTCCGAGCTTGTGCTGCAGGATGCAGGCGGTGGACGGGAACACCATGTCGGGCGTGGACGTGGCGACGATGATCAGGTCGATATCGGCAGCGCTGCGGCCAGCCGCGTCCAGGGCCTGTTGCGCGGCCTGCAGGGCCAGGTCGCTGCAGACCACGCCGTCGTCGGCAAAATGGCGGGCGCGGATGCCGGTGCGGTCGACGATCCAGGCATCGTTGGTGTCGATGCCGCGCGCGCCCAGCATGATGGCCATCGCGTCGTTGGACAGACG
>JBBSPW010000278.1:0-3777 GCA_038258365.1 Burkholderiales bacterium | reverse complement strand
GCCCGGGTGCCGGCCTGGGCTTGGTGGTGAGCCTGGAAATCGGCCTGGTGATCGGCCGGGTGATCGGCCTGGTGATCGGCCTGGTAATCGGCCTGGTAATCGGCCTGGTAATCGGCCTGGTAATGGGCCAGCCACTGCGCCGTCCGCAGCGGGTCGGCCAGATCCTGCTTGTTCAGAACCTTGAGCGAGGGCTTGCCGCGCGTCAGCTCGGCCAGCAGCGGGTTGGCGCTGGAGCCGGGCAACCGCGCGTCCAGCAGTTCGATCACGGCATCGATCTCCGGCATGCGCTCGGCGATGGCTTTGCGCGTCGCGTGCATGTGACCGGGGAACCATTGGATGGGCATGCGTGGGGCTTTCGGTTAACGCGCGTGCTGTGCCTGGCGCCGCGATGGGCCCGGGCTTGGGCTTGGGCTTGGGCTGGATGCGGCGTCTGCGAAGGGCTCGTGGTCCATTCCGCATCGTCCCATGCCGGGCCCGTGCCGATGCTGAGGCCGATGTCGAAGCAGATGCCGGCTGGGTGGCCGGACCTCAATCAGGCCGCTGCGACGGCCACGCGCGACTCCGCTCGGTGGACAGGCTGCAAGCTTGCAAGCCTGCAAGCGGCACACTCGCACCATGCACGAATCCAGCCAACCGTCGGCGCGACACCGGCACGGCATCTGCGCCGACCGTTGCGGCCCCACATGGCGCAGTGCGCTGGGCGTCGACTGCACGGCCGACCATCGATGAGCAGTCCTGAAGCACCGTGGGACGCGGTTGTCGTCGGCGCGGGCGCTGCCGGGCTGTTCTGCGCCGGCATCGCCGGCCAGCGCGGCTTGCGGGTGCTGCTGCTGGACCACAGCGACAAGGTGGCCGAGAAGATCCGCATCTCGGGCGGCGGCCGCGCCAACTTCAGCAACCGCGACCTCGACCCACAGGCGCCGCACAAGCACTTCATCGGCGCCAACCCGGACTTCTGCCGCTCGGCCCTGTCGCGCTACACCCCGGCCGACTTCGTCGCCCTCGTCGTCGGCCACGGCATCGCCTTCCACGAGAAGCACAAGGGACAACTGTTCTGCGACCGCTCGGCCGACGACCTGATCCAGATGCTGCTGCGCGAGACCGAGGCCGGCGGCGTGCAGCGCTGGCAGCCCTGCAAGGTGACAGCGATTCGACACGGTGCCGACGCGCTCTACACGCTCGACACCGACCGCGGCAGCGTGCGCAGCCGCGCGCTGGTGATCGCCACCGGTGGTCTGTCGATCCCCCAGATCGGCGCCACCGACTTCGGCTACCGGATGGCCCGGCAGTTCGGTGTGCGCCTCGTCGAGCCCCGCCCGGGCCTGGTGCCGCTGACCTTCGATGGCAGCGGCTGGGCGCCCTACGCCGGCCTGGCCGGCATGGCCCTGCCGGTGGTCATCACCACCGGCGCTCAGCGCGTGCGTGCCTCGTTTGTCGAGGACCTGCTGTTCACCCACCGCGGGCTGTCGGGGCCGGCTGTGCTGCAGATTTCCAGCTACTGGCAACCGGGCACGCCGATTCGTCTGGACCTGGCGCCCGGCACCGACCTGGGGTCTGCGTTGACGAAGGCCAAGGCCACCTCGCGCCGCCTGATCGCCAATGAACTGGCCGCCCTGGTGCCCAGTCGCCTGGCCGACGTCTGGGTGCAGCAAGATGCCGAATGGCAGCGCCCGGTGGCCGAAGCATCGAACAAGTCGCTGGCCCGGTTGGCCGAGCGGCTGGCCGGCTGGGAACTGGAACCCATCGGCACCGAGGGCTACCGCAAGGCCGAGGTCACGCTTGGCGGTATCGACACACGCGACCTGTCGTCGCGCAGCATGGAGTCGAAGCAGCCGGGCCTGTACTTCATCGGCGAGGTGGTCGATGTCACCGGCTGGCTCGGCGGCTACAACTTCCAATGGGCATGGTCGAGTGCGCACGCCTGCGCGATGGCATTGCCGCACTGAGCGACGCGGCGACGCCGTACGGGCGGCTCCGATGCAACGAACCCAGGCTGACGGTCGAAGGCTATCTGGAGGTTCTCGTTCGGGTTTCCCGTGCGGCACCCGCACCATCAGCAGCGCCGTCGGTCCGCAGAAGACCCAACCGACTGCACGACTTCACCCGTCGGCGCATCAGTGGACACCGAAGCCGACGATGATCGGTCCAACCCAACCTGACGGCGCAAGATGAATCCGGCGATCCCAGAGCTTCCTGTTGTTTTCCTGTGTCATGCCCTGGGCGGCAGCGCTCGGGCCTGGGGCGGGGTCATCGAAGCGCTTGGTGACACATTCGAATGCATCGCAATCGATCTGCCGGGTTTCGGCGGCACACCGCCGGTCGCACCCGATGTGGCGGCAACGGTTGCCCATGTCGAGGGCATCGTGCAGACGCGGGGTGCGGCGCGCTGGCTGCTGGTCGGCCACAGCATGGGCGGCAAGATCGCTTCGATCATCGCCGCCCGCACACTGGCCGGTGGCCCCGGGCTCTATGGCCTGGCCGGTGTGGTGCTGTTGGCGGGCTCGCCGCCATCGCCGGAGCCGATGGCAGAAGCGGTGCGCACGAAGATGATCCGCTGGGCCGCGAAAGGGCCGCTGGACGCCGCTGCAGCGCGCGAGTTCATCGACGCCAACATCGGATCGCCGTTGCCGGCAGCGCTCGACCGGCTGGCGGTCGACGATCTGCAGCGCTGCGCGCCGAAGGCCTGGCGAGCCTGGCTGGAGCACGGCAGCCGGGAAGACTGGTCGGCCCGTGTCGGCATGCTCGATCTGCCTGCGCTGATCGTTGCCGGCAGCGAGGATGGCGACGCCCTCGGCGTCAAAGGGCAGCGGGCCACGAATGCGCTCGTCTATCCGCGGGCCCAACTCCGGGTGCTCGAAGGCGCCGGCCATCTGCTGCCGCTGGAACAACCCGCAGCTGTCGCCGATGCGATCCGCGGCTTCTGGCTCGACAAGGCCGGCAGAGCCCCCGCTGCACCGCTGGCGCATGCCCGCACCATCGCCTCGGACCGCGTTGCACAGCGCATGCGTGCTGCGCTTGCGCGACGCGGTCTGGCCGACGATCCCGATCGGGTGCCAGCGGTTTTGACACAAGCGCAGCTATCGACTTTGCGCGCGTTGGCCGCTCGGGTTGTTCCGCAAACCGAACCCACCATCGATCTGGCGGCGCGGCTCGATGCGCAGCTGGCCGACGGCACGGGCGATGGATGGCGCTTCGCCGAACTGCCCTCCGATGCCGTCGCCTACGCGCAAGCCCTGGAGCAGCTCGACGGCTTTGCCGACCTTGCAGCCGATCAGCAGGACAGCCGACTCGGCGAGATTGCGGCTGGCCGAACGGCGCCCGCAGCAGACGAGCCGCTTCGGCTCGCCGACACGCCGCCGCTCTCGGCCGCGCAAATGCAATTGTGGTTCCAGGACGCCTGCAGCGATCTCGTTCGCCTCTGGCTCGCGCATCCGGCGACGATGGCGCGGATCGGCTTCGATGGCTATGCCAACGGAGGCGACGGACCGCGTCTGCAGGGCTACACACTGCTCGCTGCCGATGCCCGCGAACCCTGGGAACCGCTGCAGGCGGGGCCGCGATGAACCTCGACGCCATGCGCCTCTACGGCAAACACGAAACCGTCGACGCGGTGGTGATCGGCACCGGCGCCGGCGGCGCGCCGCTGCTGGCTTCACTGGCTGCAAAAGGCCTGCGCGTGGTGGCACTCGAAGCCGGTCGCCACTGGACGCCGGCCGAGCACACGCCCGACGAGATCGAGAGCACCGAGATCAACTGGATGGAGGAACGCCTGAGCGG
>JBBSPW010000277.1:0-3795 GCA_038258365.1 Burkholderiales bacterium | reverse complement strand
GTGGCGCCGCTGGCGCTGCGCGCCGAAATGCGCTGGGGCGAGGTGCTGGCGCACCCGCTGCGCCCGCCGCGGCTGGCGGGGGGGGTGGGGTTGTTGGGGGAACTGCGGGTGCCGCTGGCCGACCCCGGGCTGCTGGCGGGCGGCGGCTGGGTTTATCTGGGTCTGGCCGCGGGCAGCGCGTATGCAGACGACCCCGCGCTCGTCAGTGCGCTGGCCGCACGACTGCCGCCGCTGGCGGCCGACCGCGGCCTCTATGCCGCAGCCCTGTTCCCGGTCGATGGCGCTGGCGTGGCCGACGACGCCTACGGTGAAGCCGAGCGCTACCACCGCGGCTTCGCGAGGCTCGTGCATGCGAGCCAAGGCGACCGCGATGGCGACGCGATCCGGCTCGCGTGGGACGACGAACAGCTGGCAGAGAGCTTCAACCGCCAGGTGCATGCCGACACCAGCGCCGCGATGGGCACCGCGGGTTACCGCGTCGACGTGCGCGATATCAGTCCCGACCACGACGGCGACGACAGCTGGCACCCGCTGCAACGGGTGGCGAGCGTCGGCGACCTGGCGATCGGTCAGCGGGTGATCGGCCCCTACGAAGGCGAAGCGCTGGTCGAGGTCGCCCCGACCCGGGTGTCCAACGCCGAGTCGGATGCGTTCTGGATGCCACCGTACTTCTGCACCTGGCGCGGCAGTTCGCTGGTGCTGACCGACCCCGACCTGACGCGGCTCCATGCCGCCTTGGTGGTCGACCCGGAATTCGAAGGCACGCGGCTCAATCGCCAGCAAAGCTTCGTGCCATTGGGCGACAAGGACGTGCTGCTGCGCTACGGCCGCCGCTATGCCTTCCGGGTGCGCCTGGCCGACCTCAGCCGGGGCGGCCCGACCGCGGACGAAGCCACGCCGGACGACGGCGAGCGCGACGCGCACCACACCTGCGAAGTCGCCTTTCAGCGCCACCGCCCACCCGGTGCGGTCGAGGTGCTGCAGCGCCCGACAGCCGCCGACCTGCGGCTCGTGATCGCCAAGCCCGGTCTCGGCCACCCCGAAGTGCTCTACACCGGTGCCCACAGCTTTGCCGACCTCGAAGCGACGGTGGCCGACAACGGCGCTCGCCAGCGCGCACCGGCGCTGCCCGACCCCGATGTACTGCAGCTGCAGATCACGCTGGAAGTGCGCGCGCTGCGCGGCGACCGCAGCGACTGGTGGCCGCTGTACCAGACCTCGCGCAGCTTCGACGGGGACCGGATGACCTTGAGCCTTGCGCCGCAGCCGATGGCGGGGCTCGATGGCTTCCTGCCGCTGGTCGATGAGGGCCCCCTGCCGTTGCCGGCGGCGCGCGACCTGCGGTTGGTCATGGTGGCCGTGGGGCGCAGCGATGACGGGTACTTCGCGTCCGCAGCCGCCAGGTTCGGACCGCCGGTGACGGTGGAACTGCGCGCGGCGGGCAGCGCAGAAAACGGGCTGGTGGGCGGCTCGCCGCAGTTGGCCGCCTTCTTTTTCCGCGATCCGGGGGTCGCGGTCGGCACGCCGCGCCCGCTGGCCAGGCTGGCACAGGAAAGCGCGCTCGCAGCCCAGGGCCTGACGCTGTCGGGCCGACCCGGTGCGCGCACGGTCTTCGGCTGTGCCGCCGCGCTGCGCCATGTGCTCGCGCCCGACGCGTCTTCGTTGACGTTGGCGTCGGATGCCGAGCTGAACCAGCGCTGGATCCATGTGCTGCGATTCGATCTGGTGCGGGACTGGAGCTGGGACGCGCTGGCCATCGACGGTGTCGTTGTCACGCGTCGGCTGTCGCGTCCGAATCGGGACGATGTCGTCGAGCTGGCCGGCACGATGACCCTGCCATCGGCGGTCGCTCGGGCAGCCACTGGCCCAGAGGACGACGAAGCCGGTGCACGGGCGTCGCGTCGGCAGTCCAGCCAGTGGGTGTTCATCGATGCCGTCGACCCCAAGCCGATGCCGCGCGCGCCGGGCGAGCCGGTCGAGTTTCCGAGCGAGTCGACGGTGTCGTACGAGATCGCCTTCGTGCTGCGCGAAGGTGTGCCGGCACCGGACAGCGCCATTGCATCGATCCTGCTGCCGGTGACCACGCCGCCGGTGCAGGTTCCGCGCCTGGTCTCCGCCGGCATTGCGCTGTCGCCGCACCAGAACGCCGAGGACTATTCGTCGACAGTGCAGCGACAGCGCATGCTGTGGCTCGAATTCGAGCTTCTGCCAGACGACCCTGACGACGCCTACTTCGTGCGCGTGCTGGCCAGCGCTGCCGACCCGCTGCTGACGCGGGAGCCCCTGGCCGAGGCGGTCGAGCCGGCCTTGGCACTGGACGCCGAAACGCTGCGTTTGATCGTGCCTGGACAAGCCCGCGACGACACAGGGTTGCGGGCGATGCAGCAGTTGCAGCTGCCTTCGGGCAGCGGTGCGCACTTCCTGGTTCCGCTGCCCGAGGGCCTGGATGCGGATTCCCCGGAACTGCTGAGCCTGTTCACCTACGAGATTCGCCTGGGCCATGTCGGTGCTCGCTGGTCCACCGCGCAGGGCCGGTTCGGGCCGCCACTGCGGGTTGCGGGGGTTCAGCATCCGCCGCCGCCGCTGGTGTGCCAGGCGTTCCGAGATGCCAACCAGATCCGGGTGCGCGCGCCGTTCGCGACGCCGGTCCAGGACGGGCGCCATGTGCGTCCACCCGAAGGTCCGAAGACCCGGCTGTGGGGGTTGCTGTATGCGCGCGTGCAGCAAGCCGACGCCGCCGCGTGGCGCAACCTGGTGCTGATGCGCGTGCCGCTGCGGCCACCGCCGGGCGACGGGGCAGAACGCCAACCCGAGACTGCCGGGCCGCTGCTGTTCGGCGAAGGACAGTTCGCCCTGGGGGAGTTGCAGTCGCGGCTGGCCCGCCATGGGCTGGGCGCCGACGCGCCGTTGACCACGCTGGTGGTCGAGTTCCACACCGAACCGGAGATCGACGACCCGCTCGGCAGCCAGTTGGGGCATGCCCGGATGCTGCGCGTGTCGCCGTTGATCCCCGTGCCCGAGCTGTGTTGAGGTCGAGCGCGGTCGCGGTCGCGGTCGCGGTCAGCAGGCCGGCAACCGCCAGACTGCAGGCGTGGCGCTGGCGTCCACACACAACCGCGCGCGTCCCAGTGGGGTCAGCGACACGCGCAGGCGATCCCCGCTCGCCGACTGCAACGTGGCGACTGCGGTGGTGATGGCGATGCCGCTCGGCTCCAGTTGAACCGGTGCGGTGTCCAGCAGCTTCAGCCGGCCGCCGCGGCCCGCATCGACGCGGTGGATCTGACACGCCGCCGGTGCGCTGCAATCGCAACCCGGCTGCGCGCTGACCGCCCAGCACCAGTCCTCTCCTCCGCGCAGCTGAACATGCAGCGGCAGGCCGCGCTCCGCGGCTTCCAGTCTGGCGTTGCCCAGGTCCGCGGCCAGCGTCTGGGCTGCGGATTCGAGGCGGGCGCGTTCGATACGGGCGGCACTGCCGGGCACGGCCAGGGTGGCCAGGATCACCATCACCGCGAGCGTGATGGAGAGCTCCAGCAGCGTGAAGCCGCCGTGGCGCTGGCGCGTTCGGCGCATCCTCATCGCAGCCAGCATGTGGCAGTGGGTCCGGTGGTCGGAAACCCGGCCACCACGTTGACGGTCATCTCGGCACAGTCGCGATCGGCGCTCTGTGCGCCGCGGGCCCGTGCCACCGCGCGGAAGCCGTCGGCACCGGTGCGCTCGACGGCAATGGTGTAACGGCCCTGGGTGCTGACAGGTGCGGTGCCCCGCAGTGACAACAAGTCGGCGCTGTAGAGGCCG
>JBBSPW010000276.1:0-3822 GCA_038258365.1 Burkholderiales bacterium | reverse complement strand
CACGATGGAGCAGCGCCAGCAAGCCGGGCGCAGCGTGGTGTTTCGCCAATTGGCCGAGTTGCGCGCGGTAGCCGATGGGTTCAACGAGGGCGCAGCCAGCCTGCAACTGGACCCGTCGGTGGAGCAGCCGCGCTATGCCCGCGCGGTCGACACGCACTGCATGCCGGGCAGCTACCACACCGAGGTCGTCGACCGCGACATCGCTGCCGGTGCCAACTACGACGCCGGCTTGTTCGTCACCACCGCGGGTGCGCTCGGTCGCTATTCGGATGGTGGCGGGCAGGCGGTGGTCGATTGGTTGCAGCAGCACCGGCCGGGCTTCAAGCCGAAGCGGGTGCTGGACATCGGCTGCACCATCGGCCACAACGCCGTGCCGCTGGCACAGGCTTTCCCCGATGCCGAGGTGGTGGCGGTGGATACCGCGACGCCGGTGCTGCGCTACGGCCATGCACGGGCCAGGTCGCTGGGTGTCGAGAACATCGTCTTCAGGCAAGCCAATGGCGAGGCGCTGCCGTTCGAAGACGGCACATTCGACCTGGTGACCACCGCGATGTTCTGGCACGAAACCTCCACCGCTGCGATGCCGCGCATCATGAAAGAGGTGCACCGCGTGCTGCGCCCGGGCGGTCTGACCCTGCACTTGGAGCAGCCGCAATACGCCGGCATGGACCCGTTCGTCGCCTTCATGCGCGACTGGGACACCTACAACAACAACGAGCCGTTCTGGACCCGCATGCACGAAGCCGATCTGGATGCCTTGCTGACGCAGGGCGGATTTGCGCCCGGTGCGTATTTCGAAACCACGATGCAGGCCAAGACCGACCGCACGTTGTTTCCGGCGCCGTCGGGCAGCGAAGGCGGGCAGGAGGACTACGGGCGTTCGCCTTCGTGGACCGCCTTCGGGGCCGAGAAAGCCGGGAAAGCCGTCGAGGCCGCAGCATGACCACGGCCGACGCGCTGCCCCAGCCCGAAGACCTGGATCCGGTGGCGATGGCCAACCGGCGCGCGCTCGGCAAGCGCCCGTTCTTTCTCGACGACCCGGCTGTGGAGCGGGTGCTGTCGATCACGATGGGCATTGCCGGCGAGTTGTCGGTGGCGCGTGAACGCATCGACACGCTGGAGCGGCTGCTGGTGGCCAAAGGCGTGCTGCAAGCCGATGAGATCGATGCCTACGTGCCCGATGCGGCGGCGCAGGCGGCGCGCCACGAATGGGGCCGTGCCTACATCGCCCGCATCCTGCGCATCGTCGATCAGGATGTGCAGGCGCTGGCGGGTGCGCCCGAGCAAGCGATCGAGCAGTGGGCCGAGGAACTGGGCCGCAGCGACGACTCAGCGCAGGACAGCTGATCGGCTGAACAACTGAACAACTGAACAACAGCCGGGGCTGAGGGCGTTTTTCAGCGGCCCAGCAGCCGCTCCCGGTCAGCATCCAGCGCCGAGCACACCCGGCCTGGCAGCCGCTGCCCATCGAGCCGGATCGGGTTCGCCAGCATCCTGAAGCCGGCGTCGGCCGGATGCGGCAGTGGCTGCAGCATCCCGACCCGCTGAACATGGGGGTTGTCCAGCGCTTGCGGCAGGGTCAGCACCGGTGCGATCGGCAGCTTGCCAGTGAGTGCAGCCAGCCACGCAGCAGTGTCGCGTTTTGCAAAGTGCGCATCCAGCAAGGCGATCAGTTCGGTTTTGTGTTCGCGCCGCGAGGCCGGCGTGGCGAAGCGCGGTTCCAGCAATGCGGCATCGCCGATCTCGGCTGCAAGCAGCGCGTAGAACTTGTCGGTCATGCACATCAAAAACAGATGGCCGTCTGCGCTCGCGAACAACTGGCAGGGCACGGTGGCCGGATGCGCCGACCGCGGTTGGCGTTCGGTGCGGTGGCCGCCGTTCAGGTACCAGGTGGCAGGGTAGGTGAGCTGGAACAGCGCCACATCGAACAGGCTGACATCGACATCGCGCCCGCGGCCGGTTTTCAGAGCGCCCAGCAAGGCCGCCAGCAAACCCACCGCCAGGGTGACGCCGCTGAGGTAGTCGACGATCGACAAGCCCATGCGCGCCGGTGGCCCGTCAGGCTCGCCCGTCAGGTGCATGAAGCCGGCTTCGGCCTGCATCAGGTAGTCGTAGCCGGGCCACGATGCGCGTTCGTTGTCGCGCCCGTAGGCCGAGAGGTGGGCACACACGATGCGCGGGTTGTGCGCTGCCAGCGCGGCGTGTGTCAGCCCCAGCTTGGCCGGCTGGTCGCCGCGCAGGTTGTTCAGCACCGCATCGCTGCCGGCGGCCAACTGGTGAAACTGCGCCCGGCCACTGTCGGACTTCAGATCGAGTGACAGACTGGACTTGTTGCGGTTGAAGGTCTGGAAGAAGTGGCTGTCGTGATCGCCCAGAAAGTGCGGTCCGGTGTCGCGCGATACATCGCCGCCGCCGGGGGTTTCGATCTTGATGACCTCGGCGCCCAGGTCGGCCAGGTGCATCGATGCGAACGGGCCGGCACCGTATTGCTCGACGGCCAGGATGCGGATGCCTTTCAGGGGCAAAGGCAGGGGCAGGGGCGGTTGTTCCATCACCATCTCAAGCCGGATACCGCGCCACCAATTGTTTGGCGATGATGGTTTGCAGGATCTCGTTGGTGCCTTCGCCGATGCACATCAGCATCGCGTCGCGGTAGTAGCGTTCGATCTCGTATTCGGTGCTGTAGCTGTAGCCGCCGAAGATGCGCATGGCTTCGCCCGCGCAGAACACCCCGGCTTCAGAGCCGTGGTATTTGGCCATCGCGGCTTCCAGATCGCAACGCTCACCGGCGTCGTACTTGCGCGCGGCTTGCTCGATCAACAGCTTGCTGGCTTCGACCTGGGTCACCATCTGGGCCAGCTTCAGTTGCACCGCCTGGTGCTCGCAGATGCGCTTGCCGAAGGCTTCGCGTTGTTGTGAATAGCGCAGCGCCAGCTCCAGCGCTCCCTGAGCGATGCCGCAACCTCGCGCCGCCACATTGATGCGGCCCAGCTCCAGCCCGCCAGCCACCTGCGCAAAGCCGCGCCCTTCTTCACCGCCGATCAAGCGGTCGGCCGAGATGCGGTAGTTGTCGAAGTTCAACTCGTGGCTGTCGATCGATCGATAGCCCAGCTTCTTCATCTTGCCGCCAACCCCGTAGCCCGGCCCCTTCTCGGCGATGAACAGGCTCATGCCCTTGTGGCGCGGCTGCGCCTGCGGGTCGGTCTTGACCAGCAGCAGGATGCCGTGGCCGTTGCCGCTGTTGGTGATCCAGGTCTTCGATCCGTTGACCACGTAATGGTCGCCATCGCGCTTGGCCACGGTGCGGATCGCCTGCAGGTCGCTGCCGGCATTGGGCTCGGTCAAGCCGATGCCGCCGCGGAATTCGCCGGTGGCCATGCGCGGCAGGAATTCGGCCTTCTGCGCATCGGTGCCGAAGCGCTCGATGGCGCTGGCCATGATCAGGTGCGAATTGAAGATGCCCGAGGGCGCCATCCAGGCCGATGCCACCTTGATGACGATCTTGGCGTAGACGCTGGCGGAAAGACCGAGCCCGCCGTAGGCCGTGCCGATGGTGGCACCGAACAAGCCCAGCTCCTTCATCTGTTCGACCAGTGCATGCGGGTACTCGTCGGCCAGGTCGTGCTGGCGCGCGATCGGGCGCACCGATTTTTCAACCCAGGCTTCGATGCTGTCCAGCACCGCGCGTTCGTCGTCGGCGTTCCAGCCGCTGTCAGCAGTCGCCATGGCGCTCAATACCCGACCTGGTCTTCGACACTGTGGCCGCGGCGCGCGATCAGCATCGTTCGCCTGAAGTGGCACACCACCGTGCCGTCCTGGTTG
>JBBSPW010000275.1:0-3842 GCA_038258365.1 Burkholderiales bacterium | reverse complement strand
TGGCTGGCCCATTACCAGGCCGATTACCAGGCCGATTACCAGGCCGATTACCAGGCCGATTACCAGGCCGATTACCAGGCCGATCACCAGGCCGATCACCAGGCCGATCACCAGGCCGATCACCAGGCCGATTTCCAGGCTCACCACCAAGCCCAGGCCGGCACCCGGGCCCTGGCCCTGGACGCCTATGCCGCCGCGCCGGCTCGCCAGCTGATCGACGCCTGCCGAAGCCTCGCACCCACGCGCGGTGGCATGGCCAAGCCGATGCGGGTGCTGATCTGCGGGATCCCCAACGTCGGCAAGTCGACCTTGGTCAACACGCTGCGCGGCAAGCGCGCGACCAAGACCGGGGACGAGGCAGGCATCACCAAGACCGAGCAGCGCATCGCGCTGGAGGACGACTTCTACCTCTACGACACGCCCGGGATGTTGTGGCCGCGCATGACGGTCGAACAAGGCGGCTACCACCTGGCCGCCAGTGGCGCCGTGGGCCGCAATGCCTACGACGACGAAGAAGTCGCGCTGGCCTTGCTGGCGCAACTGCTGCGCCACCACGCGAACCGGCTGCAGGCCCGCTACAAGCTGGGTGATCTTTCGGGCCTGAACGACGAAGCCGTGCTGGCCGAAATCGGCCGCAAGCGCGCGCCGCTGCGGCCGGGCGGCCGGCCGAATCTGCAAAAGGCCGCCGAGATCGCGATCCACGACTTCCGCAGCGGCATCTGGGGGCCGATCACGCTGGAAACGCCAGAGGAGTTCGCGCAGTGGGTGGCGCAGGCCAAGAAACTGGATGCCGAGCGAGAGGCCAAGCGAGCGGCGCGCAGCCGGAAGACACCCCCCCAGCGCGGCCAGGGCACAGTGGGCGGCGGGTCGCGCTGAGCGTTCGCCTGAACGCTCAAATGACCCTTCTGAACGGGGTCAGCGTGATCGCGGGACTGCCGCAAACTGCTTGGCGGCGAATCGCCACACCATGCGCGACGCATCCGGCCCATCGCCGTCGCCGAACCGCTCACTCGCAGCCCCGCCACTCCACGCATGACCGAGCTTGTCGACCTGGACCAGCGTCGCCATGGTGATCCCTCGATTCTTGAAGTCGGTGATCGTCATCGGATGCCGCTTGCCTCGTTGCACCTCGCGCTCATCCCCCGCCCGGGCGCCAGACGCATCGGCCCAGACCTGCGCAGCGGCGCGGCCGTTGGTGGCCGACACGACGGCATCGGCGGCGCCGTGAATCACCATCAGCGGCGGCCGGGCGACTGCCACCGCGTTCGCTGCCGCGCGCAGCGGCTTCGTCCTGCGGTGGCCGGCCATGGCACCCATGGCCGAGAGCGCCGAATCGGCCGTGCCTGGCGGTATGCCAGAGTGCATCGTCACGGCCTTGAACCGCTCGGGGTGACGGGTCACCAGCAACGCGGCCATGCTGGCGCCCGCAGACATGCCGGCAACGGCAACCCGGTCTCGATCCGCAGCGTAGAGCATGCACACCTGTTCGATCGCCAGCAGGATCGATGCAGCCTCGCGGTGCGCGCGACCGGACTGGGTGTCGAACCAGTTCCAGCAGCCTTGCGCGTTCGACAGACGATCCTGCTCCGGATAGAGCACCAGGAAGCGTTCGCGGGCGGCCACGACATTCATCCGCGTGCTGGCGGCAAAGCTCTTGGCGTCCTGGCTGCAGCCATGCAACATCACCATCAACGGCAACCGTTCGCCGAACGGGATGCCGGCCGGACGAAACAGGCGATAGCTTCGGGGCCCGGTCGGGCCCAGTGCCACGCCCAGCAGCCAGTCTCCCGATCCTGCAGGCGCCTGTCGCTTGCCCCGCTTGGGCTTCGACGCATCGCTGACGGATCGTGCGCCAGCGCGCCAGGTGGCACGGGTCAGCATCGACGCATGGCGGGTGAAGAGCGTGGCCCAGGACGAGGAGCGTCTGCGTGTTGCCATGGGTCGTGTGCCAGCAGGAATCGTGTCGAAGCCGCATCGTCGAGCCGGCTGGCGACCGCGTCGATCAGCGCTTGGCGTCTGGCCGTGTAGGCGCAGTGGCCGCTGCGCACCGCTGCTGCGCAGCGAACGGCGCAATCCCTCGCACCGACCCTCGCAGGCCATCTGGGTGACTCGGCAGCGAGGCAGAAGCCGTTTCCGGGGCCGACGGGCTTCGCTCCTTGGCGCAGCACCCACGAGGCCGCAAGCGCCGGGCAGGTCGCGCGTTCGTTGACTTGCGTCAAGCGCCGAACGACCATCGCCCCCACGCTGGTCACACCCGGGCTGCACTGCCCCCCAGCGCTTGAATCCTCGATCACCTGATGTCCTTTCCTGACCTGTCGCGGACGCTGCTGATGTCGGCCCTGTTGATGGCGCTGCCCGGCCTGTGCGGCGCATCCGATGCCGCCCCGACCGGCGGCGAAGCGGGCACCCGCGGTCCCATCGAAGATGCCCGCGACGCGGTGCGCTCGAGCGCGCTCTGGCTGGCACGTGGCGTCGACAGCTGGTTCGGCGACCGACCCTTCGAGGACGGCGGGAAGGTCAGCGACGGGCGCCTGAGCGTCGGTGTGCTGCAACGTCAAGGGGAGTCTGTCGATGTCAATGTGCGCTTCAACGCCCGCTTCGTGCTGCCGAACATCGAGCGGCTGACCTATCTCTTCGTCGGCAACGACGACCGCCGTGAGGTGCTGACCGACTCGCCGGGCGCCCTGTCCCGCCAAGACGGGTTGCTGACGCGCCCACGGGACAGCCAGTCCTTCTTTGCCGGCATCGGGCGAGACCTCAGCGACTCGATCGACCTGCGGCTGGGGGTGCGGGGCAGGCTCAATGTCTATGCCCAGGCCCGCTTTCGTCACCAATGGCAACTCGGCGCGCACACGCTCGCCGACTTCAAGCAGACGGTGTTCTACAGCCGCGAAGATCGCCTCGGTTCGACCACCGCTGCCTCGGTCGAGCGCGTTGTCTCGCCGACCCTGTCTGTGCGGTGGCTGGGCGCGGCCACCACCACCCAGAGCGAACCCGACCTCACCTGGTCCAACCTCCTGGGGGTCTACCGCAGCTTCGGCCCCCAGCGATTGCTGTCGCTGGAAGCATTGGCCAGCGGCCGGCAGCACTCAGGCACTGCAACCACCGATCAGGGCATCCAGGCCCGCTGGGAACAGCCGGTCTACGAGGACTGGCTGGTCGGCGGCGTGGTGGTCGGGCGCTTCTGGCCGCGCCCCGACGCGGCATCGGTTCGCGAGGGCGTCTGGGCATTGGGCGCCAACCTGCAGATGCGCTTCTGATGCGGTCGTCAGGCCGATCTCCGCCGGGCAGGCCTGTGGCCGTTCGATCTCCATCAGGAGTTCGACATCAGCACCCGAACTGTTCCTGGCGCCACCGCAGGCGTCCAGAAGCCCACTCTGCGATTGCAAGCTGAAGCGCCGGACGAAGCAGCCTGGCTTCAAATCGAGAGACGCTGGTCGATGGTGTCACTGGGGTGAGCCATCGAAGACCGGCTTCAGAGGGTTCTCGGATCGCCGGCGGCGGCGCGGCCGTTCTCGAGCCAGTAGAGCAGGTGGTGGTCGTAGCGGTTGCGCGTTTCGGCAACGTAGAGCGCCTGGGTTTCGGGGCTGAAGACCTCGCGCCACTCGCCGCGTCGGCCCTTTTGGAAGAAATCGGCGTTGAGCTTCCAGCGTCCGGCGACTTTGGATCCGGGGGCCAGATTGTCGGCGTCGGCCCGCATCGCACCGAATCGCGCCTGGCCGACCAAGGCGCTGATGTCAGCCGTCGAGCGCACGACTCCCAGAAAGTTCGCGAGGCGCGCGGTCTCGTCTTCGAGATCGTCGGTCATGTCGGCGTAGTGCAGGAACAGGATGTTCGGCAGC
>JBBSPW010000274.1:0-3848 GCA_038258365.1 Burkholderiales bacterium | reverse complement strand
CAAGGAAGCCGAGGCCAAGCGGGGAGCCGACGGCACAACTGGCGGCTTGTCGCCCAAGTCCTGAACCCGGGCCAGCGCGGTGCGGGCATCGATCGTCCGCGCGCTGCTGTGCATCACCCTCGGCGCGGGAGTCGCCTGGATCGCCTGGCGGCTCGGTGGCCGCACCGGGCTGGCCTTCGGCTTGCTGCTGGCATCGCCGCTGGCCGCTCTCGGCATCGCACCCTTGCTGATCGACGCCGTCGGTGAATCGGCAACACTTGCCCGCCGCATCGCCTACCGCGACCTGAGCGGCCGCCATGTCGCCTACAAGGGCCGCGCATTGGATGTGCGGGAAGACCTGAGCGGCGACCGCTGGATCCGCGTGGCCGATGTGCGCAAGGTGCTGCCGGGTTTCCCGCGCGACCGGGTGCTGCAGGAAACCATGCCCGAAGCGCTGGGTTTGCTGCATCCGCCCAAGATGCTGCGCATCAGCGCGCAGGGGCTGGATGCTTACCTGGCTCGCAACACCGACGCAGGCGCGGTGCGCTTTCGGGTCTGGGTGCAACGGGAGTTGATCGACCCGGCGGTGCGGGTCCGCACACGCGGCCTGGCGAGGCAGATCCGCATCGACCCCACCACCGCCACCACCGACCTCAGCCCAGATCCTTCGCCAGCCGCAGACCGTTGAACTGCCAGCGCGCTTCAGCCGGAAAAAAGTTGCGGTAGCTGGCGCGGATGTGCGAGCGCGGCGTGGCACAAGAGCCGCCGCGCAGCACGGTCTGGTTGACCATGAACTTGGCGTTGTATTCACCCACCGCGCCGTCCCAGGACTTGAAGCCCGGATAGGCGCCGTAGCTGCTGCTGGTCCATTCCCAGACATCGCCGAACATCTGCGTGAGACCGCCCGCCGCGCGCGGTGCCGGCACCGGGTGCAGCGCTTTCGACGCCATGAAATTGCCGCCTGACACACCGTTCGCGGTGCCGGCGTCGAACAGCGGCGCGGCTGCATGTTCCCACTCGAACTCGGTCGGCAGGCGCAGGGTCTCGCCGCTCTGCGCCGACAGCCAGCGCGCATACGCATCGGCCTCGTACAAGCTGATGTGGGTGATCGGCGTGTGCGGGTCGATCGGCACCCGGCCATGGAGCGTGAAGCTGTGCCACGGTGCGCCCGCGCTGTCGCGCCGCCAATACAGCGGTGCGTCGATCCGTTGCGTGCGCACCCAGTCCCAGCCAGCCGCCAGCCACCAGCGTGCTTCGGTGTAGCCGCCATCGGCGATGAAGTCGGCCCACTCCCCGTGCGTCACCAAGCGCCGCGCCAGCGCATGCGGGTGCAGCAGCTGCGCATGGCGCGGACCTTCGTTGTCGAAGGCGAAGCCATTGCTGTGATTGCCGATCTCGACCACGCCGCCTTCGAAATCGACCCAGCCCGCTGCCGCAGGTGCCACGGCAGCCAACGGCCACTGCGGGCGGTAGACAGGCTCCAGCGGATTGCACGACAGCAGGTGCAGCACATCGGTCAGCAGCAGTTCCTGGTGCTGTTGCTCGTGTTGCAAGCCGAGCTCCACCGTATCGGCGATGGACAGCGGCACCTCACGCTGCAGCAGCGCCTGCATGCGCTCGTCGACCGCCGCCCGATACGCCACCACCTCGGCCAGCGAAGGCCGGGTCACCAAGCCGCGCTGGGGCCTGGGGTGCTGCTCGCCGATGCCGTTGTAATAGCTGTTGAACAGCACCCGAAAAGCCGGGTGGTGGGGCCTGAAGTCGGGCTCGTGGGGTTCGAGCACGAAGGTCTCGAAAAACCAGGTGATGTGCGCCAGATGCCATTTGACAGGACTGGCATCGGGCATCGATTGCACCTGGCAGTCGGCTTCGCTCAGCGGAGCAGCCAGCTCGAGCGTGGCGGCGCGGATGCGGGCATAACGGGCCGACAGCGCGGGCACTGTCGATGGCTTGAACGCCGATGGGTTGAAGGGCGAGTCTGGGGTCGTGTTGCGGTGCTGCATGCAACGATCCTATCGGGCCTGTCCTTGACCGCGTGCGGCTCAGGGCGGATAGCCGAGCGGCGGCTGGCCGTGGCCCTCGGCGGCCCGCCAGCCCGGAGGCTTCACGAACAGGTTGGTCAGCATGCCGCCGGTGTCGTAGGTGGGAAAGTCCTCGCCAGGGTGCTGCGCCTGCCACAGCGCACGAATCTGCGCTCCGCTGCGGTAGTGCAGCACTTTGTCCGCATAGGCCAGCAGGCTCTGCAAACGCCAGCCGCGCGCTTCGATGCCGGACCACAAGCGGTCGGCATGGGCCACGTTCCAGCCCGGGTCGACCTGCCAGGCGGTCTTGCCCAGCACATCGCCGAAGATGAACAGGCGGCCGTCGCGCACCTGCCAGGCGCTGGGGTCACTGCCGAGCTTGATGGCATAGGCTGCACCGCTGGCGCAGAAGCCGCCGTACTGCGGCTCGTAGCGTGACGGTTGCGCCGTGAACTGCGCCAAGTGTTCGGCACTGGCAAAGTAGTAGCTGCGACCCGGCAGATCGACCACGAACTGCGGCGACCCGCGACTGGGTTGTCCGTCGATGACATAGGAAACCGGGTCGAAGCCCAGCAGCATCACCGGCCGGCCCTGGCTGTCGGCCACCGTGGCGTAGGGGGTGCCACAGCCCGTCAGCAGCGCCGCGGCTGTCACCATCAGCCATCCGACGATGCGCCTCCAGCCCGTGCCCGCTTCGCGTTTCATCGTCACCCCCGTTTGATCGTCGACCGACCTCACACCGTCATCCACCGAGCATGACAGAGCCCGACCCACCGCTGGCGCCTGCCGCGCCGCTTGCGGTTCACGCCGCTGGTGCCGATGCGGCCCGCCGGCGGGCGCTGCGCATCGGCTTCGGTGTGGCGGCGTCGGGACTCGCATCGGCGCCGCTGCTCGCCGGCTGCAGCCTGGCCACCGACCGCGACCACGATGGGCCGAACGCACCGCGCGCCGCGGCGCTGCCCCGAACGCCGCGCACCGCCTGGGTGTTCAGCTCGGGCGGACCGCGAGGCTTCGTCCATGTGGGGGTGGTCAAGGCATTGGCCGAGTTGCAGCTGCAGCCGGACCTGATCGTCGGCGCGTCGGTGGGTGCAGCAGTGGGCGTGCTGTGCGCCAGCGGACTGTCGGCCAGCCGCATCGAGGAGCTGGCGCTGGAACTGCCCGCGTGGCGGCTGGCGCGGCTGGCGATCGGCGCCGAAGAGCGGCTCAGCGGCACGGCCATCGCCGAGCTGATCGACGAACAGCTGCAACAGCGCGCCGGCAGCAGCCTGCTGCAAGCGCTGCCGGTGATGGCGGTGTGTGCGGTGCAGCGCCTGGCCGATGGCGCGATCTTCGGATTCAGTCAGGGCGAGGCGGGGTTGGCGGTGCAGGCCGCGTGTGCCATCGAAGGCCAGTTCGCGCCGGTTCGCATCAACGGCCAGCGTTATGCCGACGCCGACCTGCGCATGCCGCTGCCGGTGCGGCTGGCGCGCGCCCTGGGCGCCACTCGGGTGCTGGCCGTGGACGCGTCGGCGCATGAGGACCGCGCGCCGCCGGGAGCCAGCGGTTATGCCGCAAGCGACCGCCGCAAACGCGAGCTGACCCGCCCCGATGCGATGCTGGCCGATGTGCTGCTGCACCCGGAATTCGGCTACTGGGCCAGCATCTCGCGCGAGTACCGCGAACGCTGCATCGATGCCGGCTACCGGGCCACGATGGCGGCGGCGCCGCGGCTGCGGGCGCTGCATGCGCCGCAGCCTGTTCAGGGCACCTGAGCAGAAGAGAGAGAGAAAGCGAGCGAGAAACCCAGCCCCCGATCGGCGTTCGTTCGGCGATCGTTCAGCGCCCGTTCAACGCACGCCAGCGATGCGT